>JAYTMG010000372.1:0-7561 GCA_043728745.1 Verrucomicrobiaceae bacterium
TGGTGGTAGCCGCTTGAGCAATCGGGCGGTGACTTGTGACTCGTGAGTGGTGACTGGTCGCAAGCGTGTTGGCGTGGTTCCCCGCTTGCGACTAATCACCACTCACCAGTCACCGCCGATAAACACGCTGGCTTACCATCACACGACGACTGACAGAGCACTCGGGCAAGCGAGGAACGAGCGCAGTCCTACCGCGATGAAACCCGTCCCTGGCGACCCTAAACCTTTGTCCTCCCCGAAAGCGCGCGACTCAGCGTCAACTCATCCGCGTATTCGAGACCGCCGCCAGCAGGGAGCCCTTGGGCGAGCCGCGTCACATTCACCGAAAACTCGCGCAGCAGTCCCGCGATGTAATTAGCCGTCGCCTCCCCTTCAACATCGGAACCGAGTGCAAAAATAATTTCCTGCGGCGGTTCCGCCCTCACCCGCGCGATGAGTTCCGCGATTCGTAGATGCTCGGGCCCGATATGCTCCAACGGCGAAATGCGACCGCCGAGCGCATGATAGCGTCCGCGAAAACGGCCCGTTCTTTCGAGCGGCAGCACGTCCGTCGGCTGCTCCACGACGCACAGAACCGAGCGGTCACGGGTGTCGTCTGCGCAGAATTCACAAAGCTCGGCTTCGGTGAAAAACCCACAGCAGGTGCAAGGACGAATGCGCGCGCTCACCGCTGCAATCGCAGCGGCCACGTCTGCGGATCGAGCGTCACGGCTTTGCACCATCCACAGAGCGATGCGCTCTGCGCTGCGCGGACCGATGCCAGGAAGCCTCTTCAGTTCGCCGACCAGAACTCGGATTGGCAATGGATAATGCGTCGTTTTCAAAGCCTAGCCCGGTTCCAATCGAGCAACGGCACTCCCGCGCGCAGTTGCTCAATGCGGTGGATATAGAATTCGCTCGGCCCGTCGCTGCCCGAGATTTCGCGGGCAGAAGAGAACTGCGCGAGCGCCTCGGCCCACCGTTGTCCGCGGTAAAAAATGACGCCTTTCCAAAAGTGTTCGCGCCGCAGTGCTTCGGACTCCGGCAGTCCGCCTGCCAGCCCGAGGAGCTCATATACTTCCTCCCGGTTCATCGGATCATCGAAGCGCTGGATCAACTCCATCGGCCTCACTTCCACCGAGCCCTCAGCGGCGTTGAATGTCGAAGCGCCCACCAGAATCCGCGAGCCGTAAATGGTGTTCGCGATACACAGCCGCCGTGCAAATTCGACAGGCTCCCCCGTCACGCTAAAGGTGCCCATTCTTCCCGAACCATACGCGGCCATGATCATTTCCCCGGAGTTAATGCCGATGCGGTAATCGAACATCTGCCCCCAAACCTGGTGACATTCCTGATTCACTGCATCGAGCCTCTCCGCAAGCGCCAGAGCCGCTTCGCAGGCTCGGAGCGAATGTACACCATCCGGAAGCGGCGCGCCGAAAACTACACGCAACGTCTCGCCGTCGCACTCGTCAACGTATCCGCCTTTCTCCACGAGCAAGTCGGCGGCATTGCGGAGAAACGAGTTCATCATCGCGACGTAGTCGTTGATGCGCATCGCGCCGACGAGCTGCTCGTGATTAAATACCTCGCACACCATCACGCTCGCATCCCGCTGCTCGCCTTCAAATTTCAGCGGTACATCGCAATCGAGCAGCGCTTTGAACGTCGATGCGGAAACGCGATCTCCGAGGAGCTGATAGATTTCTTGCTTCCGGCGTCCCGGCGGCGATTGCGAGTAAATGAACCCGAAAACAAACGAAAAACTGATCGCGCACATCGTCCCAACCGGGCTGAAGTATCCGTCGAACATATCGGCCACCCAGGTCATCGTCGCACACTCCGCGAGAGCGACAAGAGCCACCACAAATTTCAGCGAAGCCCGACCGATGTCGATAGTCGTCCACGCGATACCCATGCTCGCGAGAAGCATCAGCGCGTATTGGAGGAAGCGCTCCACAGTCGGGGGCGACGGTTGCTCGATAAAAATCGCGAGCCCTGCATCCAGCCCGCGAAAAGCGCCGAGCTCGAAGAGCCCCGCAGAGAGGAGAAAGGCGAGAACGCCGCAGATGATGGATGCTTTTAGGTAACGCAACGCCAGCGATGTAGCATGGTGAAAGCGCGCCGCGCAAGGACGCTGAAAACAAATAGACTACGATTGCTCGAACACCGCATCCACAAGCCGCAAAGACTTCGGCCCCGGAAGCACACCCGGCTCCATTTGGTTCATCACGTAGGCGAATGCGATTTGGTTTTCCGGGTCGGCAAAAGCCATGCTCCCGCCCGCACCCGGATGCCCGAATGCACGAAGCGACGGACCAAAATGCCGGCGCTCTTTTTCCCCGTCCGCGCCGATCGGATCGCGCATGAAGCCTGCGGAAAATGCGGTATCCATGTGCAGGACTCGATCGTCGCCTTGCGCGAGCGTCGTCGTCATCCAATCGAGTGTCCACGGCTCAAAAAAGCGCCGCCCACCCATCGAGCCGCCATTCACGAGCATGGCATAAAATTTCCCCAGCGCGTGCGCCGTGCCGATTCCGCCAAAGCCCGGAAACGAAGCAGCGCGGGCCTCCGGAGTGTTTAGCGTGGCGACTCCGTGGAGCCCCTTCGGCGACCCGAAAGCGCGAATAGTGAACGAACCCGGCGTGGCAAACGCGGTGTAAAAACGGTCACTGGGCGGAGCGCCCTTCGCTGGAAAAACGCTCGCTACCCGGTCCTGCATCCCGTCGGGAATCCCCATCCAGAAATCGAGCCCGAGCGGCTCTGCAAAAACCGCGCGCCAATATTCCCCGAGCGCGCGCCCCGTGATTCTGCGAACTATTTCATCGAGCAGAAAGCCGAACACGCGCGGCCCGTATCCGTGTCCCGCTCCGCGCTCCCAATGCACCTCCTGCGCGGCAATTGCCGCCGCCACCTCCGCGTGGGCATACACCGATGCAGTGCGATCCAGCACCGGCAGGCCCGACTGATGCGACAGCGCCTGACCCAAGGTGATGCCCCCTTTTCCCGCCTCCGCAAACTCCGGCCAAATCTCCGCGACCCGCGTCTCTAAATGCAAACCGTGCTCCTGCATCGCGTGCAGCACGCAAGCCGCCGCCGGCCCTTTCGTCGCGCTCCACACGAGCACCGGAGTCTGCGCAGTCCAAGGTCGCGTTTGCTGACGGTCGCACCAACCTCCCGCCAGCGACACGACTTCCGCGCCATCCTTCCAGACACTCAGGCTCGCGCCGAGTTCACCAAATTGCGTGAAGTTTTCAGCAAAAAGCGCCGTGATGCGTTCGATATTCATTCGTCTCTATCCACAATGCTTGAATGCGTGCTCCGGCGAATGTCGAACTACGGAAGGCTGATGCGAACGCGGTAAAAGCGATTTGGGACAGTGCCAGACGGATCGGTCCATAAGTAAGTCGGGTTCGCGGTGGGCACCGTGAAGCTCGGCCCTATGTTCCCCCACGACACAAAGTCGATGGTCGTCTCGACTTGATAACGTCGGTTCGTAATGACGGGGAATTGCAGCCGCTTTGTCGCACCGAACGGCGAAATGATCGGCGTGAGAAGTCGCCCGTCGTTCGGGTCCGCAGGATTGAAGTCGGCGAGAAATTCCAGGATTGCGGAGACGCCGTCGCCGTCCTTGTCGCTTCCCGCGCCTTCATCGCCATCCGGGTTGTTCGGGTCGAGGCTGTTTTGATTTTCCCAATAGTCAGGCAGGCCATCGCCGTCGCTATCGACGATCGCGCCGGGCGCGGCTTTTACGTCGCGCGTGTCGCTTAGCGTGATGTCGCCGCGCTGATGTGTGGCCCGCAGTTCATGGAGATCATTGGGGTTGCCCGTGTAAAAATTGGGGAACTGAAATGCGAGGGCGCTTTCGGTCGCGGTCTCATTGCGGATGATGCTGTAGCTGCTACGAGGAATGAGCGTGCCGCCAAGCGCGAGCGTGAATTCGCCGATCAACTGCGCATCGCTAATGGCGGTTCCGAGGCTCTTGTCGAAATAGACTTTCGCCACGTAGCTCGGGTCCACCACCGTGCCATCGACGGCAGGATACGCGATGTGGAGATTCACATCGGAACCCGTGTGGACGTTGCGCGTGAGCGTGGTGAACCAGCCCACGGCGTCATCGGAAATCGCATTATTACTCGACGACGATGCCTCGCGGAACCGGACGCTGATGATTGCATCCAAGCTGCTCGGGAGGTTCTTGTAATCGAAGCGCCATTCGCGAGCGTAGCCCGATGCGCCGAGCTGCGATGGCGTGACTTCGGTGGCGTTCGCCCAATTGTTCGCACCGTTCCCATTCGCGGCGGAGTCGTTGGTCCCGCTGGAGTCGAGGATGTTAAATTGCACGCTAGTCGTGCTCGCATCGGTGAGCACCACGAAGCCGTAGGCGGTGCCTGCAATCGTCGCATTTTCCGTAGGGAAGAGGATCGTCCCGGCAGGCCGCTGGGTGTCGTAGTAAAACGTCTGCGTGTTTGTCTTGAAGAGCGAAGCCTGACCGGTGCGCTCCAAAAATGCCCGCGTCCGGAGGACATGGAATCCTTCAGCAAGGCCCGTCGTGCGGGCACCGAGATTCGCATGTGGATAAACTGTCGCAGCCGTTGCGTTGAAATTTGCGACTTCGAAAAGTGTCTCCATTTTTTGCTTCTTGGTGACTTGGTCCGGATTGGACGGGAAACGGATCGCAGCCGTCGTTTTATGCACGCCGACTTTGTAGCGCAGAACGGTCGATGCCGGGAGCGCCGGAATGGTCCCGCGCCACCATTCAGGCGTGCCGCTTCCATCGACCGTGCCGTCGCGATCGAACGCGAGCGCTACAACTTGCGTCGTGCCGCGTCCGACTCCGGCGCTGCCTTCGGGAAACGTCGCACCGTCGGTGGTGTAGTAGAGCCAAGCTTTCGTAATGCCGTCCGCCTTATAGCCAATCTTTGTCCAAAGCGAAACCGCCTGACCACTGGCGGCGATCGGTGCCGGGAAGAATTGCGTCTGCGCGGTACCGTTGATGTCCGCAGCGCCGGGGCTGTGATAAACCCAGTCCGCCGTGTCAGTGTCGGTGCTCACACCCGCGCCGTCGTTGCGCGTAAAGCCTGCCGTGCCGATGGTGCATTGCCACGTCTCTGCGCCGGCCGATCCGAGAATATCACGGGAGGGCGAAGTGATAAGTTGGGCCGCGAATTTTTCCGACACACGATGCACAAAACGCATCTGCTCGTAGCCGAGAAAAGTGTCCGTCGCTGTGCCCGGCGGATTGTCGCGACCTGCGGGAAAGCCGGCACCCATCTGCGAATTGATATTCACACCCGCATCGAGCCTCATCAGCAGATTCGCTGTGGAACCATCAGCCCGCGCGGTGAAGCGAAGGTTGGTGCCATTTCGCACAATCGGGATTTGCGCCGTGTAGTTATAGTTCGGGTCGCCGTTTGCGCCGTCCTTGCGGAGAACGCCGATGGTCGGCACGGCCACGCCGTTTTCGAAAATGTCGATGGGATGAATCTTCGTTGAACCATTCCACACCACGGGCAATTCCGGCACGTCGTAGGAAAATGCAAAGTATCCGCCGGTCGGCACGATGACTGGATTCGGATCTCCGTCGCCGCGGAGACGCCCGTCATTGCCCACGGTGACGTAAAACGGACCGTTGAAAGGCGAGTAGTTTTTCAGCCGTGCGCCGCTCGGGAACGTCGTGCCGAAAGGCATCTGCTGGCCACCCACATAGTTCCGCGCGTGCATGACGACGAGTGTCGTCCCATCCGAGTCCGACATCGCCCCATTCTCGCTCTTGTCGCGAAATTCCCACGCGCAGTAATCCTGCGAAGACCATCGGGAAATCTGGTCGCCGCGGATGAAGTCCCGCCGCACCGGAAGACTGCCGGTGACGTAGGTTTGCCCGTATTGTCCGAGAAACGGAACGTAAGACGGCTTTGGGAAATAGTCCGGTCCACCAGCGATATTATATCCGTCCGTGTAAACGATCGGCACGCCAGCGCGAGTGAGCATGTACTGATGGGCAGCAGGACGCTCGCTGCCCGCCATGTGGTTATTGTCGTGGCTCAGGCAATACATCATCCCGCCGTCCACGCCAAATGTGAACCGGCCAGGCTGGTCGAAGTTCAGCAAACTCGAACCGATGCCAGCAAATCCGCCGACGTTGTTGATGAAGTCATCGTTCGCGATTCGCATTCCGGCATCGAGGTAGCCATTGGGATTTGGCGGCGCACCGAGGTGCTCGCCGAAGAGCATCAGGTCATCGCGCACAGCCTCCGTCGAGTAGTTCGAGTTGCGGTGACTCGACCAATCGGAATAGCCGTGCGTGAGATTAAACTGCGCCTGCGCACCGCCCAGAAATCCCGCGCTCGACGGATCTTTCGCGCCCGATTGCTGCCCGAAAAAATAGCTCGGCACATGCTTCACCGCATCGAGGCGAAATCCATCGCAGCCCGTCTGATCAATCGTCCAGCGAATCGAACGGATAAGCATCCCGTTCACATCCTCCGGCACCGGATTCCCCATATTATAGCGCCCATCACCAAAGCCCCACGCAGCAGTTTGACGCGCGGGAACGCTCGGGTCCACGCCCGTATCGGTGAACGCCTCACCGGCCTCGCCGACATCGTGCTGGCCGTTCGCATTCGTATCCGTCCAGTCGAAGCGACCATTCCCGTTGGCATCCACGAAAGGCTCCTTGTCCGCAAACGGACGAACGACACTCCCCTGCCCATCCGTCACTCCCGGCAAGTCCGTATCCGGATAAATCCGCGTCTGCCCCGGATGGCGGATGCCAATCCATTTTGGATAATCGAGACCCTCCGTTTGCCCCACCGGATCGAAGCTCGTATTTTGATCCTCCTGAGCGATGTCCCAAGCGAACGGATTACGATTCAGCACCTGCCACTCATCGTTATAATCCACACTATCGCTCGCTTTCCGCCAGCCTCCCCCGTTCCTCCGGACGAGATGAAAATCCTCAGGAACGAAGCCCGGAATACTCGGGAAAAGAGTGCCCGCGTTCACGTTGTCGAGCGGCCCGGCGTTGTGAGCCATCACATTGTCAAAATACACGCGGACCCCGAATCGCTGCGCGACTTCCACCAGCCGCAGCAGGTCCGCCTTTGTCCCATAGCGCGTCGCCACGGTGCCCGACTGGTTTTTGTCACCGAGGTCGAAACGGTCGAACGGATCGTAACCCACCGAGAAACCGCCCGAAGCGCCTTTGCACGGATTCGGCAGCCAGAGCGAAGTGTACCCGGCCTCCGCGACCTCCGGGATGCGGCGCTCGATCTCCTTCCACGAAGTATTGAAGTACTGTAAGATCGCCTCAGCGCGCGCGCCGCCCGAAAACGCAAATAAAGCGAAAAGAACGGGGACGAGCAGACGGGTAAATCTCAGAATCATGGATGGAAAGTCCCTATGACTAGTACCCACAGGAACCCCTCTCGCAAGAGGAAAGCCCACTCACCCATTTCCCAGGGCGTGATTAAAGGGGGGAATGGAGTCAGGGCGATGGTGACGCGTGGGAATATCGATTGATGAATGTCGATTGTTGATTGTTGAAGTGTCGGATGGTGACGCGGCTCGCGAGAGGCGGAAA
>JAYTMG010000373.1:0-8598 GCA_043728745.1 Verrucomicrobiaceae bacterium
ATCGCAACATCCCCATGTTCCGCGCCCCTTTTCAAAACCACAGATAGATTTTCTACGATATTTTATGAGCGTTATTTGCGACATCACAGGAGCCAAGCCCATCCGGGGAAACAAGATTCATCGCCGCGGTCTGGCCAAGAAGAAAGGTGGTATCGGTCAACACGTGACTGCGATCACACCGCGTTACTTCCTGCCGAACCTGCGCACCAAGCGTATCTGGGTGCCTGAGCTGAAGCGTTTTGTGACTGTAAAGCTCACAGCGCGGGCAATGAAGACGATCAACAAGAACGGCGCATACGCCACGCTGAAAAAGGCTGGCCTTGTTGCGTAAGCAGCGCGTAGTCTGAATTTTCCAGTTTAACTCTTCAAATCAACCACTACTTAAAAACACCGATATGGCATTCTCAGTCGTTTCCAAAAAATCCAAAAAAACCTACTACCTTCACAACCGCCTTCAAAAGCTAAAGGGTGGTCAGGAAGTCACGCTTTACTTCTTCGCCGGTGAGGTGAAGCCAGAAGGCGGCCTCGATGCAGTTCCAGCAAACATGGAAGTCATCGAGAACGAGCGCACCGGTCTCCCGATGCTTCGCAAGAAGCGCTAATTCGGTAACGAACCTTTCAAACTGGCGGCTTGGAGATTATCTCCCAGCCGCCAGTTTCGTTTTCAGAACCAATTCCATTTTTCCATGAGCCAAAAACGCATTCCCGTCACCATCCTTACCGGCTTCCTCGGAGCCGGGAAGACGACCCTGTTAAACTACATCCTCAAGCAGCAGCACGGCTACAAATTCGCCGTCATCGTCAACGAGATGGGCAAGATCGGCATCGACGGCGCGCTCGTGGAGAAAACCAAGGACGATATCCTGGAGCTCAGCAACGGCTGCCTTTGCTGCTCGGTGCGCAAGGACCTCGTCGAAGGCGTGAAGAAGCTGCTGAAACGCGGCGGGTTCGACTACATCCTCATCGAAACGACCGGCGCTGCCGACCCGCAGCCGGTGGCGCAGACCTTTTTGAACATCCCGCAGCTCCAGCAGCATGTGATGCTCGACTCCATTATTACCGTCGTCGATGCGGAGCAGGTGGAAAAACACATTGCCTCGCAAGACACCGCGCGGGAGCAAATCGTGAACGCCGACTACGTGCTGCTCAACAAAGTGGACCTCGTCGATGAGGCCCAGCTCACGAAAGTCGAAGGCATCATCAAAGGGCTCAACGAGCATTGCCAGATCGTCCGCACCAGCCATTCCGAGGCGAACATCAAGCAGTTGCTCGACATGCACGCGTTCGACCTAGACCGGAAGCTTGCCGTGGACCCCGAGTTCCTCAACGAGATGCGCAATCGGCATCACCACGACGTAAATTCCTTCTCCTACTCGTACGACAAACCGTTCGTCATCGAGAAGCTCGAATTATTCGTGCAAGACATGTCCGAAAAAGAGCAGATCTACCGCAGCAAAGGCTTCCTCAACGTCGCTGGCAACCCGCGCCGAGCCATATTCCACGGGGTCAACAACCGCTTCACGCTGTTGTGGGACCGCTTGTGGGAAAAGGGCGAGAAACGCGAAAGCCAGCTCGTCTTCATCGGCAAAAACCTCAAAGAAGACGTCATTCGCAAACAACTCGACGGCTGTCTGGCGTAAGCCTGCTACCGCGCGCAAGTAGCCGAGTCCTCTAACGACTTCGGCTTACGCGAAACCCTTGGCAGAGTGGGTTCGCGTTGCTATAGGCAGCGCCCGATGTGGAGCGGCAATCACGCTGGCTCGCTCGATTCCGACTGCATTTTTATGTTCAAAATCCTACTCTTCTCCGCCGCACTGGCCGCCAGCACTTTCGCGCAGGAAACGAAGCCTGCTGAACCGCCGAAGGAAAAGGAGGGCGACAAAAAGGAAGAGAAAAAGGACAAGCCCAAGGAACCGAAAGAAACCAAAGGCTCGGTGAAAATCGCCGGCAACGACGTCACTTATATCGCCAAGACCGGGACGCTGCCGCTGCTCAAGGACGACGGCACGCCACGCGCCGATGTATTCTTCGTTTACTACGCGGCGACGGGCGCGGATGGAAAAACGCTGGCTTCCACCGACCCGACGCGGCCTGTGATGTATTGCTTCAACGGCGGGCCGGGGAGCGCGGCGGTGTGGCTGCACTTTGGCGGGCTCGGGCCAAAGAAAATTTCGCTGCCGCCGGACGGGAAGACATTCGCGGCGATCGGGACTATTGCGGACAACCCGGATTCCATCCTCGACGCGACGGACCTCGTTTTTCTCGACCCGGTGGGCACCGGCGGATCGCGTCCGGCGAAGGGCGAAAAGGGAGAGCAGTTTTGGGGCGTGGATGAGGACGTGGAGGCGTGCGGCGAATTCATCCGCCTCTTCACCACTCGCGAGAATCGCTGGATGTCGCCGAAATTTCTCTGCGGAGAAAGCTATGGCGGTCTGCGCGGCGCGGGGCTGAGCGACTACTTGCAGGACAAGCACGGGATGATGCTCGGCGGCTTTGTTTGCGTAAGCGGGGTGTTCAATTTTGCGACGCTCTCCGGCGCAGGGAACGATCTGCCTTACATGACATTCCTCCCCACGCTCACGGCGACGGCGCACTACCACGGCAAGATCGCGGGCGACCTCGCGGCAATCCAGGCCGAAGCGCGGGCGTTTGCCTTCGGCGAATACGCCGTGGCTCTGCTGAAAGGACGGCTTATTTCCAAGGAGGAACGGCGAGCAATCGCGATGAAACTCTCACGTTTCACATCGCTGCCCGTGGAACTCATCGAGAATCACAACATCCGCGTAAGCCCGAGCGCTTTCCGCGAATACTTGCTTCGCGCCGAGGGGAAGATCGTCGGTCGCTTCGACGGACGTGTCACGGCAGAGGACTCCGACCGCTCCGAGCCTAATCCGGAATTCGACCCGAGCTTTTCCGCCATCGTCGGCCCGTTTAACGCGATGGCCAACGCCTACCTGCGCGGCACACTCGGCTGGGAAACCGACCAGACTTACCGCGTCCTCGGCGGGCTGCCGTGGAACTACACGAAATACTCCAACCGCTTTGCCGGCACCGACGGAGCGCTCGCCGATGCGATGAAAATGAACCCTTCATACCGACTGCTCGTCTGCGCCGGTCTGCGCGATCTCGCCGTGCCGCCCGATGCGACACGGTATTCCATCGACCATCTGGAAATCCCCGATTCGCTGCGCAAAAACATCACGTACGCCCATTACGAGAGCGGGCACATGATGTATATGCTCGATAAAGACGCGCGCAAACTGCGCGAGGACATCGTCGGCTGGCTGCGGGCGAAGTAGGATCATCTTTTACAAAAAGAAGCGCCCGCCGAGGGACGTATCTTACCCGACAGCACTTCGGGAAAATCGGTCTAGGAAAACAACGGGTTTTGGGGCGGTGAAGCGAAAAAACAGCCGTTGTTTTCAAGTCGAATCCGCGAAGTCAGGCTAGCCATTTCGCCAAGCTCCCGGCATCGTGTGCGCCAACGCTATGAAATCCACATGCCTCGCCCTGCTTGCCATCTCCGCCGCTGCGCTCGCCATCGAGCCCCCTCCGCCCACGCTCCCGAGCCAGGCAAGGTTCGTCGATAAAGTCATCGTCCCTGTTCCAAGCGAAGTTTTCGCCGCGCTCGACAAACTCGGCCGCCCCAAATGGGCCGGACTCATCAACCGCGCATCCAGCACGGCCAAGCCCACCGGCGAAGCTTCCCAAATCGCCCTCATGCTCGGCACTATCATCGCGGAAGGTTTCATCGCCGTCGAAGCTGAGGACGCCGACGAAGTCCGCAACCTTGGCCGCGCCATCCTCACCTTTTCAAATGCGCTCGGCGTCCGCAAAGCCGTCGTCCGCCGCGCGAACAGCGTCGTCGAATTTGCCGACAGAAAAGAGTGGCAGCGCGTCCGCGTCGAACTCGATGGCGCACTCACCGATGTCCGAGAGGCCATGGTCGAACTCAGCAGCGAACCCCTCGCGAACCTCGTCAGCATCGGCGGCTGGCTTCGCGGCACCGAGGCCCTCTGCGCCGTCGTCGGTGCAGACTTCGACCGCGACGGAGCCGAGCTCCTCCGCCAGCCCATGCTCATCGAGCACTTCGGGGTGAAGATCGACGCCCTCCGCGATCGACAAAAGGCCAGCCCGCTCATCAGCCAGATTCGCAAAGGGCTCACCGAGCTCAAGCCCATCGCCTCCCCGCAAGGCAACGCCCGCATCACGCAAAAATCCGTCAGCGACGCTGGCACCATCACCAAATCGCTCGTCGCCGCCATCCAGCGCAAATCGAACTAAGCCATGAAAACGATCACCTCATTCCTACTCGTCATCGCCATCGCCCTATCGACGACCGCATTTGCCGTCGTGGACGACTCCCACTCGCGCGCCCTCGAAATCGCCACACCTTACGTCAAGCAAGGCTACCTCGTCCGCGACGAATTCTGGAGCGGCATCCTCCCCACTCGCCAGCCCATGATTGTCCGCCACCAGCTTTTCAAAGGAAACACCTATTGGTTCTGGCTCGGCTCCGAGGAAGACAAAGCCAACGTCTCCCTCCACGTCTATGACCCCGACGGAAAACTCTGCAACACCGAGGAATGGCAAAAAGGCCCACGCGCCGCCGTCAAAGTCATCCCCAAGCGCACCGGCACCTACTTTCTACGCGTCGTCGCCGAAGACTCCCCGACCAAGCGCACCCGCTGGTCCCTCGCCTACGGATTCAAGTAGAGCCCGCGCGCCGGGCTACTGCCCGTCGGCATTCCATTTCCATCCGGGGTGCCGGACAAATGTGAGGCTGTCTTTTACATCAAGCGCGTTTTCCGCGACGGCGTTAAACTCCGCGCGGTGGCGCTCCCAGCCGATGCGCTCCATTTCCGTCGGCGTGTATTTCAGCCGATAAGGTGCGCGGTTGCCGACGAGCATGACGAGGTAGCCTTCCACGCCGAAGTCGTTGCGCGTATCAGGCAGCCGGTAGCGGCAAAAACCAGTCGGGCCGTTCTCCTCGTAAAACTCCAGCAGCGCCCCGATGCCACTCACATCCGTATCGTTCACGCAGTGTTTCCAAAACGGAGTATCCAGCGCGGTGTTGAGCTTGTAGTGCAGGGCGAGGAAGTCGCGGATATCCAGCCAGCCGCGCTCCGTGAGGTCATTAAAAAGATTGCGCCATTGCGGCGTCGGATTCAGCCGACTGCGCGTGAGCATTTCCAATAACATCTGCACATTTCCGCAAACGATCATCAGCGCCGTCGCTTCCAGCGGCTCGACGAATCCGCCCGCATTTCCAATGGCGACGACGTTGTGGACCCACTGCCGTTTGTAGTAGCCCGAGCGGAATTTCACCACACGCGGTGAGCTCGGCGCCTTCGGATTTTTGCGCAGAAACTCGGCGGCAGCATCGTCGTCCGAGATGGCCTGCGAGGAGTACACATAGCCGCGGTTGATGTGGTGTTCGTGCTCGATTTGCCACGCCCAACCGGCGTCCATCGTCTCGGCGGTCGTGTATGGCAGGATGGGCTCGTCCGTCCGCTCCCAGCCGCCCACCACGGCGCGGTCGCAAAAAAGCGAACGGTCGAAACTGACAAACGGCTCCGCCAATTCCCGCCCCAGCAGTTCGCTGCGAAAGCCGCTCGAATCCACGAAAAAATCCGCCTCAATGCGCTGCCCGTCTTCGAGCTGCACCGCCGCGACTCCGCCACCCTCGGCCAGCCGCTCCGAGCCGATGACTTTCCCGTCGATAATCTCCACGCCGTTTTCCAGCGCGACCAGCTCCAGCACCTCCACGAACTTTTTGTTCTCAATGTGGAACGCGTGCCACGGCTGAATATCCGGGCAGCCGTTCGGCTGTTTCGCGAACGCCTTGCCATGCCACATCAGCGCGCTCGGCACGCTCGCGCAGCGGAATTCGTCTGCGCAGAAATAGCCGTTCGGCATCGACAGGTCGTTCCAATGCTTATCCATCTGCTGGTCGAACGTGTAGTCAAACCGCCCGCGCGGCCCCCAAAGGAAACGGATGCCGAGCTTCCACGTAGGCTCCGCCAGCGCGTAAAAACGAGCGCGGCTGATCCCGAGATACTCGAAAATGTGGGCGGGAAAATTTGGCGTAGTCCCCTCGCCCACGCCGATCACCCCCAGCTCTGGACTCCGCACGATGCGAATATGGAGCGCCGGGAGTTTGCGTTTGAGCGTGATGGCAGCAATCAGCCCGGCACTGCCCGAGCCGAGGACGAGTATGTTTTTAATCACGAGCAACGTGAGAACATCGCGGCGTCAATGTTTGCAAGCACATCACCACGAAAATATCGAGTGGCTCAACAAACGTGGAATGTGGGACGTTTCGCAAATGACGAATGACGGGCGAATGACGAATGACGAATGACGAAGTCGCAAGCGTGCAGCAGAATCAACTCGCTTGCGTTTCGTCATTCGTCATTCGTCATTCGTCATTTTCGATCCACCATCAAACTACGACTGACCAACCACTAGGGCGCGCCAATGATGATGCGGCCTCCTTCTTCCAGACCGGGGCCGACGAAGAATCCAGCGCCGCTCACAGCATTCTGGAGGAGTGCGCCCGCAAGGGGGGTCGGCTTCTTGCTCGTGGGATGGATAAATGAACCGGTGAAGGTACCATTTTTCACGTTCAATTTGAGCGAGAGCTTGGTGGCGTTCGGCTGCGAAAAGACCGAAGTATTTTTGCTCGTAAGCGTGAAGACCGTATTGATGGCTGCGAAGTTTCCGCCGTCTATGTTCATTCCGCAATTGTCCGTTCCGGCATTGAGTGCGAGCACGAAGGAATCGGGCACGGGAGGATTGAAGCGGGCGAGCAACGCGGATTGGCTAAGGGCAAAGCCGTTTGCATACGACTTGTCTTTTGGGCGCGACGGCTTGAAGGCCGATAGAATTCCTTGGGCATCACCGGGTGCAGGAGGAGGGCTGGAAAATGCGAGCGTCCCGCGCAAGCTGCCGAGTTCGTTTGGCTTTCCTTTATAAAGCGGCGCGTAGAGCGGAAATGTGGCATCGGGGTGGAGTCCCGATGCGCAGGTAAATGGCGCGCCGTCTGCAGTTTTTCCAGCGATGGAAATCAAGCCGCTCGTCCCGATTTTAACGGCGGCGAACCCGGTGCCGCGCGGAGTGTTTACGTTGCCGTCCGGGTCTATGAGTAGTGTGTAAAGTCCGGCTCGTGCGCCTTGCGGGGTTTGGCGGCTAAGCGTCATGGCGGAGGTTGAATCCACGGTGCCCGTGATGTCGCCGGTGGCGCTATTGAGCTGAAAACGTAGAATTACCTCACCGCCGGGAACTCGTGCCGCGATGCGTGCGGTGTCGCCAGCGATCTCGAGTTTGCTGTTCGATCCGGAGAACCCGGCGCGGACGGCAGGCGATAGTTTGCGCCCGGCTAAAAGGAGTGTGCCAGTGAATGCGCCGGACTTCGCGAGTGTCACGCGGACGAAGCCGGTGCGCGCGTGCGATTCCTCTCCGGGTGATGCGGCTGGGTCGATCGCGAGTCCGTCGTAGGTGCCCGCAAATGAGTTAAGTTCGAGCACGGTGACAGTCGCCGTTCCCATAAAGCTGTATTGGAACGTGTCGCCTCCGGGAGGCAGCGGGCCGCTGGGCGTGTAACGAATTTTGCCGTCCACAACGGTGGCCGTACCGTGCTGCGGAGGCGTGGCGATTGTGAGGGTCGCAGTATTCGTAATGTCGATCGGGTCGTTGCGCTTTACATCGATCAGGGTCGCAGCGCCGGGCGGGACAAATGCGATGTCGTCCTGCGCGGACATGTAGCAGATGCGGATCGATCCATTTCCGAGATTGACGCTGAATTGGGATGCGGCACCGATGAACGCGGGATCTGCAAAATTGCTGCCGCCCGCGCCACCGCCACCTGCGCCCTTGTCATTGCCGGAGCAGCTAGTGGTGCCAGCAGAACCGCCGCCGCCGCCGCCGCCGCCGAGGAAGCCGCCGCCACCTCCGCCGCCGCCAGGGACGCTGGGAGCGCCGGAGCAGCAGCAGCTTTGGCCTGCGCCGCCGTTTGCGCCGGTGCCGGTAGTCGCGGTTCCCCCCGGTTGTCCAAGGAAGCCCGCGCACCCGATGCCGGCCGCGCCGCCTGTGGCTTGGGTCGCGCCGCGTCCAGCGCCACCATTCGGCGAGTCGGCACCGTTTGCACCATTCGGACCGCCGCCTGCGCCACCATTGATTCCTGTGGTTTGACATCCCGCCCGCCCGCCGCCGCCGCCGCCACCCGCAATGAGGATGCGATTGCTCTCCGCGATGCCGCCGAGTCGGACATCCGAGGCGCCGCCGCCACCGCCGGCATTTGTGGAGCCGCCGTTGCCGCCCCCGTTAAAGCCGCCTGCGGGAGCTACGCCCTGTCCGCCGACGAATACATTCAGCACCTGTCCCGGTGCGACATTCAAGACGCCGCTGGCGCTCGACCCCAGCCCTCCTGTGCCGCCACTGCTCGCGTTGCCGCCGGTCGCCCCAGTGCCGCCTTGCGCGCCGTTTGCCTCGACAAAGATGTGTGTGACGCCGACTGGAACTGTGAATGTCTGCAAGGCTCCTGTGAAATTGAAGGTCTCCGTCTTTGTCTTCGCCCCGCAGCCAGCGACGGGGGGG
>JAYTMG010000374.1:0-2690 GCA_043728745.1 Verrucomicrobiaceae bacterium
TTCAGTTTCTCCGCCACGGATTCGCGGACTTCGGCCGCTTCCAAAACGAACTCCCAAACCGGACGCCCCACCATCTCATTGAGCGAATAGCCGAGCAGCGCCAATTCCGTCTTATTGACGCGGGTAATTCGTCCGTCCGTATCCAGCTCGTGATAAGCCACTGGCGCATCATCAAAGAGATCACGGAACTGCGATTCGCTCAGCTTCAATCCGCGCTCCGCCCGCCTTTGTTCACGGATGTCCACGCCGATTCCGCCTAGAAGCGTGCGCTCCGGGGTGACGATGGGGAACTTCACCACCAGCCACTCGTATTCCTTCCCGTCGCCCGTCGTCACCATTTCGATCTGCTGCGCCGCTTTGTTCGTTGCAAGGATGCGGCGGTCGTATTCCGTCACCGCGCGTGCCGACTCCAGAGGCAGCCAGTCGAAGTCGTTTTTCCCCTCCATCTCCTCCTGAGAAGTGCTGAATGCGTCTGCCATCACTTGATTGATGAACATCATCCGACCGGTGTCGTCCTTGATGAAGCAAAGCGTCGGGCTGTGATTCATGAAAGCGAGGAACCGCTCCTCGGAATCCTTCAGCGCCCGCTCCGCATAGCGCCGCTCCGAAAGGTCGTTCCACGCCGCGAGCAGCATTTGCCTGCCATTCATCGTGATGGGCGTAAGCGCTACCTCCACCGGAAAAATCTCGCCATCGCGCCGGAGTGCGATCCACTCATGGCGGAAATGGCCCATTTGAAATGCGAGTTCCCGGATTTCCTCCAGCCTCGCAGACGAGAGTGAACCATCGGGCTGCTCGGT
This sequence comes from Verrucomicrobiaceae bacterium, assembly GCA_043728745.1. GTDB lineage: Bacteria > Verrucomicrobiota > Verrucomicrobiia > Chthoniobacterales > Chthoniobacteraceae > SXWH01. The sequence goes on from JAYTMG010000374.1 coordinate 801, forward strand.
GGGCGAAAGCTCCGTCCCGCTTAACGAAAGAAGTTCCTCCTTCGTCGAAAACCGCAACATCTCCACCGCCGCATGATTGCAGTCCACAATCCGGTCGCCATCGAACACGAAATGTCCGCTGGAAGAATGATCGAAAAGTACTCGGAACATTTCCTCCGAACAAAGCTGCTGCGAAACATCACGCATCACCGCCATCAGCCGCCCTCCGTTCCGCGCCGCAACCTTCAGCGGCGTGACTGTGACATCAAAACTCAGCGCAACTTCGGCACTCACCCTGCACGACGCACGGAAAAAGCCGATGCCGCCCGCCCGAGCCGTCATCAGCCCTTCGTTGGCCACAGCCCGATCTCCTTCCGGCAAGAGGTCGATCCACTGCTGTGCAACGCTCGGGTCCAGCCCCGCATCTTGGAGCAGCAGCCAGCCCGCAGAGTTTACACGGATCAAAGTGCCGTCCTCACTGAGGATGAAAACCACGTCACCGCATCCATCGAAAAGAATTCCCCGTGCATCCTCTGAACACTCGAAGTCTTCCTGAAGCTGAGCAAGTCGATCACGGGATGCCGCCCGTTCCCGGCGAAATTGAAAAATCCCAAAAACGAGCACCGCCGCCACGAGAGTACACCCACCTGCCACCGCCCATTGAGCGATCCCTGCGGGCAGCAAAAAGACCGCCGCCAACATGGCGGCCAGCACAGCCAGAAGCGCTGTGCCTGTGATTAAAAAGTTACGTTCGGAGTTATGGTTCATCCGGGGCTTAATACGGAAGTTTTTGAGAAAGCAGGAAGCGGACCCTCCCGGAATCCTAAAGTGCGATGGAAGTAATTCAGGGGGGCTTTGTTGCATCCAGGCGACCAGTTTGAAAATCATCGCTTCACGGGCGAAAGGTGCGCTTCGTGGCGGGCAGTGTGAACCTCGTCACACCCGTATCGCAGCTCCGTGCAACAACAGAATTGCGTCGCTCGCGGGGATCGGGCATTTCCGTGGCGATGTTTCGGTATATCTCACTTTTTACTGCGCTGTTCCTTTCAGGCTGCGCGACTTCGTCGCATACGTTTGCTCCCATTTCCAAGGCCCGGACGGCTACGGGGCAGGTGCGTTATGAGGGCGGGGGGCGGAGTGTGATTGGCGAGTTGCTCGTCTCGCAGGGGGCGGAAGGCGGGCGGCTGGAGTTTGGGAAAGGTGCGGGGGTTTCGCTGCTGCGGGTGCTTTCGGACAAGACGAATATTCGCTTCGAGGGGCCGCTGGCTCGGGGGGCGCGGGAGTTGCCGCGGGGGGCGAAATTGCCGGGGCATCTGGTCGTGTGGGGGCAGCTTGCGGAGCGTCCGGTGGCGTCGGGTGCGGGGTCTTATTCCCATGGCGGTGAGAAAGTGTCGTATCAGCTCTCGGTGGTCCGCTGATGCGACTCTCGGACCGCGTCGCTCATCTCATCGTGCATCATCCGAAGCGGATTTGGGTGCTTCTTTTCGTGCTGCTTGTCGGTGCCGTGTGCGGCATCGCGCTGCGGGCGAAAATCAACAGCGACGTGCTGGACATGCTGCCCGGTCACTTCGAGAGCGTGGGCATTTACAAGCTGGCCGACCGCGAGTTTAGCTCGGCGCGCGATTTGGTTTTCGGTCTGGTGACGGACTCGGATGAAGTCGATATGGACGCCTTCTCCGCGCACTTTTCTGCGGCGCTGGCGAAGGAGCCGTGGGTGGTGCGGGTGATGGAGCGCTCGCCGTTCGATGCGCCCGGCGGGCTGGAGGAATTGCGCGCGGTGGCGCTTCCGCTTTTGCTGAACCAAGAGGACATCAGCCCCGTCGTCGCCGCGCTCCAGCCGGATGCGATCACGGCACGGCTGGCGAAGCTCCGGGCGAAGGTGGAGGCGGGCGTCGGGGTGTCGCAGGCACA
>JAYTMG010000375.1:0-1665 GCA_043728745.1 Verrucomicrobiaceae bacterium
GGATTTTCAAAAGACCGGCCGGTTTTCGTATTCTGTCGCTCCGGCAGTCGGGCGAAGATCGCTGCCGAGAAGCTGGAAAAAGAAGGCTTCACCGACTGCCATGTCGTCGATGGGGGCACGCTCGGGTGGGCCGAGGCGGGCCTGCCTGTGAACCGCGGAACAAGCTCTGTGATGTCGCTGGAGCGTCAGGTGCGCATCGCCGCTGGAGCCCTCGTGCTGAGCGGCGTGCTGCTCTCTCACTTCGTTCATCCTTCGTTCATTTGGCTCTCGGGATTCATCGGCGCGGGGCTGATATTTGCAGGCGCAACGGACTGGTGCGGAATGGGAATGCTCATCGCGCGGATGCCGTGGAATCAGTGCGCGGACAAATCCTGTAGCTCGAAATAGCGCCTCGGTAATTCCCGGGACCGTCTTCATTCTCGACAATTGCGGGCATCGACTTCCCTACCCCGGCGGCGAATTTTGAAGAAATGTAGAATCGACTCGCGGCCTTTTGCGTCCAAAGCTGCAAATCATGAAGCCACGCATCATCCTTAGCGTCACCATCGCAGCTCTTCTCGCCGGTTGCGGAGAAGAAAAACGAGCCGCAGAAGTCGAGCAGCTCAAAAAGCAAAATTCCGAACTCGCTGAGCGCATGGCCGCGCAGGAGCGTGCAGCGGAGAAAGAAAAACAGGCGCTCGCAGAAGAAAAAATCCGGACCGCGCAAGCCGAGACGGAACGTGCTGCGGACGCCAATCGCGCTGAGGCCGACCGCCTTGCCGCAGAGCGTGCGTCGATCGATACGGACCGCAAGCGCATGGAAGATGACGCCGCCCGCGTCACCGCAGGGCAACGCTCTGCGATGGAAGCGGAACTCCGCAGGCGCGATGATGCGCTGAAGATCGCCGAGATGAAAGCAGCAGCCGCATCGCGTGCAAAAGCAGATGCCGACGAAGCCCGCATCGCTGCGGAACGCGCCGCAAAATTGGAGCGCGCGCGCAACACACCACGGACCGGTGCCGGGCGGAACTCAGACTTCTTTTACACGGCCCTCGATCCCCACGGCGATTGGGATGAAGTGGAAGGATACGGTCCCGTTTTTCTGCCCCGCGAGGCGCATCAGGACAGGAAATGGCGGCCTTACACGGATGGCGAATGGGTGCGCAGCGAACAGGGCTGGACTTGGCGCTCGAACGAGCCGCATGGCTGGGCGACGAGTCATTACGGGCGCTGGGTGCGGCACACACGCGAAGGCTGGATGTGGGTCCCCGGCAGCGAATGGGCTCCCGCGTGGGTGTCTTGGCGGAAAAGCGACACGCACATCGGCTGGGCACCGCTTCCGCCCGAGGCGCACAGCGGGCGCGGCTTCAATGCAAGCGTGGACGAGTATTACGACATCGGCGCGCGCAACTACAACTTCGTGCCGCGCGAGCGATTCGGCGCGGGGCGCACGTACCTCGGACGCATCGTCGAGCCGGAGCGCAATGTGACCATCATTCAAAACACGGTGAACGTGACGAACATCACCTACCGCGATTCGGGTAACGGCACGGTGATCGTGAATGAGGGCCCGGATATAAATTTCGTGAACGCCCGCTCAACTGCGCCGGTGCAAGTGGTCCGATTGCAGAGAGAAGAAGTGCCCGAGGGCCGCGCGGCCATTACTCCTGCGGTGATCACGGCGGG
>JAYTMG010000376.1:0-3976 GCA_043728745.1 Verrucomicrobiaceae bacterium
TCGAGCTCGCCGTCGCGGAGGCGCGTGATGAGGAAATCGAGCGAACTGAGATTGCGCAGGACGCCGTAGAAACATTCGGTGACAAAGCCCCGGTCGCGCGGCTCCAGCGGAGAGTCGTCGAGTGCATCGTGAAGAAGCTCGTCGGCGAACGGACGTTTCTTTTCCCACGAGACGAGGAGCTTTAGACAGACGGAGCGAGCAGACATTGGTTGCCCTGCCGAATGCGGGAGGATGCGCGCTTCGTCAATCGCCATCGCAAAGTAACAGACGGAGATTTGACGCGCGCTGGAAATAGAGCGTTCATAGAATAGTGCGCCAGACTCAAAGCGCTTCACTAGCGGAGGCAACTGGTCAACCGCCGGAGTGAGCCAACAGGTCCTGGCCGACGACGGCACCACGCGCACTGTCCGCACCTACGCCGCTACGACCGGTGCGCAACTTTAGATGCGGCTCAAAGTCATTTCGCAATAGCTCAACAGCCGCGCACTGCCGCGAGAGGATGCACTGCATGGCGGCGCATAAAACCGGAAATTTTTCACCTGCAAAACGAAGGATTCCAGCTACAGACCGCGCATGAACCTCTTCGAGCTTTTATTCGATGTCATCAGTTATCACAAATCGACGCCTCAAGATCTCCAGACTCGGCTGAACTCGCAGGGAGCCGAGCAAGCGAAGCTCCGAGTCGATGCCGTAGTCGCTATTCGAACGCTCGCGCAGGAAAATGACAGACTGCGGCTCTACTGCGCATCACTCGCGCGGCTGCTGTTAAAAAAGGAAATCGTTTCCGTGAGTGAGATTTCCGAGATGCTCGACGCAGTCGATGTCGAAGACGGCATTCCCGACGGCAAACTCACAGGCCGCTTGCTTCCCGGCGAAAAGCCGAAGCCCGCACCGAAGCTCAACCCCGCAATGCCAAAGCCTGTCGGCAAAAGACCTAAACCACCCAAGCACAACATCGAAGTCGAGCCCCCGACGCGCGCAGAGATCGCCGCGTTTCCCAAGGACTGAGCCCATCGCTTCGGAAGCGGAGCGATCTCGGACGGCCTCAAACGGTCTATGCCGTGGGCTCTTCACAGTCAGTCCGGGTATTAAACGTCGCTCTTCCGCGTGACGAAACACGACCTCACCAAAAAGATCGCACCGCACGCAAAACCCACCCACGTCGCAAGTGAGACCGCGAGGGGAAGGCCTGTGGCGGGAAACGGTGGCTCAACGAGCCACCACGGGATTGCGCTTTTGGAACCAGACTGAAAAACGAGCGCGGTGGTAAGTGCTGCTCCGGACGCTAGCGCGATGGAGAGACGCGGAGCGACCACTAGGACCGGTGCGAACCACCATACGAAATACTGATGCCCGAATCCCGGAGTGAGTGCGAAGAATACCAAGAGCGTCGCCGCCGCTGTGCGAATCAACTCCTCCGCTGGTGCGCGTCGCCGCGCCCAGGCGAGCCAGCACGCCGTTCCGACAATTGCGAGTTTCAATCCCTTGGCAATCATCGCCGTGGTGCCGCTCTCGTAGCGAGTGAGTGGGACTTCCGGTTTTGAAAGGCCGAGCGCGACAAGCAGTTCGCCGATTCCCCACGTTCCCCAGATACTCCCGTAGGCGAGGACGTTCTTTAAGAATGGGAGTCCCGCAGCGTAAATACCGCCCGCGACCATCATGCCCGCAGTGGCTCCGAAACCCGCAAGGAAACGCCACGGCTTTCCATGAGCGAGCCAGTAAGCTGCGAGCGCAGGCGCAAGCAGGACGGGCGGGATTTTGACGTTGCATGCAAGACCGAGAAGGAGGCCGGACATCGCGGGCGCGTCGCGGACCGCTGCGCTAAACGCTAGAAAGATCAGCAGTGCCATGATGCCGTCGAGGTTTCCGTGAAAGCCCGAAATGATGAGGTGAATCGGACTGATCGCAGCAAACGATAGCGCGAGCCAAGGGATGTTGAGCCGCCGTCTCATGAGCAGGAGTTCGCACACGAGGACGACATCTGCGAGGATGCCAGGAAGCCGGAAAAGCAGCACAAATGCCGCACCGTTTTCTGCGGTAATGAATCCCGCGAACTTTGTCCACAACGAGACCGTGAGTGTGTGATTCCATCTCGAATCCGCCGCATAGGTCTCCGCGATGGATTGCTTTTGCAGCAGTTCGCTGAAGTGGAAAAAGCGGACGATATCCGTCGTCCCGATGCTGTTGGCCGCCCAGGCTATCTTCATCACAGTCGCCACTGTGAGCAGCAGGATGATCAGCATCGTATTAGTGCGGGCGACTTGTGGGTTTTCGGAGACCATTCCGCATCTAACCGAGCCATCCGACCGCGAGCAAGCGTCCGAAATATTCGAAGTGGAAAGCGGGTGTGATTCAAAGGGGATGCGCAAAGTAAGACAGGTTTCCAACCTGTCCCAGCGGGCATTTCCACGAATGCGCCCTCTTCCTTGCGAGCCCGACAGGTTGGAAACCTGTCCTACTTTCGCTGCTCTGTTCGCCCGGATTCCACTTTCAATTACACCCGTAGAAAGCCGCACGACGAACGAGGGCAGAAAACCATTCTGCTGCTGGTCGGGCGAGATTACCGTCACAGCATGTTGTCATAAAGCCATTAGCTCGAAACGTGATTGAGAACCGCGAAAAGCGCAAAAGGCGCGAAAGGAGAGAACACTCACCCGCTGGGGGAGGGCATCATTTTTCGTGAGTGCCCTATTTCGCGCTTTTAGCGATTTTCGCGGTCAATCCAAAGTCGTTTCCTGCGCCGCTATGATTTACAGCCCGCCGACTTTTTCGAGGTACCACGGTGCCGGTTTTCCGGTGACGAGGATGCGCCAGAGGGCACCTAGGAAAAGGGTGGGCGGGCGGAGCTTGGGGAGGAGGCGGGTGTGGCGCAGGAGCTGGCGCAGGGCGGCGGTGCGCTTGCCGGCGGCGAGGAGTTGATACACGGCGGCGGGGACTCGCTCGGCTTCGTATTCGGAGAGCCAGCGTTCGGCTTGAGCGTGGTCGGCGGCGGTCAATTTCCCGGCGTAGCGGGCGAAGACGGTGCGGTCTTCGGCGAGCATGCGGGTGATGTTGCCGCCGGTTTTGCTGAGCTGGTGGCGGCGGAAGCAGGCGACGGGGGCATCGACGCACTCCATGGTGTGGCGGGCGGCGAGGCTGCGTGCCCAGAGGTCGCCGTCGAAGCTGTTGTGGAGCGATTCGTCGAGCGGGCCCATTTGGCGAACGTGGGAGCGACGCCAGAACATGCCGGGCTGGTGGAAGCCGTAGTCGTGCCGGCCGAGCATCTGCGCGAGGGGCATGGCGCGGGGGTGGTGGCGCTTGATGACGATGCCGTCGGCGTCGGTGTCATCGACGCAGCCCATCCACCAGACGGCGTCCGGTTTCTGCACCGCGGCGCGGGCGATGGCGGCGAGTGCGCCGGGCTGATACCAGTCGTCGCTATTGATCCATGAGACGAGTTCGCCTGTGGCTTTGGCCCAGCCTTCGTTGATGGCGCTGGACTGTCCGCGGTCGCGCTCGCAGCGCCAGCCGGCGAGCCAGGGCTCGTATTTGCGGATGATGTCGCGCGTCTCGTCGGTGCTGCCGCCGTCGAGGACGAAGTATTCGAGGTCTGCGTGCCCTTGCAGGAGGACGGAGCGGATGGTCTCCTCGATGTAGCAGCCCTGCATGTAGCTGGGCGTGATGACGGTGATGCGCGGGCCGCCCGCCTCGCAGGGCGCGCAGCCTTCCGTCCACGGCCAGCCGGTGCGACCGGGCGGCGGAGGCGGGAGGTCGGCGATGGTGGGTGCGGGTTTCATTGTTTGCGAAAGCGGAGGAGCCACGGAGCGAGGCCCGCGACCCAAAGCCGGGCCAGTTCCACTGCGTGCGGCCCGCGAAAGCCGGCGTAGGAAAGCGCGGTGCCTGCATGGATGCGCATCGAGCGGAAGTCGCCCAGCTCGCGGGCGATCCACGCGATGTCGCGATGGATGCCGGAGAGACGCTTGCGCAAGACGGCGGT
>JAYTMG010000377.1:0-5358 GCA_043728745.1 Verrucomicrobiaceae bacterium
TTTTGATCTGCGCTTTGCGTGAAGGGAGTCACGCAGAGGGCTGCGTGAGCCACGACTCTGGGACGCAGATACTTTTTACATCACGCAGCGGTCACACCCATCGGGCTGCTGCGGTGGAGGACGGCGACGATATCGTCTGGTTCTGGATAGGGCATCACGGCGAATACGACCGGCTCATTGGTCGTTTTCAATAACGCAATGGCTGGACGTGGAGCCCGCGTGCGGTTTTGGCCTCGCTTCCAGAGGGCCGATGGGCATGGTGGGCGGATGCGTTTCTTCCTCGCTCTATTCATCTTCGCCGCCTCGCTCCATGCCGCCGACAAGCCGAACATCGTGCTGATTTTTGCCGACGATCTCGGCGTCAATGACCTCGGCTGTTACGGGCGAAAGGACCACCGCACGCCGAATCTCGACAAGCTCGCGGCGCAAGGAATGCGGTTCACTTCGGCGTATTGCGCGCAGCCGATTTGCTCGCCGTCGCGCGCGGCGCTGATGACGGGGAAGTGCCCGGCGCGGCTGCACATCACGAATTTCCTGCCGGGCCGCGCGGATGCGCCGACTCAGCGGCTCAAGCAACCGCGCATCGAGGGGCAATTGCCGCTGGAGGAGTGGACGATTGCGGAGCTGCTGAAGGGCGCGGGGTATGCGACGGGGCTGTTTGGGAAGTGGCACCTCGGCGGTGCGGAGCATTCGCCGAAGGCGCAGGGATTCGATGAAGTGGTGACGCCGCCCGGCAATACGAAGCCGTCGGAAGTCGAGGGCGGGAAGGGCGAATACGCAATCACGGCGGCAGCGGAGAAGTTCATGGAGGCGAACAAGGAGCGCCCGTTTTTCTGCTACGTGCCGCATAACAATCCGCACATTCCCATCGGTGCAAAACCTGAACTGATCGCGAAGAACGCCGCCGCGTATCATCCCGCATACGCCGCGATGATCGAGACGCTCGATGATACGGTGGGGCGGCTGATGGCGAAGGTGGAGGCGCTCGGGCTGTTGGAAAAAACGATCTTCATTTTCACCTCGGACAACGGCGGACTGCACTGCCTGGAATTCCCCGGAACACCGGCGACGCACAATACGCCGTTCCGCGCCGGCAAAGGCTACCTCTATGAAGGCGGGCTGCGCGAGCCGCTCATCGTCCGCTGGCCGGGCACGGTGAAAGCGGGCAGCGAAACCGCCGAGCCCGTCGTGCTCACGGACCTCGTGCCGACGCTCCTGCTCGCGGCGGGAGTGGACCCGGCGAAGACCGTCGGCCCACTCGACGGCGTGGATATTACGAAGATTCTGCGCGGCGAAAAGATGTCGCAGCGCGCGCTGTTCTGGCATTTCCCAAATTACACAAATCAAGGCGGACGCCCCGCCGGAGCCGTGCGCGACGGGCAGTGGAAACTCGTGGAGCAATACGAGGATGGCGGCGTGGAGCTGTTCGATTTGAGCACGGACATCGGCGAGACAAAGAACGTCGCCGGAGAGAATGGAAAGATCGCCGAGGATCTGAAAAAGAAACTCGCTGACTGGCGCACGAGCGTCGGCGCGCAGATGCCCGTGGCGAACCCAAACTTCGACGCCGCACGGAACAAGGCGCTCTACATCGACTTCAATCCTTCCACACAAAAAGCGGGTGCGACCGCGGCGGCAGACGGACCATCTTGGCAGGCGTGGCGTGAGGCGATGAACGCTGCGGTGAAAGGCAGCAGAGCGAGCGTGACGCCCGCGAAGGGAATCATTTCGCTCCAAGCCCGCGCCGCGACAGTCCATGCGCAGAAGATGAAATATGAAGAGCAGACATATAAGAACGTGCTCGGGTTTTGGGTGAACCCTGCGGATTGGGCGGAGTGGACTTTCGAGACGACCGCCGAGGGCACCTACACGCTCGACATCCTGCAAGGATGCGGGAAAGGAAGTGGCGGCGCGGAAGTGGAGTTTGCGGTCGGTGAGCAGAAGTTCCTGACGAAGATCGTGGAGACTGGACACTTTCAGCACATGATTCGCCGCGATCTCGGGAGGGTGAAATTACCCGCCGGAAAGCATACGCTGACGGTGAAGCCGAAGACAAAACCCGGCGGCGCAGTGATGGATCTGCGCGAAGTGCGGCTGGTGCCGGAGTAAGATTTCTAACAGAAAACTCTATTGGCCTTTTGAGATATGAAGGCAGCATTGAGCCATGAAGACATTCATCATTCTCGCCAGCGTCCTCACCCTTGCAGCATCAGCCCAGGATTTGCAGACACTCCTATCTGAGGCCCAGCGCGACTTCATCCGCGGCGACAAGGCCGCAGCAAAAGAGAAGTTCACGCTCGTCCAAAAAGCCGACCCGAAAAACCGCCTCGCGACCACCTATCTCGGATTGATCGCGGCGGAGGAAAAGAAGAACGGCGGCGATGAATCAGCGGGCCTGCGCAAGGCGGTGGAAGCCGTCATCATCGACAAGGTCGAGTTCCGCGATGCGACGGTGAGCGAGGCGCTGGAGTTCCTGGGGAAGAAAATCTCCGCGTCTGGAGGCAAGGGTGCGAAGGTGAATATCGTCCAGCAAATGAGCGATGCCGAGAAGGCGACAAAGATCACCATTTCACTCAGCAACATCTCCGCGAGCGAAGCCCTGCGCTATGTCGCGGGTCTCGCGAATCTCGAGGTAGGCTACGAGAAATTCGCAGTCGTCGTGCGCTCAAAAGCAGCAGCGCAACCCGCGCAAGCTCCGAAGCCAGCGGGCGGAATCAAGATTGATGGGCTGTAGGAAGACAGCGGGATTCTGAGTGGGCTGCTGTGCTGAGAAGTGCGCGGTGAGCGCCGTATCTTGTGTGCCGAACAAACAGGACTTCCGTGACGCAAGGCACCTCAGCAATGACGATTCAGCGAACGCTCGTTTGGTTGCGCCGTGCAAAAACCTACCGCAGAAATGAAATGTGGCCCCACATTGCTCCCATCCGCTTGCCGGAGTGGGCGTGATTAAAAGTCGATGCGCAAAGTAAGACAGGTTTTCAACCTGTCCCAGCGCCCATGTCACGAATACCTCGCCCGTGCTGGCGAGCCCGACAGGTTGGAAACCTGTCCTACTTTCGCTGCTCCGTTCGCAGGGATTCCGGTTCCAATCACACCCTGCCGGAGGGTAATAATACCGTCCGGATATCCAGCATGAACGCCGTCGAAATCGAAGAAGCCGTATCCCTGCTCGCAGAAGCTCCTTTTGACGCCGCCAGCTTCCACTTCGGCTTCTTCCTCCCGTTCGCCGGCATCACCACCGTCCGCCAAATCCGATGCGTTCTCCCCAGTCCCAAAACGCGACAAGTGCGTGACCGATACCCCTGCGGTCGCAGGCGATGCGAGATCGCGGTTTTTCCCTCTGTTTCCAAACTTGAACATGACCGCACTGAAAGGGGCCTGCGTTACAGACCTATTGCAGCATGGTGAAACTGAGGGGACAAACGTGTGGCGATAAAGACGGCTAAATCACAGCAGGCGCGGCCTTCGATGCGGCGTCTCCCGCTCGGTAAGCGGAGACTTTCACGACATTTTCCACGTCGTGGTCGATGAGGTGCAGCCAGTCTTCGGTGATGTCCGTCGGCGGGAAGATGTCGTTTTCCTGATACTCAGCCTCCAGCGAAATGAGTAGGTCGTTCTCGCTGATGCCTTCGTCGCCGCCCGTCGCGAGTGCGCGGCGGATGGCGTGGCTTTTTGCCCGCTCGACGATGCTGGCGATGATCGCGCCGCTGACGAGGTCGCCTCGATACAGCACTTCTTTGCGGCCGCTGCGCAGGGTGATATTTAAGAAGCGATTCTCGTCGCGGTGGGCGAACTGCGTCTCGATGACTTTGTCCACGAGCTGCTCGACAACGGCTTGCGCTCCTCCCTTTTCCGCCAAAAGAGCCGGATCATAAGGGAGGTCGGGCGTGAGATAGAGGCTGTAAATCTCGCGGGCCCCTTCTTTCGTGGGGCGGGAGACTTTAATCTTCCGGTCGATTCGGCCAGGGCGCAAAATCGCAGGATCGATGAGGTCGGCGCGGTTGCTGGCGATGATGATGACGGCGTCGTGTAGCGATTCCAAGCCGTCCATCTCCGTGCAAAACATGGGGACGAGCGTGCTGAGGATGCTGCTGAAACGCCCGCCGCGCCGGGTGCCGAGGATGCTCTCGGCTTCATCGATGAAAATGAACGGTAGAAAGCCTTCGCGGCGCTTTTCTCGGGCTGTGGAAAATATTTCGCGCACCATCCGCTCGCTCTCGCCGACCCACATGTTCAGGATTTCGGGTCCTTTGATGTGCATGAAAAACTCCTTCATTTCCTTGCCCGTCTTCGAGCGGAGTTGCTGGGTGAGATTCCACGCGGTGGCTTTGCCGATGAGCGTCTTGCCGCAGCCGGGCGGGCCATAAAGGAGGAAGCCTTTGGGTGTGGCGTGGCGGAATTTCTCGTAAATTTCAGGATGCAGGACCGGTCCCTCGATTGCTTCGCGGATCGCTTCAATGGCTTCGCGCTGACCGCCCACTTTTTCCCACGGAAGCTCGGGGACGGTGTCGAGGAAGTAGTCGTTCTGCTTGGTCCGCGCGATGGCCTCCAGCGCGACGCGAAAGCCGGCATCGAGGCGGACTTCATCGCCCGCTTTCAGTGCCTCTTTTGCAAGTAGTTCGCTGCGATAGACCACGGTGTTTTGCTCGCCCACGCCGGAGCCGACGCGGAGACGGTCGCCCGCGAGAAGTTCCACGACTTTCACCACGGGCCCGGCGCGGTCGTAGCCGATTTCGCCGACAACCGCGAAGGCTTCATTCACCAGCACGCGAGTCCCGCGACGGAGCGTGCGCATGTCCACTCGCGGGTCCAGATTGCAAAAATACTCCTGCCCACCGACCACGATCTGCGCCAGCACCGTCGGGCGTCCGTTCTCAAATCGCGGATGCGCGGTGAGGAAAATACCGATTCGATTTGCCGGGGCGGTGACCTTCGCGACGACGCCTTCGAGCTTCTCGATCGTGTCGCGGGCTTCGTCCATGATGTCCTCGCGTTCTCGCAGTTCTGCGGAGAGGTCGAGGAGTTCCAAGCGGAGAGGGTGGCCGGGCTCGAGTTGAGCGACCATTTTTTCAATCCTCCCCACCAAGCCCTCGGGTTCCTGCGGTCCGTTTTCAAACGGCGGCGTAAAGATTTCTTCCATCGGTTTCCATGACAATACATCATGCGCCGCGCCGTGCAAACCTGCGTGTTCGGTAAAATGAATCGAAGGGCATTCAGAGTGAGTCCGTGAAAAAAGACGGAGAATACCCTTGACCATGTATCGCAACATCCCCATGTTCCGCGCCCCTTTTCAAAACCACAGATAGATTTTCTACGATATTTTATGAGCGTTATTTGCGACATCACAGGAGCCAAGCC
>JAYTMG010000378.1:0-13817 GCA_043728745.1 Verrucomicrobiaceae bacterium
GATGGCTCGCACGTCGCAGCCGACGCGTTCCGCTGTGAAACCTGCCGCGCGCAATGCCGCTGCATCGCGGTCCCATACAAAGATGTTTTTTTCCGGAACCCCGGCGGATTTCAGCCCCGCGACGACCGCTGCGACGACCCCGCGCCGGGTTGCAAAATAGCGACCCCCGGCGGCTGTGACCTTGATTCCCACGCGGTCTGACGGCGTGGCCAGCGAGCGCCAGGCATCTTCGACCGTCGCGCGGCTGGTTGCCGCCTTCACGGCGGAATTGACCATGGCGCGAGTGACCGCCGGATTTTCCTCGAATCCGTCCATCGCTGCAAAATCCCGCGCAACCGCGACAATCGAGACGGCGGCTGGTTTCGGAAGCTGGGCAGGAGCGTTCGCATCCACGAGAGGCGGTGGATTGAGTTGCTGCGGCTCTTCTTGGGCTGAAAGCGAACTGGCGTAAATCGCTGAGCCCAGTGCAATCAAGATTCGGTTCACGGCGGGACCGATACTCCGCAATGTCCTGCGAGTCCAGTCTTGCTCGCAGTGCGCGGATATTTCATCAGATACGGATTTTCTCGCAGAGTATTGAGTGTTCACGAAGGCGATTCCCTGCCTCTATGTTTACACCAAAAGACAAACAACGTGCCGAAAATCCCCGGTTTATTTCTCAGCTTTTTTCCGCCTCCCCGGCGGCGTTTGACGTTTGTCGCAGTCCTGCCGTTGATTCTCTTTTTTGCAATTGTTGCGGCAGTGGTGATCGGATGCGAGGTCCGTGGCGTGATTCGTTTTACATGGAAGCCCGCGTTCTGGTTGCTGCTTGCCGCTCCGTGGGTTTGGTGGCTGAATTTTGCTGGATGGAGCGGGCTCTCCGGGGCGCGGGCGCAGCTCGCGCTGGCGGTGAGGCTGCTCGTTTTGGCGCTCTTTGCCTGCCTGCTCGCCGAGCCGCGCGCCGTGCGCCGTGCGGACCATCTTTCGCTCGTTTATGTCGCGGATGTCTCGGATTCGATGGGGGAGAAAATCTCCGACAAATCGCTGGAGTGGATTCTCAGCACCGTGGCAAAAAAGCCACAAAAAGATGAAGCCGGGCTCGTGGTTTTCGGGCGCGATGCCGCAGTGGAGCTGCCGCCGCGACAGTCGTTCCCGTTTGAAACAATCAATTCCCGCGTGGACCGCGACGGCTCGGATATCGCGAAGGGGCTGAGCCTCGGCGCGGCAATGCTGCCCGAGGGAAATGAAGGCCGGATGGTGCTGATCTCGGATGGCAATGAGACGGAGGGAAACGTGTCGCAAGTTCTCGATGAGCTGAAATCGCGCGGCATCGCCGTGGATGTTGTGCCAGTGGACTTTGATTTTGCGAAGGAAGTCTGGCTAGAGCGACTGGATCTCCCGCGAGCCGTGAAGCAAGGCGAGACCTTCGATGCGACGGTGCTCCTCACTTCGCTGACTCCCGGAAAAGGCAAGCTGCGCATCGCTGAAAACGGACAGGCCGTTTTTGAAAAAGACGTGGAATATACCGCGGGCAAAAATCGCTTTTCGGTCCCGCTGCAACAGCGCGGGCCGGGCTACTACGAATACGCGGCAACCATCGACGTGCCGAAGGGTGAAGACGGCTGGACGGAGAATAATCTCGCGATGGGCGACCTGTATTTGAAAGGGGAAGGGAAGGTGCTCGTCATCACCGATGCACGCGGCGATTCGCGGGAGTGGGAGCCGCTCGTGGCTGCGCTGAAAAAGGCGGAGCGCGTCGTGCATGTGCGCATGAGCTACGAGACGCCGCGCGACCCGCTCTCGTTGCTTCCCTACGATCTCATCATCATCCCAAATGCTCCGGCGGATGGCTTTGATGCGCTGCAACTCAACGCGATTCACGACGCCATCTACAATCAAGGCGCTGGATTCATCATGCTCGGCAGCCGCGAGACATTTGGGCCGGGCGGTTACAATCGCAGCAAGATCGAGGACGCACTGCCCGTCACTATGGATGTCTCCCAAAAGAAAGTGATGCCGAAAGGCGCGCTGGCGCTCATTCTCCACACCTGCGAAATCCCCGAGGGCAACACATGGGCGAAGGCGATTGCGAAAGCTGCGGTGAAGGTTCTCGGCGGCGAGGATGAAGTCGGGATGCTCCATTTTAAGTATCAGAAAGGCGACGAGTGGATCTTCCCCATGACGCCCGCAAAGGAATACGACTCGAAGCTCGTGCAGCTCATCAATGCAGCAGTCCCCGAGGACATGCCGGCATTCCACAACATCATCACGATGGCGCACAAAGGCATCATGGAAGTGAACGCGGCGACCCGGCACATCGTCCTCATCAGCGACGGCGACCCGCAGCCGCCCAGCGATGCGCTGCTGAAGCAATTGGTCGCCGATAAAGTGACGGTCTCGACCGTAGCGATCAATCCGCACGGTGGACAAACGGTCGCGCTCATGGAAGCAATCGCTGGCGCAACCGGCGGTCGCTTTTACTACCCGCAAGACCCGAACGAATTGCCCGCGATTTTCATCAAGGAAGCGAAGACGTTGAAGCGCTCGATGCTGCAAAATAGAACGTTCGTGCCGACGCTGGAGTTTCCGTCGCCCGTGCTGAAAGGTATCGACGCAATGCCGCTGCTCTACGGCTACGTGCTCACGACGCCCAAGCCCCGCGCCAGCATGATTCTCAACGCACCGCCGATGGCTGAAGAAGTGGCAAAAGGCGATGCGCCCGATCCCGTTTTGGCCATGTGGCGATATGGCCTCGGGACCACCGCTGCATGGACGAGCGACCTCGCGGCAAACTGGGGGCGCGATTGGATGGGGTGGGATAAATACGACGCTTTTGTGAAGCAACTCGTGAAGGAAACTTCGCGAGTGGAGAGCCGCAGCGACCTCACGCTATCCGCCTTCGCGGCAGGCTCGCGCGGAATTGTGACAGTCGAGGATTTTGCGAAAAGCGATAGCTTCATGGAGATGGTCGCACGCGTCGCCGGGCCGGATGGAAAGTCGCTGGAACTCCCGCTTCAACAAGTCGCCCCGCGTCGTTACCAGGCCGAGTATCAGCTGTGGGGAAAAGGCCGCTACCAAGTCGCCGCGTCAGGCGTGAGTCTCGCCGCCGCCGGTGGACAAGCGCGCAGCGAGCAAGCCGTGAACGGATTTTCCGTTCCATACGGTGCCGAATATCTGCGGTTCAAAAGCAACCCGGTCCTGCTTTCGCAAATCGCAGAGCGCACCGGCGGTCGCGTCCTTTCGCGCAGCGATCTCAATATTTTCTCTGGCTCCCGCAATCCTCGCGAAAGCAGCCGGCCCGTGTTCGATTGGTTCCTCATCGCGCTCGCCTGTCTCATCCCGCTCGATGTCGGCGTGCGCCGCGTGCAGCTTGATTGGGCCGTGGTGAAGAGCTGGTTCGGCATCGGGAAAAAGCGAGAGTCCACCATGACAATGGGCGCGTTGCTGGAGCGGAAAAAGCAGGTCCAGGCAACCAATGTCCCGCAAGAAAGACCCAAGCCCATCAACCTCCCGACAAAGCCCGCACCGACATCAGTGCCCGCGCCGCAACCCGCCGCAGCGCCAAAAGAAGAGCCGCAAAAAGACACGCCGCAGAGCACGACCGGACGTTTGCTGGCGCGAAAGCGCAAGCGCCAGGACGGGGAGTGACGAATGACGTCATTCGTCATTCGTCATTCCAGAATTCCCCCACCTGAAGTCTGACAATGCACTAGCTCGCGCTTGCGGAGTGCGGCGGTGGCGGCTAGCGTCCGCGCCCTTTTACTATTATGAGCCAGCCACAAAACGCCATTTCACCACGCCGCGATGAAGATTTTCCGGAGTGGTATCAGCAAGTCGTCAAAGCCGCAGACCTCGCGGAAAATTCCGATGTGCGCGGATGTATGGTCATCAAGCCGTGGGGCTACGGCATCTGGGAATCCATGCAGCGCGGGCTCGATGGGCTCTTCAAGGCGACTGGGCACAAGAACGCATATTTCCCCCTTTTCATCCCGCTCTCTTACATGGCGAAGGAAGCGGAGCATGTCGAGGGCTTCGCCAAAGAATGCGCAGTCGTGACTCATCACCGGCTGAAATCCGACGGCAAAGGCGGACTGATGCCGGACCCGGAATCGCAACTTACCGAGCCGCTGATCATTCGCCCGACCAGCGAGACGATTATCGGTGCGACCTACGCGAAGTGGGTGCAAAGCTATCGCGATCTGCCGATTTTGATCAACCAATGGGCGAACGTCGTCCGCTGGGAAATGCGCCCCCGCGTATTTCTTCGCACTGCGGAATTCCTTTGGCAGGAAGGCCACACCGCGCACGAGACGAGTGCGGAGGCTGAGGCGGAGACAGCACAGATGCTCGACGTGTATGAAAAATTCGCGCGTGAGTGGCTGGCGTTGCCGGTCTTCACGGGCGAGAAGAGCGCGGGCGAGCGCTTCCCCGGCGCGGTGAATACGCTGTGCATCGAGGCCATGGTGCAGGACAGGAAGGCCATCCAGGCGGGCACTTCGCACTTTCTCGGGCAGAACTTTGCAAAGGCGAGCGGCATCCAGTTTGTCTCGCGCGAAAACAAACAGGAGCACGCATGGACGACATCGTGGGGCGTCAGCACGCGGCTCATCGGCACCGTCATCATGGCGCACGGCGACGACGACGGCGTCATCCTGCCGCCGCGCGTGGCACCTTCACAAATCGTGATCGTCCCCGTCGCGCCCAAGCCCGAATCACGCGACGCAGTCTTCGCCGCGTGCGAAGCGCTCGCAGCGAAATTGCGCACGCAAACTTTTGGCGGCGAACCGATCCGCGTGGAGCTCGACAAGCGCGACCTCGGCGGCGGACAGAAAAGCTGGGAATGGATTAAGCGCGGAGTCCCAGTCCGCGTGGAGATCGGACCGCGCGATTTAGAAAAAGGCACGCTCGCTGTTGCGCGCCGCGACCGTGGGCACAAAGAGAAGAGCTTCCCGACGAACGAAGAGTTCATCGCAGGGATCGCCGGGACGCTTCAGGAAATCCACGACACGCTGCTCGCCCGCGCCACGGCACTCCGCGACGCGCACACCGTGAAGATCGATACAAAGGAGGAATTCATCGCGTTCTTCACGCCGAAGAATAAAGACAAAGCCGAGATTCATGGTGGCTTCGCGCTGGCCCATTGGGACGAGTCCGCAGAAGTCGAGACCGAGGTCAAAGAAGCGCTGAAAGTGACCATCCGCTGCATCCCATTCGACTCGCCAGTCGAAGACGGCAAATGCGTCTGGAGTGGTCGCCCGAGCAAGCGCCGCGTACTGTTCGCGAAGAGCTATTGAACGGGCGGATGGCGAAAGACATTCGTCATCCTGCCTACCTCCGCTTTCGCCCTTCCTTGCGCTGCGGTCCGCGATTTCCTTGCGGACGCGGCTGCTCTTTACCGTGTGGACGAGGCTTCTGTTTGCCCTCCGCTCGCGGCTGTTGTTTTCCTTGGGATGAGCGTTGCTCGCGGCCTCGCGGCTGCGGCGGGCGTTCCTGCCGATCATCTCGCTCGTGCCGCCGGGTGTCTCCCGTCGATTTGGGCGCTTCTTTTTCTGACACTGCGAAATCCATCGTCCGGCGTTCGGCATCGACTTTCACGACGATGACGTTGAAGCGATCTCCGAGCTTGAAGACCCGCATCGACCGACGATTTACAAAGCGCTGGCGCGTGCTGTCGAAATCGTATGGTCCATTCGGCAGCAGCCCTGCGGGAACGAAGCCGACGGTATCCACGGCGGGCAGTTCGATGAGCAGTCCGTGCGACTTCACATCGCTGATGAACGCCTCGAATTCCTCGGGATTCTTGCGGTCGAGTTGACGCTGGAAGAACTCCATCTTTTTCACCGTCCGGCTGTCGCGCTCGGCGTCGGCGGAAGTGCGCTCGGTGCCGGAAATATGCTTGGCTGTTTCCTCCAGCTCCTTGCGCCCTCCGACTTTCTCGCGCCCCAACACACGATGCGCGATGAGGTCCGCGTAGCGGCGAATCGGGCTCGTGAAATGAAGGTAGTCGGCCTTCGCCAGACCATAGTGCCCGAGCGCATCCACGCTGTATGCAGCACGCTTCAGGCTCTTCAAAAACTCCAGCTTTAGCCGGTGTTCATCGGGCCGGCCCTTGATGGCATTCAGCATCCGCACCACTTCTGCGCGCTGCTTCAAATCGCTCACCCGCATCCCCAACGTCGCCGCGTACTGCCGGAACTCATTGAGCCGGTCCGCATCCGGATCTTCGTGGATGCGATACACGCACGGCGCGGTGCGGTTTTTGACCTCGCGGGCGACAGCTTCGTTCGCCGCGAGCATGAACTCCTCGATGAGCTGATGCGACTCGTCGTTCACCACACGCTCGATGCGGTCCGCCCGGCCCTGCTCGTCCAAAATGACCTTCACCTCCGGGAAATCCATCTCAAGCGATCCGGCGGCAAAACGAGCCTTTCGCAGCATCGACGCAAGCTCCCAGGAAGTCTGCACCGCCGCAGCCACTTCCGGACCAAACCCCGGAACCGTCTCGCCCTTGAGCAGCGCATACGCCTGCGGATACGAAAGCTTCGAGTGAACGCGGATGATCGTCCTCGCGAAGCGCACTTTCTTCACCTTGCCCTGTGCCGTGAACTCAAAAAACACTGAGTGCGCCAGACGGTCCACCCGTTCACGCAGCGAGCACAAATCCGCGCTCAGGCGGAACGGCAGCATCGGGATCGTCCGGTCCGCGAGATACGTGGAATTGCCGCGTTTCCTCGCCTCGATGTCCAACGCACCGCCGGGCCGGACGTATGCCGCAACATCTGCGATATGCACAGTCGCGCGATAGCCGTTCGCGGTTTTCTCCACGCAGATTGCATCGTCGTGATCTTTCGCATCGCCCGGATCGATCGTGAGCACCATCTGCCCGCGGCAGTCTTCGCGCTTCGCGATTTCCTCGGGCGAAATCGTGTCGGAAAATCCAGCCGCTTCTTTCTCGCACGCCGCAGGGAAATCGGTGGCGATATCGTGCGTGCGGATGATGGAAAGCATGTCCACACCCTTATCGCCGAGCGTGCCCAGAAGCTCCACGACTTGCCCCCATGGCGGCAGCATCGGGTCCGTCCATTCGTCCATTTTCACCACGACCTTGTCGCCTATCTGCAACGGCCTGGAGAGCTTCGGACCACCGGGACGGATGCCGATATTAAAGGGCATCCTCGGCTCGTCGGGCGCGAGAAATGCCTGCGCCTTCTCCTTTTGGAAAGTGCCGACAAACGTGTCCTTCGCCCGCGAAATGAGCTTCACCACTCGCCCCCGGTCGCCCGTGGTCCGGCGCGCCTCCACTGTGTCGCCGTGAAGTCCCACCCCGGAATCCCCTTCGCCTATCCAAGCGAGCAACTCGTCCTTCTCCCCAATCAACCGCGCGCCCCCACCGCGCATATTAAAGAGAAGTTTTCCGACGAGGGCTGATTTATTTGGCACAGGCATGGCGTAGGGAATCAAAACTCACACCGCATGGCGAGTGCGAAACTGATCCTGACGTCTGCGGGGGCGTGATTAAAAGTGGAATTGTAATACTCATCCGACTGATTGCTGATTGATGAACTCGGATTGTTGATTGTTGAAGTTTTTCGCCTCTCGCGAGCCGCGTCACCATCCGACACTTCAACAATCAACAATCGACATTCATCAATCGATATTTCCACTCGTGACCATCGCCCTGACTCGATTCCACTTTCAATCACGCCCCGTCCGCGGAACTCGGCGGTACGCCACACAAGCATCCGGGTGGGTGTGTAGTCTGGTCAGTAAGCGGCAAGAGCGGCGGGCTGTGCTTCGTTGAAGAATCAACCCTGAGAGCATCAGGCAAGCTTTACGCAGCTCTGCGATGGTTGCTGGGATGGTTTTGAAAAGCGAGCAGGCTACTTGTTCGGGACAACGCGGATGCGTTGCCGACTCTGCGTTGCGGGGTTGTTCGTGCCGCCGGGCGGTACCGCGGTGCCGGTGGGGCGGGGGATGTTCTGCACGTTTGGCGGTGGCGTGTAGCCGCCGGTTGGACGCGGGATGCTGGAATTTGGTTGCGCCGGGTTGTTTGGAGCGTTTGGCGGGCGGAATTGATTTTGCGGCTGGTTTCCACCGGGGATTCCGGGCGGACGATTCGGCTGTTGCCCCGGCATCGGCGTGCCGGCGATGGCCAACTTTGTTTGATCAAATTCAATCTCGCCGACATCCGCGCCTTTTTTCAGCTTCACTTTGCTTTGGCCGAACTTGTCGGACCACATTACTTGCTGCACGGAAATGCCTTCGTGTTCTTCGCTGCCCCATAGGCGGATGGGCTTTGCCTCTTCTCCGTGCCGGACAATGGTGACGTATTCTTTGCCATCCACGCGACCGAGGCCCACGATGTAGAGCTGCGCAAATGGATTGATGACTTCGGCTGGCGGCTTGTCATCGGACTTTGTCGCGAGGACGAATGGCGAGACGGTGCGCGTCTCTTCATATCGTTCGCGGCTGAATGGCTGCGGGATAGCCCCGTCCGTGGCGGCGACGGCGGATGCGGTGAGCGCGATGAAGGTGAGCGTTTTCATTACTTGGTTTCCGGTTGATACCACTTGGCGATGTTGAGCGCCGCGCGGAGTTGTGTCTTGTCGGCGGGGTCCACTTTTAGATCTCCCTCGACGGAGATAAACTGCCCCGGTGCTTGTAGTTCCTGGATGAAGTCAAACATCTGCGTCCACGATCCTTTGGCTTCCATGCGGGTGCTGAGCAGCGTGTAGAGCGGTTGCTTGAGCGGCACGCCGGGCTGCGGGGCTTCGAGAGTGATGGTGTATTTCTTGCCGATATTTTTGACCCCGTCGATGAGTTGCCGGTTCGCCACTTCGGAGTCGCCGATGGTCGGGAGGGACTCGTCGAGATATTGGTTGCGTTGTGTCCAAAGCGCACGCTCGGTTTCCAGCATCTTTAGTCCGCGAATTTTGCCCTCTACCGATTCCCGTTCCACGGTGAGTGTCTGGTAGTTCTTCATCAGGAACTTGATAGCGACGATATTCAGGACGAAAAACAAAGCCCCGCCGACCAGCCAGGAGAGGAGTTTTTCACGTTGGGACATTTGGGTCATGGCTTTGGTTTCCCTACGATGGTGAAGGTGACTTTTCCCGTATTGCCAATGGGCACGTACGGCGGGTTTGGCGGCGGCATATCGAAGGCGCTGGTGAGGTCTTCGTCCTTTTTGAGCTTCTGCGAAAAGGCAAAGTGGCTGTCCGTCGTCGCCTCGCCTTTGAGCGTCCATTCACGGTTGCTAAAAGTGAATGTGGTGAACTCCACATCCGGTGAAATTCCCAGACGGTTGCGGGCGAGAAGGTGGATGATTTCCGCCGCGTAGCGCGGTGGCTCCACGACTGAAGAGAGCGCTTTCCAGCGGGCTTTCTGCGCGTCGATTTCCGCATAGCGCGGCTTCATTTCGTTATATTCGACCACTTGCTTTTGGAGCTTCCGCTTTTGCATCGCGAGGAAGATGAATGCGCCCGCGATGAGCAGGAGATAGAAGACTGCGAAGATGAGCAGTCGTTGCTTGATGCGCTCGCCGCTCTCGCGTGAATTCGCCTCCTGGAGCCAGCTCGGCGGGAGTAAATCGAGGTTGCCCCGCATCTCGCTCGGGAGTTCCAGCGGCTCGATCGTGCGGCCAAAGTGCTTGCCGAGCGCACCCACGAGTTCGAGGTCGCCGGGTGCCACGAAGATACGTGTAAAATTGACCGGCACGCCTTCGAGTTCCGCCGCGATGAGGAGCCCTGGGAGTTCGGATACGACTGCTTCCGCTTCGGTAAAGGGAACGGCTTGAGCCCAGCTCAGCTTTCCCTTTTCGAAAATGGCGAGGACTGTCTGGCCTTGCTCCGGCCAGACGGCGAGGACGGTTTCGTCCGGCGGGCAAACGGTCGCGATTCGCATCGCGTAGAGCGAGATGCGCTCGGGCACGCGGCCTCCTTCGCGGAGCGGCGCGCAGATGCTCTCCAATTGCGTATGCTGGGCGGTGATAGAAAGGACGGTCGTCTCGGTCTCCGAATTGCCGAGCGTCTCGAACCCATGGCTCACTTCATCGACAGGGAAGGGGAGCGACTTCTCCAGTTGGAGGTGCAGCATGTCCGCGAGTTCCGCCTGATCGGTGGATGGCAGATTGTGGCGCTCCAGCAGGACGGCTTGACAGGGGAGGGCGACTTCAATGTGCGCGCCGCCGGGGACGAAAGACAGTGCTTCGTCCAGCGTTGCAAGCGCCTGGTCTTCGCCTCCCATTCGGAGGCGCCAGCCATTTGCGTCGGGTGTGATGAGCGCGTTTGCGGCTCCGTTCTTTTTCATTCTTTCCAGCTTAAAATGTTTGGGTTCTGTCCACCTTTACGGGCCACGACTTCGATTTGTCGATGGACTTTTCCACTCCAGCCCTCGGAAGTGATGTGCCAGGTGCTGTCTTTCAGGCCAATGAGACCGCTCAGCGCAGAGTATTGCGTCTTGTTCAGGCCGAGAAATCCCTGGATCTGCTCCAGCTTCGTAATCGGCGGATCGTCCAGCGTGCCATCGATCCCATCCGACCCTTTCCGCCATTCGAGAAACCTCTGGATGCCGCCATCGCCCAGTCCCGGCAAAAGACGCATGATTTGAAACTCCGCCGCCGTCACATCGATCGGGCCCTGCGAGAAAATGGTCAGGTCATCCTTCCAGCCGCCCTGCGAAGTCAGCGCCTCGGCTCCCCACACTTGCTCCAGCTCCTCGAGCTCCATGAACTGCCCGCGATTCGGCGGGTGATAGCCCTCGGTATCTTCCTGCCCGTTGATGCGCTTCAGATTATCCGCGTCGAGATAATCGAGGATGCAATCCACGATATGCTCCCGCTCATTAAACTCGATCCCGCGCCACTCCAGCCAGCGCTTGAACATCTCGATCTTTCGCGGATCATCCTCGCGAAGGAACTGGTTCAAATTCAGCTTCCCGCCCTCGCTGATCATCTTCACTCGGAAGCCAGGGTCCGCATTCTCCTGCATCGCCAGTGCGGGCGTTTCCTTCGTCACCAGCGGATGCAGCCCCAGCGCCATCCCGCTGTTCGCCATCGCCCGCGCGTCCGTGTCGTTGTAAGCCTGCGTCGCCGTGATGAGCGTCTGCCGGATGAACGTCGCATACACCAGCACACTCGCCGTCAGCACAATGATCGCCCAAAGGACGAGCAGGAGCGCAGCTCCCCGGCGGCATGTGTGTAAATGGATCATTGCTGCTGCGTGGCGATGGCTGCGGGGATGGCGATGACGGCCTCCATCGGCACCTCGTCGTCCACCCTCATGATAGAAATGCGCATGTAGCTCGGCCGCGAAGCCGGGTCAGTCCAGTCCGCCACCTCCGTATTCAGCCGCGGATCAAAAAACCGGATCTTCATCGAATGCGCATTTTGGATCAGCGGAATCCAGTCCGGCTTCTGCGTCCCCGAACCCGCCACCAGCCCCAGCGCCGAATCCTGCATCACCAGCTCCCGCTCGATCCCGATCTCCTGCTGATTCGAGTCCCGCTTCACCGGCTTAATCCGCAGCCGCGCCTGATACTCACCCTTCGCCGCCGTCGTCAAAAGTCCCGGCCCGCCCTTCGAGCGCCACTCCACATTATCCAATTCCTTCCCGCCCAGCTTCAGCGATTTCGACAGCAGCGTGGATTGCCCCCGGCCCGGCAGCGCATAAAATTCCTCCTGCACCAACTCCATCAGCCGCTCCATCCCCAGCCGCTCATTCACATCCTCCGCAGAAATCGACATCGCCCTCAAGTTCGAGCGCACAAACTGAAACACCGCCACCGAGATAAACGAAAGGATGATCACCGCGATCACCACCTCAAGGATCGTCATCGCAGACCGGTTCTTTATGTTAGAAAATGGGTGCATCAACGTTGGCGTGGATAAATATAGAAAGTCAGCTCGCGCGAAATGACTTCTGTTCCCGACTTCCATTTCAGCACGAGTGTAACTTGGTAGAGTCCAAAAAGTTCCTGCTCCTTTTCATTTTTCAGCTCCAGCGGCACCCGCGTGCTCTGCAACTCCATCCCCGCCCACGGCCCCTTATCCCATTTCTCCGACGCCTTATCCGTCAACGGGACCGCACCCGCCAAAATCTCCGTCATCCGGTTTGCCAGCAACCTCCGCGCATGGCCCTCCTCCCGCCGGAACTTCTCCGCCCGCAAACAATTCTCCACACATCGCCCCAGAGCCAGCACCGCCATCGAAAAAATAATCACCGCCAGCATCGCCTCAAAAAGAAGGAACCCCGAGCGAGAGAGCGAAAACCGTTTCATCGGATCTTCTCCTCCGTCAGCTCGCCCTTGCCCGTCAGCGGGTTAAACTGCGCCGTCCAAGACCCCGCAGGCCCCTCATACGACACCGTCACCGGCTCACACGTCCCACTCCTCCAAAACGGCCACTCTCCCGGCACCTCCTTCGCAGGCAAAAGCGCCGCTGGCCGCAAGAGCGTAATCTTCTCATCCTCCGCAATCGTCAGCGTCTCCCCGCCCTCCGCGCCTCCGGCCTCTCTTTCCTCCGCAGTCGGACTATCCGGCTGCAAAAGAATCTGCCCCTTCTCCCAAACCAGCACCCAAGTCCGCTGCTGCGTAATCGCGTTCGACTGCGCCTTATACACCAGCGTCTCGATCTTCGAGTAACTCTCCCGCAACATCCGCTCCTCCCGCAACCCCCGCATACTCGGCACCGCCACCGACATGATGATCACAGCAATCACCACCGCGAGCATAAGCTCCAGCAGAGTAAAAGCGGACAAATGGCGAAAGCGTGATTTCAAAGTAAGACAAATATGCCGCATCCGTAACGGATGGCCAGCACCAGCTTCAGACAATCGCCGCCGCAAAACGCTCAAACACAGAACTCGTGCCCCCGCAATCACAGCGCCAGCAATCGTGCGAGCAGCCCAGTTCCCTGAATAGAGGCTCCTGTTTTGTCTTCCCGTTTTTTTCGATTCGTTGAACAGTAGCAGGGAGTCAAATCACGCAAAGCGTAGAACCGCTTTTGCGACATTGCTCTTCGTCATTTCAATGAACCGCTACCTCGCCATCTATCGCCTGACATTCCGCAACTCGCTCATCCGCGAGATGAATTTCAAGGCCAACTTTTTGCTCTGGATGATCGTGGAGGCGTGCTGGTTTCTCGGGCAGATGGCCTTTATTGAAGTGATGTACGGGCACGTCACGGAGATCGCCGGGTGGACGAAATGGCAGCTCGTTTGCCTCGTAGGCACGCACCAGATTATCTCCCAGATTTTCCAAGGGTTCTTCTACATCAATCTCGCCAATCTGCCGGAGCTCATCCGGACGGGGCGGCTGGATATTTTGCTCGCGCTGCCAGTCGATGCGCAATTCGCCGTGAGCACGCGGCAAGTGAGTTTCGACTGCTTTATTAACACCATCGTCGGCGTCGGAATCGTCGTCCTTTCGTTGGCAAAGCTCGGCGTGGTGCCAGACGCATGGAATGTCGTCCTGTTTGCATTCGCAGTGATGCTCGGCGTCGCCGTCCACTACGCGGTGATGTTCGCGCTGGCGGCGGTCAGTTTTTGGATGATTCGCGGGCAGGCGCTCATCCACGGCTATTTCAATCTTTTCCACATCGGACGGTACCCCGACGCGGTCTTTCGCGGCGTCTTCAAGTTCATCTTCACCTGGATCATGCCGATCATCCTCGTCTCAAATGTGCCAGCGAAACTAATGGCGCGGCCCTTTGAAAGTCCGTGGGCCGGCCTCGCGACGCTGGTCGCGGCGACCCTCATCGTCCTCGCTGGCACGCGGGTATGGTGGCTCTTCGCGCTGCGCCGATACGGTAGCGCAAGCTCGTAGAGCCCGCGTTTTGCGAG
>JAYTMG010000379.1:0-5970 GCA_043728745.1 Verrucomicrobiaceae bacterium
GGGAATAAATCGGTAACCGTGGTTTGTAATCTGTAATAAATCAAAATGATTGAAATGAAAGAACTGCTCGCGAAGTCCATGCGTGACTTCAAAGAGGGCAGCATCGTAAAAGGAACCATCCTAGAAATCCGCCCGCGCGAAGTGCTGGTGGACATTGGATACAAGAGCGAAGGCGCAATCCCAGGCAGCGAGTTCGATGACCTCGAAAATCTCCAAGTCGGAGATGAAGTCGAAGTCCTCCTCTGCCGCCTCGAAAATGATGACGGCATGGTTGTGCTCTCCAAAGAGCGCGCCGCCGCCAAGCAAAACTGGGAAAAAATCGTCGGCGTGTTCAACGCAGGCGGCCTCATCAAGGGCAAAGTCAAGGGCTCCGTCAAAGGCGGTCTCCTCGTCAACATCGGCGTCGAGGCATTCTGCCCCGGCTCGCAGATCGACATCGTCCCACCCAAGGATCTTACCGGATTCGTCGGCAACACCTACGAATTCAAAATCGTCAAACTCATGGAAGACCGCCGCAACGTGGTCCTCTCCCGCCGCGAAATCATCGAGGCCGAGCGTAGCGAAAAACGTGGCGCTTTCCTCTCCGCGAAGAAGAAAGGCGACACCGTCAAAGGCATCGTCAAGAACCTCACCGACTTCGGCGCATTCGTCGATCTCGACGGTATGGACGGACTTCTCCACATCACCGATATGACGTGGGGCCGCCTGAACCATCCTTCCGAACTCCTCAAGGTTGGCCAGGAAATCGACGTCGTCATCCTCGACATCAACATGGACAAAGAGCGCATCTCCCTCGGTCTCAAACAGACCCTGCGCAACCCATGGGAAAAAATCGAAGAACGCTTCGCAGTCGGCTCGAAAGTCAAAGGCAAGGTCACAAACCTCATGCCCTACGGCGCATTCGTCGAACTCGAAGAAGGTGTCGAAGGCCTCATCCACGTCTCCGAACTCTCGTGGACCAAGCGCATCGCTCGCCCGAGCGACGTGCTCACCATGGGCCAGGAACTCGAAGCGATCGTCCTCGGCGTCAACAAAGACGAACAGAAGATCAGCCTCGGCGTCCGCCAGCTCGAGACCAATCCTTGGGACGAGATGGAGCACAAGTATCCAATCGGCAAAACCGTCAAAGGCATCGTCCGCAACCTCACCGCTTATGGTGCGTTCGTGGAACTCGAAGAAGGCATCGACGGCATGGTTCACGTCTCCGACATGAGCTGGACCCGGAAGATCAACCATCCATCCGAGCAGGTGAAAAAGGGCGACGAAGTCGAAGCAGTCGTTATCGACATCGACAAAAACGCCCAGCGCATCAGCCTCGGTATGAAGCAAATCGAAGAAGACCCATGGAAGGGAATCGAGACGCGCTACAAGATCGGCGACAAAGTCAAAGGCACAGTCACCAAGCTCGCCACGTTCGGCGCGTTTGTGCAGCTCGACGGCGACATCGACGGTCTCGTCCACATCTCGCAGCTCCGCGAAGAGCGTGTGGAGAAAGTCAAAGACGTGCTCAAAGTCGGCGACGAAATCGAAGCCCGCGTCATCAAAGTGGACAAAGGCGAGCGCCGCATCGGCCTCTCGATCAAAGCAGCGAACTACAACGAAGAAGACATGCGCAAAGAAGCCGCAGCCTTCGACACCGCAATCAAGCCCGGCGAAGACCTCGTCGGCCTCGATCAAGCGTTCGCCAGTGCGTTCGAGGACTACCGTCCCGGTCAGAAGTAACCGCGCTTTAGCAATATAATCACAAGCCGCTGGCATCTCGGAAACGGGGTGCCAGCGGTTTTGTTTTTCTTGGGAGAAAGCGACACAGCCCGCCCCGGCTGTGGCTTCATCCGTCACCGGTCCGGCAGTGTGATCGCGAGAATTTTGATATGCCGATCCGTGAAATCCACCCAGTAGTGAATCGAGTAACCAGCAAAGATACTGATCTCGATCCGGCGTCCGATTTTGTCGTGCTCGTAGTAGTCCGAAAGATGGTCCGGTGTCGAACGCAGCGCGACAAAATGATCGAGAAAGCGCACGCGCATCTTTTTGGACAAGGAATCCAAAAACGCAACCGCCTCCATATCAATCAGCAGCCGATAATCCATCGCTTCTGCTTACTCCGCGTAGCGTTTCTGCAAATCATCAAGGTCCGCCCAATGGGACGCATCTTTGTCGTCAATTTTCTGCGCCAGCATCTGCTGGAAGTCTTCGTCCTGCTCAGTTCTGCGCGAGATGAGAAACGCAATCAATTCCCGTTGCTCGACGGGAGGCAACTGGTTTGCCTGATCTTTGAGTTGTGCCAACGACATAGCGTGGACGCTATCGCCGGAAGCCAACCCCGTCAATCGCCTTCGACTACGCCTCAAACATCCGCGAGCAACTTGAGTCGTCGGGTTTTTGATTTGGCATCACCTGCCGTTCCGATTCCGCTCTTCGATCATCTTGCACACGTCTTTGAGAATCGTTGTTCGCGTTTCTTTGAGTTGGAGAAAATGAAGAATCGGGTCCGTGAGACTCGCGCCAGAAGTTGCAGGGCTATTGAGTTCCGTAGCGGTGACCGCAAGCATCGCTCGCCTGAACCGGGCATCCCTCTTTACCACGCTCCACATCGCATCCTCCTCGTGCGCACCGCTGTGGCGGCTGCGGGGAAACTGCCAGACTTGCTCCAGAAACTCCCTCCCAATTGGAGTATTCTGCATCATGAAAACGCCGGAACTTGGCCGACATTTCCCGTCAAACGGCCACGCACCGCAGATGAGCGAAAACTGACTCAAGCACATACGCGAAATGGGCACCGACCAGTCATTGAAAACTGCATCGCAATCGATCCAAAGCACCCATTTTGACTTCCGAAGCGACTTCCGCATCATCGCGATTTTCGACCACTGCAACGCTCGCGACCTGTCAAAGCCTTCTTCGCCGAAAAAGTGATACTTGTAGCCCCATTTCGCACAGTAGGCCCGATGGTTTTCCGTGGTGATTTCCGCGTAGGAAACTTCCTTCGTCGCGCCGGTAATCACCAGGACATCTTCGGGATGCGGGAGTTTGGTTTTAAACATCATCCAGCCGTCTTTGCCGTCCGCTGTGCCAAAGAATCCCGTCCCAGTCTGGCTCATCCAATCCTTGAGCGCGGATTGAGTTCCATGCCATGAATGCGCACCATATGCCGAACCGTGAAACCCGTCTCGACCGCCGATTCCCGCCATGATTCCGCCCTCTCGTAGCTTTGGCCACCAACGCTCAATCGTAGCGAGGGTTCCCTGAAAGGAGCGGTCTTCATTGAGCCAAACCAAATCGAGGCTGGCATTCGGAAACTGCCTTACTGCTGCGCTGTCGGTTTTCTGAATGACATCCACGCGTTTTTCGTTACGCAGAGCTTTATCAAAAGCTTTTCGCGCGGCATCCCATTCAGCTTCGGTTTTGAGGTTCTCGGCATCCACCCAATCGTTTGCCGGACGAGGCTTCCACCGCTCGACGACGCTCCATCGCTTTCCCTTCCAAGTGGCGAGAAACTCCGCCGATTGTTCGCCATTCCTGGCGCCGAGTTTGACACCCCGTCCGCACAGGCCATGCAGATTCATGAAAAGCGGGAGCTTCTCCCATTTGTTCCAATATGGGACTTCGATTGCAGGGATTGTGAAGCGCTTTTTCTTCTTCTTTCCAGCAAGCTCAGGAGTTGGGCAACAGCCTTTCGCGGCTTCGCCAAAATACACCACCTCGCTACGAGGATTTGCCCATGTCGTGTATTCCACATCAAGCGGCAACACTAGCGATGACGTGGCTGCATCAGCGAGGGTAAGAACTCCTTTGCGTGCGACACGCGGGTAAATCGCAGAGAGCAAAAACCACTCATCGAATCCGAAATCCGGCCACTGCGCACCGGCGACCTTCGGCGTACCGCACCCGCCCGGCGGCGTGCAAGTGCGCGGGATGGATTTCTTCCGTGTATGCCAGACAAGCGCCTCGGCAAGCCGTTGAATCGGAAGTCCACCCATCGCGCCATACTGCGACCGAGCAATAGGCCGATACGCAAACTCACGCAGCGAGTCCACTCCCGCCGCATACGGCACCCGCCAAAACCCCAGGCCCGCACGGAGCATCGCATCCGTCCGAGCGATGTCCGCAAGCACCCGGGGCGAGAAAATCGCATCACTCACCGTCACTACTCGACCCTTTTCCGCCAGCGGCAGAAAACGCCACAATGCACCCGGCGAATGGCGTAGCGACGAATGCGCCATCACACACACCTCGCAGCCCACCGCCACCAGTTCATCGGCGAGAAACTCCAAGTCCTTCGCTAAATAGACGCGCACCACCACATCGGGCCGTTTCTTCCGTATCTCCCGCGCGCCCCTTAGCATCGGAATCACCTGATGCTTCCGAAACGACGGCACTCGCCCGCCCGCCGTGTCCGTCATCTTACTCAGATTCCTC
Source organism: Verrucomicrobiaceae bacterium (assembly GCA_043728745.1). Lineage (GTDB taxonomy): Bacteria > Verrucomicrobiota > Verrucomicrobiia > Chthoniobacterales > Chthoniobacteraceae > SXWH01. Next base: position 4,420 of record JAYTMG010000379.1, read on the forward strand.
GGCGTCGGCGCTGGGAAATCCGGCAAATGCTCGCGCAGGGGACGATTGTAGAGCGCAAAGGGCACGATATGCGCATGGTCTTGTGCATTGAGCACACGCTCCACGCGAAACCACTCCTTCGCCTCTCGGCGCTCCTCCTTCGTGGCACGTTGTTGATATTCGCTCACCAATTCATCGGTGAGCACCGGGAACACTTGGGTCCAACTCATAGGGTAGTTTTGGTCGTCATTGTTGAAAAAATCGGGCGCGGGGTAGGGTGGGCATCCTGCCCGCCGGTTCGGGCGTCCCGCCTGGACCATCGAACGTGCCAACGATTCGGCGCTCGCGATTGTCGCGCAGCAGCACTCCACCGGGCACTGCGCAGGATGCGCAGCGCGGCGGGCAAGATGCCCACCCTACCCGCGTCCCGGCGTCGTTGTTTGCCAAACGGGCTGAACTCATTTCTGAATCCGATGCGTCGGCTTCGGCTCCGAGGGGCGGAACGCCTCACACCGCGTCCATTCCCATTCCATTGCCGGACGCAATCGCCGCACCTTATCCTTCACCACGCGAACCAGCTCGTCGGGATCACCCTCCGCGCGCAAGTTTACCAAAACCTTCCCTTGGGTCGCGGACGCCGCTCCCAGCAACGACAAACGCGCCGGGTCGCCATTCATCGTCACATTCACCACCGAGAGTGCCGACTTCGCCCGCCGCGCTGCGGCGAAGCTCATCTTGAAATGCGCGATCTCAGAGCCATTTTTCTCCAGCGCCTTCCGCACACTCTCCGCCAACCGTTGCAGCAGTTCACCCGGCGCAAACGCAGCGCCAGCCTTCACCGCAGCCTCCATATTCACCCAGCCCAGCAGCGCCTCGCCCTTTGCATACGTGGAGTAATCCACCTCCATATTCTCGCTTACCGTCGTCGTCGCACCGAGCACAGCATCCAGCCACTCCCGCATCCCCGATCCACTCGCCGCACTCGTGCAAAAAAGCCGCGTCTTCGGATACGCCAGCGTCAACTTCGCCCGCAGCGTCGCCAACTGCCGCTCCGTCAGCAACTCCACCTTGTTGAGCACGATCAATTCCGCCTCTTCAAGCTGCTTCTGCCAAATATACCCCACCTCTTTCGCCAGCCCACGCCCACGCCCCGAACCAGCAAAATGACCCATCGCCCGGCGGCAGTCCACAACCACACTCAGCGGCGCGATACTCAGCGGCAACTTATAAATCTCCCGCAGCGGATGCAGCAGCGTCGCCGTCAAATCCGTGCAACTGCCAACCGGCTCCGCCAACATCACATCGGGCCGAAGCTCCACCGTCTGCCGTTTCAAAATCTCCACCAACTCCCCGCTCCGACAACAAAAACACCCACCCGCCACCTGCTCACTCTCCGCATGAATCGAAGCAATCTGCGAATCGATCAACCCATCGCTCTGACAGGGCTTTTCACTAGACCGTTGATGAGAGTAGCAAACATGGGGCTTGAAACTATTTTGTGGACAATTGACGCCAAAAATTCAAAGCTACGGCGTCATGAAATGCACCGTTGAAAACACCGCACACCTCGTA
>JAYTMG010000380.1:0-5570 GCA_043728745.1 Verrucomicrobiaceae bacterium
AATCTCCCGCACGAGTCGCTGCCTACTTTCAAGCAGAACACGTTCGTTACGCCGCCGCTGCCTGATAAATGTCACTGCTTATTCTTGCCGGAGTAATAGCACCAATACTACGCTCACGGTGGTCAATGGCCACCCGGCCATAGGCTACAGCGTTCTCGACGACTTTACATTCGTCTTTTCCCTCAAATATGTGCGGGCGACGGACGCCGACGGAACGAGTTGGGGCACCCCGCTGGCCGTGGCAGCCTCCGGGCAAAGTCCCTCGCTGGTAGTGGTGGATGGCCGCCCGGCCATGGGCTACTGCGACCAAATCAATGCCATCCTCTATTATGTGAGAGCGAGCGACGCCAGTGGCACAGCCTGGGGCACGCCGGTGACTCTCGCTAGCGGGTTCCTGTCCAATTATGCATCGCTGGCTGTGGTCGCAGGAAACCCGGCCATCGGCTACTTTCACGCGAACAACAGCGACCTCCAATATGTGCGAGCGACCGACGCGAGCGGCACGACCTGGGGCGCGCCCGTGACTTTCGACAGCGCTGGCGGCGTGGGCCTATTCGCCTCGCTGGCGGCGGTGAATGGCAACCCGGCCATCAGCTACTATGACCGCGACAGCGGAACCCTAAAGTGGGCGACCACCGCCCCACGCGCCACCTCCCCCGTCGTCACCACGCCCACCAGCGCCAGCGTGCTCGCCACCTCAGCGACGCTCGGCGGCGATGTCACCGCGGACGGCGGCTCGGCCATCACCGAGCGCGGCGTCGTTTACTCCCTCACCGCCACAAACGCAGACCCACTCATCTCCGGCACCGGAGTGACGAAAGTCACCGCCGCTGGCACGACCGGCGTCTTCACCGCGCCCATCACCGGGCTCACCGCCAGCAGCGGCTACAGCTTCAAAGCGTATGCGACTAACGGCATCGGCACCACCTACACCAGTGTGGGCACTTTCACCACTGCGGCAGTGCCGTCGGTGCTTTACGCAGAAGACAGCATCCGCAACCGCACAAACTCGGGCACGGGCTGGGCGGGTGGCTGGACGGTGCCGCTGAACATCGCACCGGGGTTGACGTATCCCGGCCTTTCCACGGACGGTGGCTCGGTGTCGGCGATGCCGGCGCAGACGTTCCGCAGTTTGTCCACGCCGCAGACGACCGGCATCGTGTGGGTCTCCGCGCTGGTGACGGGCGGTGGCTATGCAAACATCGGGCTTTTTTCCGGTGGTCAGGAGAAGCTGACGGCGGGCGTCATCTACAATGGCAGCGGGCCAGGGCCGTTCTACGGGACGTTTGAAGTCGCCGGAGCGGGGCAGCGGTTTGACTATTCCGCAGTGCCGGTGGATGGGGCGACGCACATGGTGCTGATGGCCATCAACCTCGACGCGAATCAGTTCTTGATGTGGGTGGACCCAAACCTCGCGGCGCTCGGTGCGCCTGCGATCGTGCGGACGGCCAGCTTTAACACGGGCAGCTACGACTTTGATCGCATCCGCCTCGAAGTCACCGGCTCCGCCCGAGTGGACGAAGTGCGAGTGGGCTCGGACCTTGCAAGCATCCACAATGTCGTGCCGCCAGTAAACAACGCGCCGTACGACATCGTCGTGAGCCCTTCGAGCATCGCGGAGAACAACGCGCCCGGCGCAACCGTCGGCACAGTGCTCGCGCTGGATGCAGACGCGGAAGACATGCACACGGTGGCCATGGTGAGCGGCGCAGGCGACACGGACAACGGCGCATTTACCCTCACGGGAAATACGCTGAAGCTGAACGCGAGCGCGGACTTTGAGACGAAGAGCAGCTACAGCATCCGGCTGCGGGTGACGGAAAGCAACGTCAACCCCGTTAGCGTGATTCCGGGCGGACGGGAGCCGCGCCGGGTTGACGCGGGCGGCCTGTCGTTTGAGAGGCAAGTGACCATCGCCATCACCGACGTGGTGGTGCCGCAGGTGATCACGTTTGCGGCATTGAGCGGGAAGACGTTTGGCGATCCAGCGTTTACCGTCTCGGCAACAGGCGGAGCGAGCGGGCAGCCGGTCGTCTTTAGCATCTTCAGCGGCCCGGCGACTATCGCTGGCGACACGGTGACTATCACCGGAGCAGGCTTGGTGCGGGTGCGGGCGACGCAAGCAGGCTCGCCAATCGGGGAATTTGGAGCGGCTGCGGCGGTGACCCAGTCGTTCACCGTAGCGAGGGCGGCGCAGGTGATTACGTTTGGCGCGCTCGCTGGAAAGGCATTCGGCGATGCGGACTTCACGGTCTCGGCGACGGGTGGAGCAAGCGGACAGCCGGTGACATTCGGCATCAGCGGCCCGGCGACTATCGCGGGCAACACCGTGACAATTACCGGAGTGGGCGACGTGACGGTGACGGCTTCGCAAGCAGGGAACACAAACTACCTCGCGGCAGTGAGTGTTCCGCAGACATTCACCGTCGGGAAAGCAGCGCAGACGATCACGTTTGCGCCTGCAGCGACGGCACTCATCACGGATAGCGTGACGCTCACCGCGACCGGCGGCGCTAGCGGAAACGCGGTGACATTTAGCTTCGTGAGCGGCCCCGGCTCGCTCGCAGGAGAGACGCTGACTTTTACCGGCACGGGCACCGTAGTCGTCCGCGCGTCGCAAGCAGGCAACGCCAATTACAACGCCGCAGCGGATGTGGACGCGAGCATCACCGTGAGCGCGCCAAGCGGCCCGCCCGCAGTGGATGACGCGGTGACGGTGAGCAGCGGCAGCAGTGTGCTCTACCCGCTGGCAAATGACGGGAACCCCGCCGCAACAATCGTGAGCGTGAGCATCCCGAGCGTCATCATCGACGGGCGCACGCTGATCGTGCCAGCGGGCTTTAGTGGCACCTTTTCCTACACGACGAGCGACGGGCACACGGCGACCGTAACGGTGAACACCGCCGCGCCGGACCTCGCGCCACAGCGGTTCAGCGGGCTGCTGTATGATAGCAGCGGCGCAATCGTCGGGCGCGCTCGCACGAGCCGGACGGTGTCGGGCATCAACATCTTCATCGCGCAGATCGGCTCGGCGACAGGCAAGAGCGTGTTCACTTTCCCCGCTGCGGGGAATGTGGCGACGGGAATCAGCACGGCGCTCGGCAGTGTGAGCGCGACGCTAGCGGCGGACGGGCATTTGCTCATCGCTATGAGTGGTGGCGTGACGGGCGACTTGCGCCCCACGGTGCTCACGGCGAGCCCGGCGGTGTATAACGTGGGCCTCGGCGCACTCCTCCCAGCGGTAAAAGGCGCAGGCTTCGGCACGGCTCGCATCTCATCCATCGGCGCGGGCAAAGTGCTCGTGAAGATGCCGGACGGACGCGCTTTTTCCGCCATTACGGAGCTATCGGATAATGGAAGCTTCAGCTTCTACGGACGGCAGGCTTCGACGGCTCCGTTCGGCTACGTCGGCGGCGAACTCATCTTCGCAAACCTCGCGAAGACGGACGTGACCGGCGAACTGGAGTGGAAGCGCCCCGCGCAATCTCTCGGCATCGATCGCGCCGCTGTGAACAGCATCGTAGTCGCCAACGGCTGCGTGGCAAACGGCACATTCGGATTCCCCGACGGCCCGGCGACGCTGACCTTTAGCGGAGGCAACTACGCCACGCCCACGGCCTACGCCGTGAACGTGAGCGGTGCCGCCGTGATGCCGTTTCTCCCGACGTTGCGCTACTGGACGCCAGTGCAAAGCGGACAGACCTTCAAAGTGCTCTTTCGCCAACCGGGACGCACGATCGATTCGACGGGGACTGGAATGTATTTCCAAAAAAGCCACACCGCGCTCGGCTTCTTTCTGGGGAATGCCTTCGGCGGGAAGGTCGAGCTGAAGCAACCTTAACCGTAATAACTCCATCGGGCGCTGCGTAGGATATGCCCGCCCAGCCGTGGTGTGTTCGTGGGAGCGGAACAAGTCGATCTTGTCGGCGATCCTCGCGAGCATTTTCTCGTGGTTTTACGTGATCTATTTCGCGTTGACCCGTGCAGTGCGCGAGCAGAAGTCCAAGTGACGGCGGGACGGCCGTAGCGTTTTAGCAATTGACTGGCACGCGATGTGGTTTATAAACCCATCATCGCATCATGATGCGTAGATGCGTCCGTTTGGATGCTTCGTTCGTTTCAACTTACTCAAACCAAAATCACATTATGGCAAAAGCAAAACTCAAAGCTGTCAGCGCAAAGCCCGCAGCGAAATCCGCAAAACCCACCGCAAAGGTCGCCGGCAAAAATGCGCCCGACTTCAAGGTGAAAGACATCACACTGGCCGATTGGGGCCGGAAAGAGATCGAGATCGCGCAGTATGAAATGCCCGGCCTCATGAGCATCGGCGCGCAATACGCAAAGGCGAAGCCGCTCAAAGGCGTGCGCATCACCGGATCGTTGCACATGACGATCCAGACTGCGGTGCTCATCGAGACGCTGGTCAAACTCGGCGCAAACGTCCGCTGGGCGAGCTGCAACATTTTCTCCACGCAAGACCATGCCGCGTCGGCTATCGCCGCCGCTGGAACGCCCGTCTTTGCTTGGAAAGGCGAGACGCTGGAAGAATACTGGGACTGCACGCTCGAAGCGGTGACTTTCCCCGGCAACCTCGGACCGGAACTCGTCGTCGATGACGGCGGCGACGTCACACTTTTGATTCACAAAGGCTACGAACTCGAAAACGGCAGCGATTGGGTGAACACCAAGAGCGGTTCGCACGAAGAACAAGTCATCAAAAACCTGCTCAAGCGTGTCGCGAAAGAGCGTCCCGGTTTCTGGCACACCGTTGTGAAATCCTGGAAGGGCGTCTCCGAAGAGACAACCACCGGCGTCCACCGTCTCGCGCAGATGCACGCTGCGGGCAAGCTTCTCGTGCCAGCGATCAACGTCAACGACTCCGTCACGAAATCGAAGTTCGACAACCTCTACGGCTGCCGCGAATCGCTCGCAGACGGACTCAAGCGTTCGACCGACGTGATGATTGCTGGTAAAGTCGCAGTCGTCTGCGGCTACGGCGACGTGGGCAAAGGCTCCGCGCACTCGCTCAAAGGATTCGGCGCACGCGTCATCGTCACCGAAGTCGATCCGATCAACGCGCTCCAGGCAGCGATGGAAGGCTTTGAAGTCAACACCGTGGAAAGCACGCTCGGCGTCGCCGACATCTACGTCACCACGACCGGCAACTGCGACGTGCTCACACTCGAGCACATGGTCAAAATGAAAGACCAAGCCATCGTCTGCAACATCGGCCATTTCGACAACGAGATCCAAGTCGAGCGCCTCAACACGCTGAAAGGCGTGAAGCGCGTGAACGTGAAGCCGCAGTACGACAAATACATCCTGCCAAACGGACGCAGCATTTACATGCTCGCCGAAGGCCGTCTCGTGAACCTCGGATGCGCCACCGGCCACCCGTCGTTCGTCATGAGCGCCAGCTTCAGCAACCAGACGCTCGCACAGCTCGACCTGTGGGCCAACAAAGACACCTACAAACCCGAAGTCTATCGCCTCTCGAAGAAGCTCGACGAAGAAGTCGCCCGTCTCCACTTGGAGAAAATCGGCGTCGTCCTCACCAAGCTCACGAAAGC
>JAYTMG010000381.1:0-17475 GCA_043728745.1 Verrucomicrobiaceae bacterium
GAGCGATGTTTTCAAGACGCCAAAAGCCACTGCGGAATGGGCCAGTATCAAGCACGAGGTTGGCGAGCCTGGCACCACCACATGGCGCTCGTAGCGCTGGCGGTATACTTCCAAATGGAAGAGCGACTGACAGACCCGGGAGGGATCGCAAACCTCACCGCCGCCGACATCACCGAAATGATCGAATGGGTAATCATCCGCAAGCCAAGTGAAGCCGAACTACTCGGGCGAATAGAGCGCCGACACCAAGCCCGCGAACAGAGCAAGAGCGCGGCAATCAAGCGGCAACGCAAGAAAAGTCGCCAGACATCACATGGAATTTCCGAGACAAAGTCTGGTTGGAACATAACAAAGTAGAACTAAAAACTCCTACCTTCAATCACCCCGCGTCCTCCAGGCCCGACGGGAGCACGAAGCTCTCGCTGAGCAACGCCGCCGAGAACACAACACTCAAAAGACTCGCGCGCTGGCAAGCCGGGAGGTTCTGGGTGGAGCGGTGTTTTCAAGACGCCAAAAGCCACTGCGGAATGGGGCAATATCAAGCGCGAGGCTGGCTGGCCTGGCACCACCACATGGCCCTCGTAGCATTGGCCGTAAATTTTCAAATGGAGGAGCGAATGATCGACCCAGACGGGCTCGGAAACCTCACCGCCAACGACATCACAGAAATGATCGAATGGGTAGTGGTCCGCAAACCAACTGAAGGGGAATTACTCGAACGAATAGAGCGACGACACCGAGCCCGCGGGAAGAGCAAACACGATGCGCTTCTGCGACAGCGTGAGAAGCCGAAGCCAAAGCCAGCCCGGAAACCCAGAGGGTAGATCTCGATTATACTAACAAAGTAGGATTAATCACACCCGTAGAAGGAGTCTTTTGAAAGCCCCGCGTGACGAATCCTCCGCGCCCGTGTATTGCGCACTCGTGCCCGATCCCGTTTTCAATGAAACCACCGTGGACGGACCGCGAACGAAGGTCTGGAAGCTCCACGCGCACGAGTGCCCCGAACTCGCTTCGCACCGCATCGGGCGGCTCGGATGGGACGACGCCGGGCCGCGCTACGTTCGTGTAAGGCTTCAGCCGACGGGCAGTTTCATCCTCGCATGCATCGAAGGCGAAGGCCGCATTCTGCTCGATGGACGGTGGCAACGCGTGAGCGCCGGGACCGTGTGCATGGCCCCTCCGCGAGTGCTCAATGCATTTCATGCCGCCACCGGAAAGCGCTTCGTTTTCGCGTGGGTCCGCTACGAAGAGCCCGCGTGGGTGAAGCCGCTCATCGGCGCAGCATCGCCTGTCCGCACGTCGGGCGGCAGCGAGTTGATTCGCGCTGTCACCGGGCTGCGCGAAGAGTGGGGAAATGCGCGCGACCCGAAGGTGTTGCACCATTGGGTGAGCCTCGTACACGCATTCGCCTCCCGCCTCGCCAGCCCGTGGCAGCGCGGAGATCGGCTGTGGAAACTGTGGGACGAAGTCGCCCGCGAGCCTGCCGCACAATGGTCGCTCACCACGCTCGCAGCCCACGCCCACCTCAGCGCCGAACATCTCCGGCGGCTCTGCATGAAAGAACTCGGACGTTCCCCAATGCACCACGTCACATATCTGCGAATGCAGCACGCGCAGCGATTGCTGGAGGTAACCGACGACAAACTGGAAGTCGTGGCCCCGCTCGTCGGCTACGAGAGCGCCCTCGTATTCTCCCGCGCCTTCAAACGCTGGATCGGCGTGAACCCGACGGAGTACCGCTCCCGGAGGTAGTTCGCTGTTCCAGGAAAAATGCCCTGCTCTCATTCGATGAGCGGGGCTTTGGTTTGCGGAAAATAGTCAGTCTGACACCTGCGGTTCTCGGAAGGAGGGGCGGCGCAAACCAATGCGCCGTCCCTACCCATATCGTCCCGTTCGCCGCGATTGTAGCGTGATTACCGGAGTCGTGGCTCACGCAGCCCTCTGCGTGAACCCCTTTACGCGAAGCGCAGATCCATGCGAGTGCGACCGGAAATTGTGCGCTTCGCGTAAGGAGGTTCACGCAGAGGGCTGCGTGAGCCACGACACGCAATCGCGGCGCTCGGGTTCATGGAGTCCGATTGCGTAAATCGTATCACGCACCCAGCGCGTCGCGCATTTTGACGAGTTGCGTGTGCTTTTCCGACCAGTCGATCTCGCGCTGGCGGTGGTCTTCGAGGACCTTTGCGGGCACTTTGGCGGCGAAGTTTTCGTCGGCGAGTTTGGCGCGGACTTTCTCCAGCTCGCTTTCCACTTTCGCGATTTCCTTGCCGATGCGCTCGCGCTCGGCGGTGACGTCGATCAGGCCGTCGAGCGGCAGGAATAGTTCTCCCAGCGGGGTGAGCGCGGCGGGGGTTCCTTTGGATGGCGCGTAGGCGGCATCGACTTCGAAGGGCTCGGCGTTGAGCAGGATTTGCAGCACGGCGGCTTCGTGCGCGGGTAGTTCGGCGTTCGGTTTCAGCACGAAGCGGACGCGTTTGTTGCTGGCGATATTGAAGTCGCGGCGGAGCGAACGGCTGCGGTTTACGACTTCGTATTTGGCGTTGGCGAATGCTTCGTCGGTTTCATCAAGGATGAAATATTCGCGCTCTTCGGCGGTGAACGCTTTGGGCCACGGTGCGAACATGATCGTCTCGCCGCCTTGCTTCGGCGGCATGTCTTTGGCGAAGCCCATGCTCTGCCACAGGTCTTCCGTGATGAACGGCATGAACGGATGGAAAAGCCGGAGCGTGTGCGAGAAGACGAAATCCATCACGGCGAGCGTGTTGGCTTTGCGTGGCACGGACGTCCCGTCCGTGTGTGCCGGAGCCGCCCCGGCTGTGGCACCCTTTTCGGGTTCGCCGGACGAGGCGTCCGCCGAATTCACGGACGAGGGCGTCCGTGCCACGAGCGTGGCTTTGCTGGCCTCGACGAACCAATCGCAATACTCGTTCCAGAAGAAGCGGTAGAGCGCGTTCGCGGCGTCGCTGAAGCGATACTCGGTAAGCGCGAGGGTGACTTCGGCGATGGCGGCATCGAGGCGGAGGAGTATCCACTTTTCGTCGCTGGTGAGCAGCGTCGGGTTGATTTCGCCTTCCACTTCGCCTTCGTGCATTTGGCGGAAACGCGCGGCGTTCCAGAGCTTCGTGCAGAAGTTGCGTCCGAGCTCCACGTTTTTGTCGTCGAAGAGCACGTCGGACCCGAGCGGCGCGCTGCGCATGACGCCGAAGCGCAACGCATCCGCGCCGTACTGAGAAATGAGGTCGAGCGGGTCGGGCGAGTTGCCGAGCGACTTGGACATTTTGCGCCCCTGTTTATCGCGGATGATGCCGGTAAAATAGACGTTCTTAAATGGCAGTTCGCCCATGTATTCGTAGCCCGCCATGATCATGCGAGCGACCCAGAAAAAGATGATGTCCGGCCCGGTGACGAGGTCGGTGGTCGGGTAGAATTTGGCGAGCGTGTTCGTCTTCTCCGGCCAGCCCATCGTGGCGAACGGCCAGAGCCAACTGGAGAACCAGGTGTCGAGGACGTCGGGGTCTTGGGTATATCCTTCGTCTGCGAGCCTTTTAGCTTGCTCGGGCGAGGAGGTGAGCACTCGCCATTCAAAGATGTTCGGATCATCCGTTGCGACAATGTCAGTGACAGTGCCGTCCTCAAGGTCTTCCATCTTTCCGCCGGGCGTTCTCCGCAGACTCCCTTTTTCTGAAATTAAAAGCTTCCGCTCTAATCCTTCTGGTAGATGGCCAGTGATTTTCCCGAATGCTTCAGCGCAATAGTATTCATTGCGCCGGTCGAATCGCTTAGTCCACACAGGCACGCGATGTCCCCACCAAAGCTGACGCGAGATGCACCAGTCTTTGATGCCGTCCATCCAGTGCTCGTAAACCTTCGCCCAGCGATCTGGGAAAAAGCGCATTTGTTCCGTAGAAGGGGAAGATACTCTGGCCTCCGCGCCGAGAATTGAGCAATTGTTGATTATCTTTCTCCACTCGGGCACAGGCTCATCATTGCTGTTATCGGATACAATGCTTGATGCGGCGGAAACAGCTCTTGATTTCCTCGGATTGTCGTCGTGTTGAACACACGCTTTCGACGCGTCCACGCTCGGATACTTGAGGAACCACTGCTCGCTGAGTCGCGGCTCAATCGGCACATCCGCCCGCTCGGAATAGCCGACGTTGTTTTGATACGGCTCTTCCTTTTCCAACACGCCCGCTTCCTTCAAAATCTCCACCGCACGTTTCCGCGCGGCGAAGCGATCCAGCCCAGCCAAATCGACGCCGGCGAGTTCGTTCATCACCGCGTTTGGGTGCATGATGTCGATGACTTCCAAGCCGTGACGCTCGCCGATTTCAAAGTCCGCCTTGTCGTGCGCGGGCGTCACTTTCAGCACGCCGGTGCCGAAATCGAACGTCACATGCTCATCGCCCACAATCGGCAGCGGCGCTTGATTTTCCAGCGGCAGCGGACGGCGGATGTGTTTGCCGATGAGGTCGGCGTAACGCGCGTCCTTTGGATTTACGGCCACGGCGGAGTCTCCGGGAATCGTCTCCGGACGCGTCGTCGCGATGGTGAGCCAGCGGCCCGTGCCGCGCCACGCTTGCGTAGTAGTAGTAGTAGTAGTGGCACTGGCGCCCCCGCCAGTGGTAGTCGCGCGGGCGCCCTCGCCCGACGCAGCCGGGGCGGCTGCGGAGACATTCACAGGCGAGGCGCCTGTGCCACTACACGGCTCCACGACTTCCACGCGGAAATGGTAAAGAAAACCGTTCTGCTGCTTCGGCACGACTTCCTCGTCGGACAGCGCGGTGAGCGAAGCGGGGCACCAGTTCACCATGCGTTTGCCGCGATAGATGTGGCCTTTTTTATAAAGGTCCACGAACACGCTCTGCACGCAGCGCGAGTAGTCTTCATCCATCGTGAACCGCGTGCGCGACCAGTCGCACGAAGCGCCGAGCGCCCGGAGTTGCTTCAAAATGATGCCGCCGTATTTCTCCTTCCACTCCCAGATTTTGCCCACGAGCACTTCGCGCCCAAGGTCGTCGCGATGCTTCATCTTGCCTTCCTTGCGCAGCGTTTTCTCCACCACGTTTTGCGTAGCGATGCCCGCGTGGTCGGTGCCGGGCAGCCAAAGAACTTCGTGCCCCGTCATGCGAGCGCGGCGGGCGAGGATGTCTTGGATCGTGTTATTTAAAACATGCCCGAGCGTGAGCTGACCGGTGACATTTGGCGGCGGGATGACGATGGAATACGCGGGCTTCGTCGAGGCGGGGTCGGCAGCAAAACAGCCCGTAATTTCCCAATGGGCGTACCAATGTGCTTCGATGGCTGCGGGCTCAAATGTCTTCGGAATCTCGGTCATAAAAATGGGGCGCGAAGATGCCCGGTGCGGGGAAAGAGGCAAGTCCGGCGTGGATTGAACGGCGCAGACGACTTTTGTTCATCCGCTCCAAATGCCGATTGCGTCCCGTATTTCTCATGTTTGCCACTAAACTCTCCGGACGAGGCGGATTATCAGAATTGTCTGCGCAACTTATCGGTCCCAATGCGCTTCAAACGTAATCAATGAAGAAATTTTTTAAGCTCCTGCTCTATGTTGCCGTCCTCGGCGGGGCTGGGTGGTATGCAAATTCAAAGCAATGGTTCGGGTTGATCGCTGCAAAGGGCGAGCAAAGCCAGTCTGCGGAATCTCCGACGGCTCGTGTTGAGCTTCGCAATATCGATTTTTCCGTGCAGGTCAGCGGTGATGTGTCTCCTGTTTCAAAGCTCGATGTGAAGGCCGAGGTCGGGGGCAAGGTGAAGGAGATCCATGTGTTGGCGGGAGATTCGGTGAAGCAGGGGCAGCTTTTGGTGGAGATCGATGATCGTGATATTCTCACCGAAAAGGAATCGGCGATGACCGAGATCGCCGGGGCGGAATTGCAGATGGAAAAAGCCCGCCGCAATAACGAGCGCGGGCAGGAACTCTTTGCGCAAAAGCTGATCAGCCGGGAAGCATTCGATAATCTTGCGACCGAACACGAGTTGGCGAAGAACAGTCTGGATCGTGCGAAACGGAAGGTGCAGATCGTGGACGACAAGCTCAGCAAAACGAAAGTCACCGCGCCGAACGACGGCACCGTGCTCGAAGTGCCGGTGACCGAAGGGCAAGTCATCATCCCCGCCGCCAGCGTGAACAACGGCACGACGCTGATGACGATCGCGAATTTGGACCGCTTGCTCGTCGAGAGCCATGTGAACCAAGTCGATGTCGCCAAGCTGCGCCCGAAGCAGCGCGTGAAATTGCGCGCGGAATCCATCAAGGATGGCGACATGGAAGCGGAGATTTTTTTCATCGCGCCGATTGCGACGATTAAGAGTTCGGTGAAGGGATTTGCCGTGCAGGCGCTCATCGACAAGCCGAGTTCTGCGCTTCGTCCGGGGATGACGGTAAGCTTGAGCGTGCCAATCGACCATGCGTCCGATGCCGTGTCGGTGCCGGTCTCCGCAGTCTTTCGCTCGGAGGGAAATAAGCGCGTGGTTTTCGTCGTGAATGGAATGAAGACCGAAAAACGCGAGGTAAAACTCGGCGTGAGTAATGTCGAGCACGCGCAGATTTTGACCGGCTTGAAAGAGGGCGAGGAAATCCTCCTCATTAATCCTGAGCGTGCGGTAAAAAAGCGCTCCGGCGCGTAGGCTCATGGCGCTGATTGAGCTCACGGATGTGACCAAGATCTACCGCGTCGGCGAGCAGGAGATTCGCGCGCTGGATGGCATCAATCTGACCATCGATGCCGGCGAGTATTGCGCCATCATCGGCCCGAGCGGCAGCGGGAAAAGTACGCTGATGCACCTGCTGGGTTGCCTCGATATTCCCACGACGGGACGCATGGTTCTCGACGGCGTGGATGTCTCGCGGGCCGGCGAGAACAAGCTCTCCGAGATGCGGAATTCCCGCATCGGCTTCGTCTTTCAAGCGTTTAATCTTTTGCAAAAACTGACCGTGCTCGAAAACGTCGAGCTCCCGTTGCTCTACGCGGGCGTCTCGAAGCGCCACCGTCAAGAGCGAGCGAGGGAGGCGATCGAACGAGTCGGGCTCTCGAACCGCGCAAAGAACACACCGCTACAACTCTCGGGCGGCCAGATGCAGCGCGTCGCAATCGCCCGCGCGCTCGTGAACAATCCGCGCATCGTCTTCGCCGACGAACCGACCGGAAATCTCGACAGCCAGACGGGCGAAAACATCCTCGCACTTTTCAAAGAACTGAACGCCCAAGGCCGCACCATCGTCCTCGTCACGCACGACAGCGAAATCGCGGCCAACGCGCCGAGGCGGATCGTCATTCGTGACGGCAAGATCGCCTCCGGTGCGTCGAGTATCGCAAGCGCGGTCCGGCCAGCGGCAATGGCGGGCGGAGTTTGAGCGATACCATTTCCGCAGCGCCTTACATCCGATTTGCGTCTTCCGACGCTCGGAGCCGGATTATTTCAGCGAGAGCAGATACGCAAAGAGGTCGCTCACTTGTTGGTCGTTCATCCCTGCGAGCAGTCCTTCTGGCATGAGCGAACGGCGGAGGTAGGTCGTTTTCACGATGTTCTTTTTCGCGATGCGCTGGTCGGCGGCACCGGGCAGTCGGATGACCGTGGCATCTTTGTCTTCGCTCACGAAAAAGGCGTCGAGCACCGAGCCGTCGCGCTGCTCTACGCGGAAAATGCGGTAGCCGCTTTCCATGGCTGCGTTTGGCGTGAGGATGTTGCGCAAAATCGCTTCCGCGCCCATCGCGCCGACGCCACTGAGATTGGGTCCGATCTGCCCGCCGGTGTTCCCAAATAGGTGGCAAGCCTGGCACATCGCGGCGACGGTTTTGCCGCGCTCCTTGTCGCCGGTCTTTGTGGCAAGCGCGCGGTATTTTGCAAAGTCTGCGTCGAGCTTTGTGGCGGCGTCGGCGGTGAGGACGGGCGGGAGGTCGCTGGTGCGGACGAGCTTCGCGCCAGTGCTGAGCTTCAGGGACGAAAGGGACTTAGGGGACGAAAGGGACAGTTCCAAATCGGGCACCGTCCCTTTAGTCTCTTGCGTCCCTTGTGTCCCTTCAATGGATCTGTCGAAGCTCGCGCGAATCTCGTCCGCGCTGCGCTCGCTTTTCCAGATGCGATACTCTGCAAATTGTCCCTTCGTTCCGCCGGGCGAGCCGGTCCAGCCGACGCGGGCGTTTTCGAGTTTGTGGGCGGCGGGCTTTGTGCCGGTGCCGTCGAGTTCGCCGTCGATGTAGATTTTCCAGTTGCCCTTGGCGTCGCGCGCGGCGGCGACGTGGGTCCACATGCCGGGGACGATTTTCTTTTTCGCGACGGCTGCGTCGTGAATGCCGGGGCCGGCCCATACGCGGAATTGGCTGCCGTAAAAATTCAGGTCGAACTGGCCGGGTGCGCCGAGGATGCCGTCATCATTGCCGATTCCTTCATCGAGTTTCACCCACGTCTCCACGGTGAATGCGCCTTCGAGTGTGAGGCCGGTTTCGACAAAAGCGCCTTCGCTGCCATCGAGCGCGAGCACTGGGCGGAACAGCGTGCCGAGGCTATCGACGAGCTTTGTGAGCGCCGGGTCTTTGTCGCCGAGGACGGCGAGCAAGCGGTCGAGCGTGGCGGCGTCGATGTCGGCTTTCACCGCTGCGCTCGTGACGACAGCGGCGGCTCCGGCTTTGGTCGTGGTGAGTTTGTCGAGCGCGAGTCGGCGCTGGGCGGGGGCGAGCTTCGGGTAAAGCGCGAGCACGCGTGCGGGTGCGTCGGCGGCTTTCGAGGAAGCGAGAGCCGCGAGCGCTTCATCGCGGATGAGCGGGTCGGCGGCGGTTGTGGCGAGATCGGAAAAGAGGGCGACGTTTGTGCTGCCAATCTCGGAGAGTGCTCGGAGTGCAGAGAGCGAAAGTAAGACAGGTTTCAAACCTGTCCCGGCGCTGCTTGCAAGTTCGGCGGTTAGAGTGTTTGTGGGCGGTTCTCCGACAGGTTGGAAACCTGTCTTACTTTCCGCAAGCGCGACGAGCGCGTTTTCTGCCGCGGCGATTTTGAATGCACCGGCGAGCTTCACGCCGCTCTCGATTTGCGCAGCGTCTTTGCTGGCGAGCAGCTTCGTCGCGGCGTCGGCGACGAGCGGGCCGAGCTTCGCGGGGTCGAGCTTTGCGCGAAGTTCGAGAAGCGCATTCAGCACCGCGGGCGCAGTGGCGGGATTGCCGAGCGTGGCCTTCACCGCATCCGCGACACCCGGTTCATCGAGAAACTGCACAAGGCGCAAAATCTCTTCCTTCTCGGGCGGACGCGTGAGCTGCGGCAGCAGCGCGGCGACTCGCGGCGCACTCGCCTTCGGCTCCAGCGCAAGCGAGGCGAGCAGACGGGCTTCGAGCGGGAGCTTCTTGGCGTCATCCGTTTCGAGAAACTTCGCGACCGCCTCGGGATGCCGCTCAAGGAACATGCGGACGAGGAACCGCTCGTATTCCCGCTCGTACGCTTCGCCGACTTTGATGGTCTTGTTGCCGTGGGTGGATTTGGCGGTGGGCTCGGCTAGCGAAGGGCGGGTGAAGGCCAGTAGCGAGTTAAGCGAACTATGGGCCGACCCAAAGGCACGATCAAATGTCTTTACCGTGAGTGTGAATCTCAAATGGTCAGCAATCGATTTGATTGCCGAACTGCGCACTTCAGGATCAGGATTAGCGTGAACTACCCCGAGTTTTTCAAGGACATCCGTAGCGTCGAGATCGACTGTGGGCGCGGCACCAAAAAGCGCACCGATTGCCGCTGTCCGTAAATGTTTACTCGGTTCCCCAATCAGCGGGAAAAGATCCCTGTTCGAGATCTCGCCCAGTTCACGAAGCGCCCACAACGCGCCGATGCGACGGCCATCGGGTAGGGTGGGCATCTTGCCCGCCGTGTCGGGCGTCCCGCCTGACACATCCGCACTCGGTTTGGCGTCGGCACGCGGTTCGACGTTCGACTGGGTTCCGCGAGACGCGGAACCCGGCGGGCGGGACGCCCACCCTACCCCGCGCACGATGTCCTGCAACTTCGGTACCAGTTCCTTCATCCCGCGATCCACGATCGCCTGCCACGCCATGTGATGCTGCGCTGTTGACGCCCCACCGAGTTTCGCAATCAACTCATCACCCGAGATCTTCGTAAAATCCGGCACTTCCATCAGCGCTTTGCCTTTCGGCTTGATGCGCCATATCCGCCCGCGCGTTTTGTCGCGGTCGGGGTGGTTGCGGGCGACTTCGTTGTGGGAGATGATTTTGTTGTACCAATCCACCACATACACGCAGCCATCCGGCGCGAGCGTCATCGCCACGGGACGGAACCACGAGTCCGTCGTCTGCACGACATCGGCGAGTTGCTGTAGCTTCCAGCGCGGACCGTCGCGGTGCATTTTGATTGCTTGAATGCGGTTCGTGATGGGGTTGGCGACCATCATCACATCGCGCCACGCGTCGGGGAAAATGCCGTCTTTATCCGTGAGCGCCAATCCGCTCAGCCCCGTGCCGCCCATGCGGAACTCAGCCTGTGGCGGGAAGTCGGGCTGGTAGCTTTTCTTCCGCGCCTCCATGCCGCCGGGATAATACGCGTATTCGTGAAACGGCATCACCGGATAACCGTAGTCGTTTGCCTCCTGGATAAACGTCTCGCCCTCCGCCGTCATCGCGAGCCCCCAGATATTGTTCGGCCCGGTGCTCGTGACTTCAAACTGGCTGCCGTCGTAGCGCATCTTCGCCATCGAGCACTGCGGCCAATCCACGGCTTTCGGGTCGCCCGGCTTGGTTGGTTTGCTGTTATTAAAAAGCCCCTGCGCCATCCAAATCCAGCCGCCCGGCGCGCGGGTGAATTGATGCGGGAAAAGATGCGAATCCTGCACACCGAGGCCCGTCAAAATCACCTCGCGCTTGTCGGATTTTCCATCGCCGTTTGTGTCGCGCAGCAGCACCAAATCGTGGCCGTGCTGAACGTAGCAGCCGTCTTTGTAAGGCAGGATGCCGAGCGGAATCGCCAGCCCATCCGCAAACACGCGCGGCTTTGAAACAAAGCCCGTCGGCGACTTCGGGTCGCGGTCGTACACGAGGATTTTGTCCTTCGCCTTGCTCGCATAAAGCGCATCCGCAGCGGCGGCGTTTTCATTGCCATCCACCGGATACTCCAGCGCCGTCATCGTCCACATCGCGCCCTTCGCATCGAAATACACCGCGATAAATTTCCCCACGCCTTCCTCCGGAATTTCCGAAGCGATGAGGTCCATCTCCAGACCGTCGGGCAGCTTGAAAGTCGCGAGTTGCTCCGCCGGAGTCTTCGGGCCGGAATCGCCGCCGTTGTAGGCTTTCGCGTTTTTCTTCGGCTTCTTCTCGCCGGGCTTGCCCACCTTTTCCCAAGTCGGCGCATCGGGCGTCGCGGGCAATTCCTCAATCGTCACGTCCTTCGCCTGAATCAGCGCCTTCCCACCGCCGTGGACTTGGATGCCGATGTGCCCGTCCTGCGCGATGTTCGCATCCGCCTCCGTGTAATCGAGCGCCGCCACGCCATTGATCCACGAACGAATGCGCGGCCCTTCCGCGCGGATGACGTATTCATTCCACTCGCCCGGCTTGATCGCCTTTTCCACGCCAGCTGCATCCTTCGACTCCGCGATGACCTTATTGCGCCGCGACTCATCGTAAATTTTCCCATACCAACCCGGCCCGTAATCCACCTGATACCCCGACATCTCCGAATTCCCCGGCACGCGCAGCGAACGAATCTGCACGCCGCTATTTACAAAGCCCGTGCCGTTCAGCCGCAGCTTCACCTTCAGCTCGAAATTGGAATACGACTTCTTCGTGGCGAGGAAATCATTGTGCTTCACCGTCTCCGTGAGCGAGCCGCCGTGGATTTCGCCATCAACGACTTTCCAAAGTGCGCTGCCCTCCCATTGGTCGAGCGACTTGCCATCGAAGAGAGAGACAGGCGCGGCAAAAAGCGAGGCAGCGAAACAGGCGAGAAGTGTGAGTGGTCTGAGCATGAGTAAGTGGGACGTTCAATCCGCAGACTGACCGTTCGCTTTGAAAAAGTCACCCGATGAAAATGCACTCGCTGCATACTTTCCGAGCCCAGCGCAAAACTGAACACCACGACAAATTGCCCGACGCCGTTCCTAAGAACACGCACCGCTTCTGATAGTGGACTCGCCATGAGCACCACTGAATCCACACCGATTTCTCAACTCGACGACAAAGCCGCCGCCGAACTCCTCAAGTCTTCCTACGCGAAGATCGCCGCTGAGATGGGGAAATTTATTGTCGGTCAGGCTGCGGTCATCGAGGAACTGCTCATCGCAGTGCTCGCGGGCGGGCACTGCCTGCTCGAAGGCGTTCCGGGACTGGCAAAAACAGCGATGGTCAGTACGCTCGCGAAGACACTGAACATGGGCTTTCGCCGCATCCAGTTCACGCCGGACCTCATGCCAAGCGACATCACCGGCACCGACATCATTCAGGAAGATCCCACGACTGGACGTCGCAGTTTTGTTTTTCAAAAAGGACCGCTTTTTACCCAGATGCTCCTTGCGGATGAAATCAACCGCACTCCGCCCAAGACCCAGGCTGCGCTCCTCGAAGCGATGCAGGAGCGCTGCGTGACTGTCGGCGGCAATACGCTGAAGCTCGACCAGCCCTTTTTCGTTTTGGCGACGCAAAATCCCATCGAGCAGGAAGGCACGTATCCGCTGCCCGAGGCGCAGCGCGACCGCTTTGTATTCCTCGTGAAAGTGGATTACCCAACCCGCGAGGAAGAGCGCCAGATTATCGCGCGCACTACGGGCAATTTCACCGCCGACATCCAGCCCGTCCTTTCCGGCGCGCAGATTCTGGAGCTGCAAAAAGTCGTGCGCAAAGTGCCCGTGCCCGACCATGTCACCGATTTCGTCCTCGACCTCGTCCGCTTCACGCGCCCCAACGAAAAAGACGCGCCCGCATTTATCAAAGAGCTCATCGCATGGGGAGCCGGACCGCGCGCGTGCCAGAATCTCATCCTCACCGGCAAAGTCCGCGCGGTATTGCAGGGTCGTTTTCATGTCACCATCGACGACATCGAAGCGCTCGCGATGCCGGTGCTTCGCCACCGCGTCGTGCCGACTTTCAATGCGGAAGCGGAAGGCGTGACTGTCGATGACATCATCGCGCGTGTGCTGAAGGCCGTGCCCCGCAAAGAGGCGAAGCGCGCGCTATAAGCTTCGGCGGAGCTGAAAAAAGTATCGTTGCTTTCCCCGATTTCCCGCTAAATGCGCCATAGTGAATCTTGCGGACGCATACTTTCAAACTCGGGCACAACTCGGCACCGCGCTCTTTGCGCTCAACACGCTCGCGCATGACCTGAAGGCACCGGCGGAAACCGTCCGCACGCTCGGCGAGTTGGGCACGAGCTTGCGCGAGCCGTTCCTTTTCGTCGTGGTCGGCGAGGTGAAAGCGGGGAAGTCGTCGCTGCTCAACGCGATTTTCGGGCGCGAGTTTTGCCGGGTGGATGTCCTGCCCGCCACGGACAAAGTGTATCTTTTCAAGCACGGCGAAGAGGAGCGCGATGTGCCGATTTCGCCGCAGCTCATCGAGTGTCATCGCACCGCGCCCATCCTGCGCGATTTTAATATCGTGGATACGCCCGGCACGAACACCATCGTAGCCGAGCATGAGGCTATCACGCGCCAGTTCCTGCCGCTCGCGGACCTTTGCATCGTGGTCTTTTCCACGGCGAATCCATGGGGAGCATCAGCGTGGCAATTCCTCCAGCACATCCACCGCAAGTGGCTGAAAAAAGTAATTTTCGTGCTTCAGCAGACCGATCTTCGTTCGCCCGAGGAGGTGGCGAAAATCGTGGAGCACATGGAGCAGACCATGTTGCAGAAAGTCGGCGAGCGTTGCCCGCTTTTCCCCGTCTCGGCCCGCTGCGCCTATGAGTCGAAGCACACCGATGATGAAGTGAAACGCGCGCAGCTTTGGGAAAAGAGCGGCTTTGGCGCGTTGGAAGGATTCATCAATAGCAGCGTCGCCGACGGCACATCGCGCCACGACAAGCTCCGCAGCGTATGCCGCAGTGCGCAGGTGATTCTCGATGAGCACGGCAGTCAGGTGCGCGGAGCCGCGTTGACTCTCGATGCCGATTTGAAGCGGCTCGAAGAAATTCGCGGCAGCCTTCGTGAACGCGAGGAGCAGAGCCAGCGGCAGATTGGCGGACTTCTTTGGACCATCGCGCAGAACTACGAACGCGCCCAATTACGCGGCGAGGAATTGCTCCGGCAAAAGCTCACATTGGGCAAAACGCTGAAGCTCATTTTCGGCGGCTCAGGGTGGGAGAAATCGTTCCAGGCCGAGCTGGAATCCAAGCAGCGCGAGAGCGCGTCGAAGTCCGTCGCTGATGCGCTGGAACTCGTTGAGGCGGATCTGAAGAGCGTCTGGAAGCAGCTCCACGACTTGATGCAGCGCCATTTTTCCGACCAGAGCGGCTTGCCTGCGCTGCCGGATTTCGCGAATCAGCGGAAGGAATTGCTGAACAAGATCGAGCTTTCGCTCATCGAGCGCGGCGATGGTGCAGCGTTCGAGAGCCAGATGCAGGCGCTCTTTTCCGAGACGACGAACTGGCTTCGCGTACCGGCCGGCGTGGCTGCGGCCGGTATCGGCGCGGTCATCGCTGCATCGCTGATGAAGGCGGCAATTCTCGATATTACCATGACGGTGGCCGGGCTCGGAGCCGCAGTCGGCACGCTCGTCGCAGTGGCGAAGCGCAACAAAATCCTCAACCAATATTCCCGCCAGATGGCCGAGCGCCGCGAGACGATGGTGCGTTCCATCGACGACCACCTGCGCCACGCCTTGCGCCGTTTCTATTTGGAACTCGAACAAACATTCCAGCCGCTGGAAGCCTTTTGCACCGCGCAGAAAAAAGTGATGGACCCGCTCATCGCGCGTGTTCGCCAGTTAGAGGACACGCTGGGCAAATGCAGCGCCGGGCTGATGGTTCATTCATCGTGAAATAACGAATGACGAAGTCGCGTGTGAAGGGGGTGTGATTTACAGTGGAATTGTAATCCTCATCCGGCTGATTGCTGATTGATGAACTCCGATTGTTGATTGTTGAAATTTTCCGCCTCTCGCGAGCCGCGTCACCATCCGACACTTCAACAATCAACAATCGACATTCATCAATCGATATTTCCACTCGTGACCATCGAGCTGACTCGATTCCACTTTTAATCACGCCCGTGTGAAGAGGGCGGCGCAAATCTCCCTTGCCACGCGGAACGACTCCGCCTATTCCCGCCGCGTCGCCGGGGGGAACCAGTAAGTCAACGCCCACGGCGACGACATCTCGGCTGACGGTAATTCTGGGGCTCCGTCGCCGGCCATCCAACCTACACCTACATGTTCAAAAAACTCGCCATCGTGGCGGGCTTGGCCGCGCTCTGCGTGAGCGCGCCGCTCGCATCCTACGCACAAGAAACCGCAGTCGCACCGCAGCCCGCAGCAGCGGCGCAAGCACCCGACCTTGCCGCTGAGGTAAAGCTCCTGAAGCAGCAAGTGGCCGATCTTATCGCGGTGGAAACGAACAGCGCGCCAAGTGCGGGCAGCGTTTTGGAAAAGAACGCAGCTCCTGCGCACAACACATGGATCATGGTCTGTTCGGCGCTCGTGCTTTTCATGACGCTGCCGGGTCTGGCGCTGTTTTATGGCGGGCTGGTGCGGCGGAAAAATGTGCTCTCCATCCTCGCGCAGTGCCTCGGGCTGACGGCGGTAGTCACGGTGATTTGGTGGGCCATCGGATACTCGCTGGCATTTGGAAAAGGCGGCGTGCTGGGCGGGACGGAGTTCGCGTTTTTCAAAGGCGTGGAGTTCGAGCCGAACCGGACTTACTCGAACTGGGTGTCGCACAACATCTGGGCGATTTATCAGCTCACTTTTGCGATCATCACTCCCGCGCTGACGATTGGAGCGGTGGCGGAGCGGATGAAATTTTCCGCAGTGATGCTGTTCAGCGTGCTCTGGATGTTTGTGGTCTATTTTCCGGCGGCGCATCTGCTGTGGGGTGATGGCGGGTTTTTTAATGGAATGGCGAACGCGGATGCAAAAGTTCACGCGATCGATTTCGCGGGCGGTATCGTCGTTCACATCACGAGCGGATGGTCGGCGCTGATGCTGTGTATTTTGCTGGGTAAACGGCGGGAATTTGGCCGCGTGCCGATGCCGCCGCACAGCATGGTGCTCTGCATGGCCGGGACTGGAATGCTGTGGGTCGGCTGGTATGGATTCAACGCTGGCTCCGCTGTGGCGGTGAGCCGCGAGGCGACGACGGCGTTTGTTTCTACGACACTTTCGGCGGCGGTGGGCTGCATCGTTTGGGCGGTCATCGAGTGGTTCCATCGGGGCAAGCCAAGTCTGCTCGGAATGTGTTCCGGCGCGGTGGCCGGTCTGGCGACGATTACTCCTGCGAGCGGGTTTGTGAGCCCCGGTTCGGCGGTGATCATCGGGCTAATTGCCGGCGTTACGACATGGTATGCGTGCGCAAAATTAAAGGCGAAGTTCGGTTACGACGACGCGCTCGATACATTCGGAATCCATGCGGTCGGCGGCACTGTCGGGACGATTCTGGCGGGCGTGTTTGCAGACCCGCGTTTCAACCCGAACCTCTCAAACAACCTCGGCAAGCTCTGCGGCAACGGGCTCTGGCTGGAGCAGGTGAAGGCATCGCTCATCATGATTGTGTGGTCGGTGCTGGCCACGGCGGTTCTTTTCTATGTGGTGAAGGCGCTCATCGGAGTCCGCCCATCGGCAGAGGACGAACAGCAGGGGCTCGACCTCGCGGACCACGGCGAAGAAGGATATATCGAAACGTAGTAATCCATGCGGGGCGATTTCGTTTCGTCGCCTTGCTTTTCTCAATTAAATGATACAAATCATCCTATGAAGAAGATCGAAGCCATCATCAAACCCTTCAAGCTCGAAGAAGTGAAAACCGCCCTCGCCGACATCGGTATTGAGGGCATGACCGTCACCGAGGTGAAGGGATTTGGCCGCCAAAAAGGCCACACGGAAATTTATCGCGGCAGCGAGTACACCGTGGATTTCCTCCCGAAAATCAAACTCGAAGTGGTCGTCGCCGACGACACTTGCGACAAGGCCGTCGAATCAATCATCAAAGCCGCAAAGACCGGGAAAATCGGCGACGGCAAGATCTTCATCATGCAGGTGGAGCAGGCTATCCGCATTCGCACCGAAGAGCAGGGCGACCGGGCTGTTTAGCCGGAGAAAAGGGCGCGGGAGAAATCGTTCCGTTTTTCAGGTCGGAGTGCTTGGGGCGAAAGTTTCCTCAAGCCGCCGCTAGTAATTTGCGTGGAAGCTGGTTCTCTCTCCGCCTTTTATAATGCCTGATAAACGCAAGCTGCTCATCGTCGATGTCGCGGCACTGGGATGGAACCTGGTGTCGCATCTTCCGGATTTCCATCCGGCGGAAAGTATTTTTCCCGCTGTC
>JAYTMG010000382.1:0-5470 GCA_043728745.1 Verrucomicrobiaceae bacterium
GCCGTTTGCGATCACGCGAATCTGCGGAGCGTCACCGCCGTTGTCGAACGTGTCGAACGCGATGAACATCCCGCCCGGCAGGTTGAATCCCCCTTCGCCCGCACCCGCGTCTCCGCCGCCGGGGATTGCGCCGAAATTCATCGAGAATCCATCCGCAAGTCCGCTCGGGTTAAATTGCTGGCATTTAAAAGTGACGTCGAACGACGTGACGACGCCGCCGGGATCGAGCTGCGGGAGCTTCCACGCTCCAGAATTACCTCCCTGCGTGGCCGCTGCGAGCCGAAGCGCCCGAGTCGCAACGGTGCCAGCGGGTTTTTGGATCGAAGCAATGCCGGGGTTGGTACTCACCAGCGTCGAGCCATCGCCGATGATGGTCTTGCCGATCGCGATCTTGTCGAAGTTTTGAGGCCCATACGTGCCCGCTTGCGACGATACGCTTATAATGGAGATGAGGGCGAGGAAGCAGTGTTTGATATTCATCGGAAGTTTTTAGTTCACCGGCAGCCGCACCCCATGTGCGACATCACAAACCCCGGTTTATCCGCAACCGCGCTGATTGAAAGCCTAAATATTTCTCCTTTACCAATCCCCCTCGCGTCGAAACAAACACCGCCATGTTCACAATTCGTCTGCTGCAATCGCTGCTCGTTTGCTTGCTGGTGCTCATGGATGCGCGAGCCGACATCGTGGCGTATCGAGGTCGCCTAACGATGGATGGCGTGCCTTACCACGGTGCCGGGCAGTTTCGCTTTGCAATCGTCGGCAGCGAAGGCGCGGTGACATGGTCCACAGGAAACGTCGATTTGCTCGTGCGCGACGGCGTTTACTCCGTGCGTCTCGGCGACCCAGCCGCCGACATGTCGCCGCTGCCCGGCGAGTTGCTCCGTAATAATTCCTCGCTCCGCATCTGGGTTCGCGACCGAGCCGGCGCATGGGCGCAGGCCGGTGGCGATATTCCGCTGAAAGCCGCCACGAATGCGCCCGCCGAGACGCTCTCCCCATCGCAAGCCACTGCGATTCTCGCCGAGCTGCGCGAACTCCGCGCACGGCTGGATGAAAAGCAAAAGCCTCCCGCCGAAACTCGCCCACCGCAGTTCGTCACCGTGCCGATCGGAAACGGCCCCGTACTCGGCAACGCAGACGCACCGCTCGTTCTCGTGGAGTTCACCGAATTCGCCAGCGGCCCATCGAGCGTCTATGCGGCGGATATTTTCCCGGGGCTTTTCAGCGGCTACGTCGAGACTGGAAAGATACGCATCGCCTGCCGCCAGATGCCGCAACAGCCCACATCCGAGCCCGCAGCGAGGGCCGCCGTCTGTGCGCACGAGCAAGGGAAATTCCGCGAAGTCCGCAGCAATCTTTTCGCACTCGGCCCGAACCTCACCACCGAGACCATCACCCGAGCCGTCCGCGATGCCGGTCTCGATATGGCGAAATTCGATACGGCATTTTCGGGAAAAGAAGTCGTCGAACTTGTCCAGGCAGACCTCCGCGATGCACGAGCCCTCGGTATCTCCCAAGCTCCGGCATTTGTCCTCGGTCGCGCCGAAAGCGGCAGAGTCACCGGCATCCTGCTAAGCGGCATCGTTTCTCATGCGACGTGGGAAGCCGAGATATACAAGCTCCTCACCACGCCCGCCGCAGCGCCCAAAAAACCATGACCTCGCAGACTGCCGCATCACTGCGCGACGCCGCGCTTATTTTCCTCGCAGCGACCATCCTTGGCATCGCTTACAACAGCATGAGCCCGCTCGGCGTCCGCGCTGTGTCCCCGCCCATACAGGCTCCGACGCCTGCTCCCGCAGTCAGCACTCCCGCTCGCGGCATCCAAAATGAGACACTCTCCCTCACTATTGAGGCAAGCACTGCCGCAGCGATAAAAGGCCCGAGCGTTCCCAATAACGTCACATGGCCACAAGCCAAAGCGCTCGTAGAAAAAGGCGCGTTGCTTGTCGATACACGCGAGCCGCAAGCTTATGAAGCCGGCCACATCACCGGCGCAGTGTCCCTGCCGATGAATCGTTTCGAGGCGGAGATCGCAGCGTTCAAATCCCGGAACCCGCCCGATCGTCTGATCATCGTCTATTGCACCAGCTCCCAGTGCGCCATCTCCCGCACGATGGCGCAACTTCTCATGGAGCGGCACGGCTTTACCGATGTCCGCGACATGCCCGGCGGATACGCAGAATGGCGGCTCGCCGAATACGCAGCGGCCTCCACACCGAAATGATCGCCGTGCTTCTCCGCTGGCTCCTCGCCATCGCGCTCGTATGGGCGGCGCTTGGAAAACTCGCGAATCCTCACGAGTTTTACACCGCCATCCTCGCATACCAGCTCCCACTTTCACCGGCCATCACACGCACCGCCGCAATCGTCCTCCCGTGGCTGGAGCTCCTCACCGGGCTGCTTCTCGCCGCGAACCTGCGCCGCGACGCAGCGCTGATATGGGCGCTGGCATTATTCAGCGCATTTACCATCGCCACCGCACAAGCATGGCTGCGCGGGCTGAACATTTCGTGCGGTTGCCTCGACCTCCGAATCATCGGGATTCAGCCCGGCAGCAGCCTCGCACACACTCTCGAAACGCCAGCGTTTGCAGCCATCCGCGCCGCATTGTTCACAGCCGCTGCATTCAGCCTTCTGCGCCGGAAGGCCCCCGCCCGCCCGCCGACGATTTGAAAATGCGGAGCCGAATTCCCTTCTCTCGCCAGTGAAGCCAACGAGACGAAGGGACAAGGCATTTTCGGCCTGGATTCTGGCGAATTGACGCGATGCGGCGAGACGCGTAGCGGTCGCGAATGCCCAAGGCTCGTGCTGCCAGCAAAAAGAATGTTTCCCCGCCCAAAGTCGCGCTGCTCGTGGAGACCTCGAATGCGTATGCCCGCGGGATGCTCGCGGGCGTGGAAGAATTCATCAGCGCGCGCGGGCCGTGGACGGTGTACCTCGGCGAACATGGCCGCGGCGATCGGCCTCCGTCGTGGCTGGAGCGCTGGGACGGCGATGGGATCATCGCACGCGTGGAAAATGAAAACATCGCCCGCGCGCTGGAGTCGATGCGCCTGCCGGTAGTGAATCTCAGTTTCGCCCCGCTCATCGCGGCAGCACCGACATTTACGACCGACAACACAGGCATCGCAGAACTCGCAGCGACCCATTTTTTGGAGCGCGGCTTCCAGCATTTCGCCTACTGCGGGCGGGATGAGTTTGTGTGGTCCATCGACCGCGGCGAGGCGTTCGCGCGGCAGCTCGCGAAGGCCGGGAAAAAGTGCGCGGTTTTTTCCCGACATGCACGCGTGGCGGGTGATAGCGATGCGGAGATCGAGAGCATCGCCGCATGGCTGCGCGCATTGCCAAAACCGCTCGCGGTGCTCGCATGCTACGACTTTCGCGGGCAACAAGTGCTCGACGCGTGCCGCCGCGCGGGCTTCACGGTGCCGGATGAAATCGCGGTGCTCGGCGTGGATAATGACGAGCTACTCTGCGCGCTTTCGCCGCCGCCGCTCTCCAGCGTGATCTTGAATCCACGGCGCAGCGGCTGGCTCGCAGCGGAGGCGCTCGATTTGATGATGCGCGGGAAACGTGTCCCAGCGGTCGTGACGCACGTACCGCCGCTCGGTGTCGCCACGCGGCAGAGCACGGACACGATGGCGGTGGACGACGTGCAAGTGGCAAAAGCCGTCCGCTTTATCCGCGAGCGTGCATGCAGCGGAATCGACGTGAGCGATGTCCTGCGCGCCTGCCCCATGTCGCGCCGCGCGCTGGAGCTGCGGATGAAAGCGGTCATGGGCCGTACGCCGCACGCCGAGATCCTGCGCGTGCAAATCGCCCGCGCCCGGCAACTGCTCTCCAGCACGACGCTCGCTCTTCCGGAAGTGGCGGAAAAATGCGGCTTCCGGCACGCGGAGTATTTGAGCGTGGCCTTCAAGCGCGAAACGGGAGCGGCACCGAGCGAGTATCGGAAGTCTCAAGGGAGAAGTTGATTCCCGCGTTGCGGCACGCAGTGGACCCGAGGCAGGGCGATGGTGACGCGTGGAAATATCGATTGATGAATGTCGATTGTTGAAGTGTCGGATGGAGACGCGGCTCGCGAGAGGCGGAAAACTTCAACAATCAACAATCGGAGTTCATCAATCAGCAATCCGCCGGATGAGATTTACAATTTCACTTTTAATCACACCCCCCCGAGGCATCTCCAGTATTTTACCACTCGCCAAG
This sequence comes from Verrucomicrobiaceae bacterium, assembly GCA_043728745.1. Lineage (GTDB taxonomy): Bacteria > Verrucomicrobiota > Verrucomicrobiia > Chthoniobacterales > Chthoniobacteraceae > SXWH01. The sequence continues at coordinate 4,216 of JAYTMG010000382.1, forward strand.
TAGTAGCGATCCTTACCGCTTCGTCCCCGTCACGCTCCGTCCGCTCCGTCCTTTCACGGGCTTTTTCTTTTTGTCCAGGTCGGTGCGGTGTTCGATTTTTTTGACTTGCCCGTGCTTTAGATACATCGCGCGGATGGTCTCCAGCATCGCGTCGCGGCGATCGTAGAGGCGCTTGAGTTTGCGGGGCTTGGCTTTCGTCAGCGCGTAGGCGGTGATGATGGGCAATGTGATCGTCGAGTCCGCGTAGCAGACGACGCAGCCGGGGAGATTGTCGGGGTCGATTTTGCCCCAGCTCACTGCTTCCGCTGGCGTCGCACCGCTGAGTCCGCCGGTGTCTGGGCGGGCGTCGGTGCATTGCAGGAAGTAGTCGTGCCCGCGCTCTTCGATGCCCATGACTTCCTGAATCTGCGGCTCGGTTTGCAGCATGAAGTTTTTCGGCGAGCCGCCGCCGAGGATAAAGACGCTGCTCAGTTCGCCGCTCGATTTCGCAGCATAGACGATGGCGGCGGTTTGGTTCACGTCGCGGTTCACGTCCATGAGGAGCTTGGAGTCGCGCAGGGACATCGCGGCGACGTTCATGCCGATGCTGCTGTCGCCGGGGCTGCTGGTGAAAATCGGCACTCCATATTTGTAAGCAGCCGCCAGCACGCTCGTCTCGCTGAGCCCGAGTTTTTTCTCGCGGGCAGCGACGTATTTTCCGAGCAGATAGTGGAACTCATCCGTGCCCATCGTGCGCTGAAATTCCGGCCCTTGAATCACTTCGCGGACGAACGCGTCGGTATCGAGAAGCACGTCGTAATCGAAGAGCACATCGTAAATGCGGATGACGCCTTCCTTGCGCAGCACGACATCGTCGAGGAACGGCGAGCCCGCATATAGCTCCATGCCGAGACCGTAGTGAAGGTCGTGGTAAAGATTCGCGCCAGTGCTGATGATCCAGTCCACGAATCCCGCTTTCATCAGCGGAACGATCGCCGCTTTTCCCAGCCCCGCCGGAGTGAGCGCGCCGGTGAGCGACATGCCGACGGTGCCGTTACCCGCGACCATCTTCTGGGTAAAAAGGCGGCAGGCTTCCGCGAGGCGGCCGCCATTGTAGGCTTTAAATGTGTCGTCCACGAGCTGAGCGACGCTCATGCCTTTGCGGATGGAGTTTGGGAGAAGACGCGGAAATTTCTTATTTAACGACATGCCGCGCGGTGTAGGGAACGCGGGGCGCGAGTGCAAGTGAATGGATTGACGGGATTCACCTTTCTGC
>JAYTMG010000383.1:0-8942 GCA_043728745.1 Verrucomicrobiaceae bacterium
CGCTCATTGGCGAGCCATGCCCAGCGCTCTTTGCACGTTGTCAACGCACACCAGCGTACGCTTACCGCATCCTCATTGCTTCGCTCACGGCCAAGTGAAGAGCCCTGCCCTTTTCCACGAGGGAAGCGCCGGTTGCTTGCATCCTCCTCGCACAAAGGGCAGGGTTGCCTGTTCCATGACTGTTGAAGCGACGGGCCAAGCCCGCACATCCGATATTGCACGCGAAGTCGCGCGCCGACGCACTTTTGCCATTATCTCGCACCCCGATGCGGGTAAGACGACGCTGACCGAGAAATTCCTGCTTTACGGCGGCGCGGTGCAGCTCGCCGGGAGCGTGACGGCGCGCAAGGACCAGCGGTCGACGACGAGCGACTGGATGGAAATGGAAAAGCAGCGCGGGATCTCGGTTTCGTCCACCGTGCTCCAATTTGAATACAAAGACTGCGTCGTGAATCTCCTTGATACGCCGGGCCACAAGGATTTCTCGGAGGACACGTATCGCGTTCTTACCGCTGTGGATGCGGCAGTGATGGTGATCGACGCGGGCAAAGGCATCGAGCCGCAGACGCTCAAACTTTTCGAAGTGTGCCGTCGTCGCGGCGTGCCGATCTTCACTTTTATGAACAAGCTCGACCGGCCTGCGCGTGCGCCGCTCGACTTGCTCGACGAGCTGGAGCGGGTGCTCGGCCTCGCGGTTTATCCGCTGAACTGGCCGCTGGGCGATGGGCCGGATTTCAAAGGCGTTTACGACCGCGAGACGAAGCAGGTTTATCAGTTTCAGCGCCTGGCGGGCGGCGGTGCCTATCGAGCACCGGTTCATGTGCGGGGAATCGAGGATGAGGCCATCCGCGATGCGCTTCCGGAGAATGTGTATGCCCGCGTGCGGGATGATTTGGAATTGCTGGATAGTGCGGGCGCAGGCTTCGACATCGCGGACGTGCAGGCGGGGCGGCTCACGCCGGTTTTCTTCGGCAGCGCGATGAACAATTTCGGCGTGCAAATGCTGCTGGACCGGTTCCTCGAACTCGCGCCGCCCCCTATCGCGCGGGACGGCGGAGTGCGCATCGTCGAGCCGACGGATGCTGGCTTCTCGGGTTTTGTTTTCAAGATTCAGGCGAACATGAATCCGAAGCATCGGGACTACGTGGCGTTCATCAGAATCGTCTCGGGCGTGTTCCGGCGCGACATGCAAGTCGTCCACACGCGCACCGGAAAAAAGCTGCGACTGTCGAACTCGCAGCGCCTTTTTGCACGCGAACGCGAGACGGTCGATGAGGCGTATCCAGGCGACATCGTCGGGCTTGTGGGAAACAACGACTTCCTTATCGGAGACACGCTTTCCGAAGAGCCGGACCTCGCTTTCAGTGAGATGCCGCGATTCGCGCCGGAGAGCTTCGCATTCCTGCACAATGACACTCCCGCTCACTTCAAGCGCTTCCGCGATGGCCTCACGCAGCTCCTCAAAGAGGGCGTCGTGCAAACCTACGACCAGCCGGATGCGCTGGTTCGCGTGCCGCTCATCGGTGCGGTCGGACCGCTGCAATTCGACGTGCTGCAATACCGGCTCGAATCCGAATACGGCGCAAAGAGCCGCCTCGAATCGACGCCGTGGGGCCACATCCGCTGGGTCCGCGAAAAAGACAAAGCCGCAGCCGCAGCACGCAGCATCGAGAAGAAGCCCGCTGCGCAAATCCCGACGGGAGCGACTTGGGCGCGCGATGTATTTGGTCAATGGGTCGTGCTCCTTCCAAGCGCATGGACCGCGAAGTATTTCGCCGACAACAACAGCGCGTTCGAGGTCAGTCCCCTGCCCTTTTAGCCGCGTGAAGCTGCTTTTTATTTGCAGCCGAAACCGCCGCCGCAGCCTTACTGCGGAGAAGCTTTTTGAGGGCGACCCACGGCATCAGGCGCGCTCTGCGGGCACGCAACCGGAATCGCGTATCGTCGTCACCGCCGGTCACATCGGGTGGGCCGACATCATTTTCGTAATGGAGAAATCGCACCTCAACCGGATGCGCCTAAAGTTCGCCGACGCAATGCAGGACAAGCGCATCGTGACGCTCTACATCACCGACGATTACGAATTCATGCAGCCCGAGCTCATCGACGAATTGCGCTGCAAACTGGAGCCGCATGTGGAGTTGGTGGGGGAATGACGAATGACGAATGACGAAACGCAAGCGAGTTGACTCCGCTTCACGCTTGCAACTTCGTCATTCGTCATTCGTCATTCCCCTACTCCATCTCGCGCGAACGCGGCTCTCGCTCCGCCGTGCCTGCGGTGCTTGGCGCGGTGACGAACGGTCCGCCGGCTAGCGGGGCGGCATTACTAAAGGCCACGTCGGGCATGTCGCTGGCGCGTCCGGCGAGCGGGAAATCCTTTTGCAGCGGGTGAAATGGATAACCGTCCCACATCAAGATGCGGCGCAGATGGCCGACTTCTTTTACGTCGGGATGCGCGGGGAAATTGATTCCCATCATGTCGAAAATTTCGCGCTCGTGCCAGTCGGCTGTGGCCCAAATATCCACGACACTGGGCGCGGTGCAGTCGTCTTCGCTGACGGTGTATTTCAGCCGCAAATGCCCGGCGTGGGCGAGCGATTGGAGCTCATAGACCATCTCGTAGCGGGGCTCCTGGCCCATGTGGTCCACGCTGCTCACGTCGATGAGATAGTCGAAGCCGATCGAACGGCAATACTCGGCGATGGGGCGGAATTGCTCCCGTGTCGTGGTGAGCGTGAGTTCGTCGCGAAACTCGCTCTTTTTAACTCCGGCGAACTTCGCGCAAATCGCATCGGCGTCCCGTTTCGCCGCAGCGGATGAATCTTTGGTCGTGGCCATATTCCGTAAAAATTAAACGAGCGAGGCGGTGAATTCGCCTTTCTGGGCGGAAAGTGAATGCTCGGTATCGATCTTCCGCTGGAGCCGTAGCAGGCCCTCGATGAGAGCCTCGGGGCGCGGCGGGCAGCCGGAGATATAAACGTCCACGGGAATGAGCCGGTCGATGCCCTGGAGCACGGCGTAGCTGCGATACATGCCGCCGCTGCTGGCGCACGCGCCCATGGCGATGCACCATTTTGGCTCGGGCATCTGGTCCCAAATGCGTTTCACGGCGAGCGCCATTTTATAAGTGACGGTGCCGGCGACGATCATCACGTCGCTTTGGCGTGGCGAAAAGCGCATGACTTCCGCGCCGAAACGACTGATGTCGAAGCGCGACGCGCCTGTAGCCATCAGCTCGATGGCGCAACAGGCGAGGCCCATCGGCATGGGCCAGAGCGAGTTTTTGCGCATCCAGTTGATGGCGGAATCGACCTTGGTAAAGATGATGTTGCCCTCGATTTTCGAGTCGTAAGCGGCTTGCGTGGACATGGTGAAGGCAGACTACGGACGGCGTCGGAGGGGGCAAGGCGAATTTGTGAAACTTTTCACAATCTCGGAATTCGAGCGCCGATTCTTCCCTCAAAAGAACCGATGCGACGTTGCTTGCGTCGTGAGGCGGTTGTCGCCCAATCTCCGGCGAACACTCCATGAAAACTCCGCTTGTTTTACTTGCTGCCATGACTGCTTTTTCCGTTGCCGAAAACCCGTATCCCGTGACTAAAAAAGGCGACGTTGCGGACGACTATCACGGGACGAAAATCGCCGACCCGTATCGCTGGCTCGAAGATGACAACTCCGATGAAACCAAGGCTTGGGTCGTCGCGCAGAACAAGGTCACCCACGCTTTTCTCGACACCATCCCGCAGCGCGAGGAACTGCGCAAACGGCTCACGAAACTCTGGAACTATGAGCGTTTCAGCGCGCCGTTTGAGCGCGGCGGACGCTTTTTTTACAGCCACAATACGGGCCTACAAAACCAAAGCGTGCTCTACGTCACCGAGGCGCTGGAAAAGGAAGGGCGCGTGTTACTCGACCCCAACACGATGAGCAAAGATGGCACGGTCTCGCTCACCGAGACGGCTCCGAGCGAGGATGGGAAATTGCTCGTCTATGGCACGAGCGGGGGCGGCAGCGATTGGCAGGAATTCCGCGTGCGCGATGTCGCGACGGGCAAGGACCTCGACGATGTGGTGAAGTGGGTGAAGTTCAGCGGAGCCTCGTGGGCAAAGGACGGGAGCGGTTTCTTTTACTCGCGGTTCGACGAGCCGAAAGAAGGTGACGCACTAAAAGGGAAGAACGAATTCCAGAAGCTCTTCTTCCACAAAATCGGCACGGCGCAGTCGGCGGACACGCTCATTTACGAGCGCAAGGATCATGCGGATTGGGGCTTCAGCGGGCAGGTGACGGACGATGGGAGGTATCTCATCATCCACGTCTCGCAAGGCACCGACCCGAAAAATCGCACGTTTTACAAAGACCTCTCGCAGCCTGAATCGAAGGTCGTCGAACTGCTCACGGACTTCGATGCCGACTATGGATTCGCCGACAACGACGGGCCGGTTTTCTTTTTTCGCACGGACCTCGACGCGCCGCGCTACCGCGTCATCGCCATCGACACGACCAAACCCGAGCGCGCGAACTGGCGCGAGGTCATTCCGCAAACGACGGACAAGTTGGACAGCGCGAGCTTCGTGGGCGGCAAAGTGTTTTGCGAATACCTCAAAGACGCTCGCAGCGAGATCAAAGTCTTCCGCGTGGACGGCGGAAGTCTCGTCGCGGAAAGCCCGCTGCCGCTTCCCGGAATCGGCAGCGTCGGCGGATTTGGCGGGCGAAAACGCGACACGCATACGTTTTTCAGCTACACGAGTTTCACGGAGCCCGGCGCGATTTACCGGCTCGATATTGCGGAGGGCACGAGCACGATTTGGCGGAAGCCCGCTGTTGATTTCGACAGCGCGGCTTACGAGACGAAGCAGGTGTTTTTCGCCAGCAAAGATGGGACGCGCGTGCCGATGTTCATCACCCACAAACGCGGCCTCACGCTCGACGGAACTGCCCCGACAATTCTCTACGGATACGGCGGATTCAACATCCCGATGACGCCCGCATTCGCTGTGTCCCGGGCTGTTTGGCTGGAAAAAGGCGGCGTCTATGCCGTGGCGAATTTGCGCGGCGGCGGCGAGTATGGCGCGGAGTGGCACAAGGCCGGAACCGTGCTGAAAAAGCAGAACGTCTTTGACGACTTTATCGGCGCTGCCGAATGGCTCGTCGCGAACAAATACACCGCCTCCGCAAAACTCGCCATCCAGGGCGGCAGCAACGGCGGCCTGCTCGTCGGCGCGTGCATGACCCAGCGGCCCGAGCTCTTCGGCGCAGCGCTGCCCGCCGTCGGCGTGATGGACATGTTGCGCTTCCACAAGTTCACGATCGGCTGGGCGTGGAAAAGCGACTACGGCTCCTCGGAAAATGCGGACGAATTCCGCACGCTCGTCGCCTACAGCCCGCTCCACACGCTCAAGCCTGGCACGCGCTACCCGGCCACAATGGTCACGACTGCCGACCACGATGACCGCGTCGTTCCCGCGCACTCGTTCAAATTCGCCGCACGGTTGCAGGAATGCCAGGCCACGGACGGACCGCCCGTGCTCATCCGAATCGAGACATCCGCGGGCCACGGCGCAGGCACTGCGTTGAACAAAGTGATCGAGCAATCCGCTGATCAACTCGGCTTTTTGATGAAGATCTTCGGGATGTAATCGGGACTCGTCCGACTGCGAGTTTACGGAACCTTCTGCACTTCGGCGAAGAACAGCCGTCCGGCGGTCGTTTGCAGCACGCTGCTGATGCAAATACGGATCGTTTTGCCAATATGCGGGCGGGCGTGATTGACGATGATCATCGTGCCGTCGCGCAGGTATCCGACCGCCTGATGAGCGTCGCGACCTTCCTTAGAAAGCGTGAGTTCCAGCTCGTCTCCCGCCGAAAGTTGAGGGCGAAGAGCCTTTGTCAGGTCGTTCAAATTGAGCGTTCGAATTCCTTGCAAGCGGGCGATGCTGCACAAATTGCCGTCATTCGACAGGATGCGACCTCCCGTCATCTTGGCGAGCTGGACGAGCTTTGAATCGACGGCGCCAAATGCGTCCATCTCGGTCTCGTGAATCGAGACGGTAAATGTCGGGGTCCTCTTCATCTCCTGGAGCCGCTCAAGCGCGAGGCGTCCTTTTTCCCGCTTTAGCGGGTCATGAGAGTCCGCGAGCATCTGAAGTTCTTCCAAGACAAAACGCGGAATGATGAAAGCCGTGCCGATAAAACCCGTTGAAGCGAGATCGGAAAGGCGACCATCAATGATGATATTCGAATCCACGAGAATCGGCGGGTCGGCCTGCTCCTGCTCGCGAAAACGAATGTAGGGAATAATCAGCGCGAATTCATCCCGGTTGCCCCGCATGGCAAGCATCATCCCGACGTAGCTAAACGTGGAATAAATCACGAGACTGATGAGCCACTGCTCACGGTCCGGCGTCGTCCAAAGAAGCCCCGACGCCAGCAGCAGCCGCGAAGCGATAAAGCCCAGCAAAAGGCCAAAGGTGGCCGATGAAAACATGCGAAGCGAGAGCCCCTTCAGCACGCGATCGGCGAGCACGACGATGAGCCCGAAGGCAATTCCCCCAGCAGTCCCCAAGCGTGGACTGTCCCACATATATCCCCCGATCTGGCTGCCGAGGTAGGCTGTGAAGGCCACAAATAAGACCCGAAGAAGGTTTATGGTCGGGCCGTTGTTCATGTAATTATCTCGTTGGGCACACTTTAATTTAGCAGTGTATGCGCCAGTCCGCCCGCGATTTCACGAAAATTTCTCGCACGCTCCTACCTCTTCTCTGTTATCATAATCCGCCACATTTAATACGCCGACCATGCTTGGGCGCCGCCAGGAACTAAATCTTCAGTTTTTACAAATCATTGATGCGCTGCTTTTAGCGGCAGCGTTCTGGGGTGCCCACACCCTGCGATATTTCGGCCATGAATATGGACTTTTCGACGCGCGGATCGAGGGCTTCGAGAGGTTTCAGTGGATTCTGATCATCCTTGTCCCCTTCGGCCCTATCACGCTGGAAAACTACGGGTTTTACGAGCATCCCTCGCGAAAAACGCTGCCGAAAACACTCGGCCAGATGGGGCGCACGGCGATCGTCCTCGGCGTGAGCATCGCGGCCTGCGCCTACTTTCTAAAACAGGACGTTCCCAGCCGTCTCATCCTGCCATTTTTTGCGATGACTGCCGCCATGGCGCTGCTGATTCGCGAACGCGTCACCATTGCCCGCTACAAACACCGGGTAAAAACGGGCGTGCTCCGCGAAAGCGTGATTCTCGTCGGCACCGAGACGGACAACTACGCGTTCCGCAAAGCATTCACGCCGGAGCAGATCATGGAACTCGAAGTCGTGCAGGAAATCGACATCGAGCACGAACCAGTGAGCGCCCTCATCACCGCTCTTCATGAGCACTCGGTCGGGCGCGTCCTTTTCGTCGGCGGCCACAGCGAAATGGGACGGCTCAACGAATACATCGGCGCGTGCGAGACCGAAGGCGTGGAAGCCTGGCTGAGCGCAGACTTCATCCGCACCAGCATCGCGCGGCCGGAGTTCGATGCGTTTGGGTCGCGTCCCATGCTTGTTTTCCGCGCAGCCCCAAGCGTTTCGTGGGCGCTGATGGTGAAGCACCTCGCCGACCGCGCGATAGCCCTGGTGCTGCTCGTTTGCTTCTCGTGGCTTTTCGCCCTGATTGCCCTCGCGATAAAGCTCACTTCCCCGGGACCGATCATCTTCTGTCAGGCTCGCGGCGGAAAGAACGGGCGTCCATTTACGATCTTCAAGTTCCGGACGATGGCCACCGATGCGGAGATGCAGCGCGACGAGTTGCAGCGTATGAATCAAATGCAGGGGCCGGTTTTCAAAGTGAACCAAGACCCGCGGGTGACGAAAATCGGCCGCATCCTCCGCAAGACTTCGCTCGATGAAATCCCGCAGCTTTGGAACGTGCTGAAGGGCGACATGAGCCTCGTCGGGCCTCGTCCTCTGCCGATGTATGAAGTGGAGAAATTCGAGACCACCGCCCAGCGCCGCCGGCTCGCGATGAAGCCGGGCATCACCTGCCTCTGGCAGATCAGCGGGCGCAGCAATATCACCAGCTTTGATCGCTGGGTCGCGCTCGACCTCGAATACATCGACAACTGGTCCCTCTGGCTCGATGCCAAAATCCTCCTCCGCACTTTCCCCGTCGTCGTGCTGGGGCTTGGCGCAAAGTAACGGCGCCCATCGCTGATGAAAATCCTTCTCCGAACATTGCTCGCCGGATGGATGCTCACCGCAGCCGCGCTTGCTGCATCGCTCGAGATTTCCGTGCGGCATTCGTTTAATGGCGACCCTCTCCTGCTCGATTCCCTGCGCTACACAAACGCCGCCTCCGAGACCCTCTCCGTCACACGGCTCAGCTACATCCTCAGCGGCTTTGCGCTGGAGCGCGAGGACGGCGTCTGGGTGGAATTGCCGGACCAGGTCGCATGGATGGATGCCGAAAAGCGCCGCACCTCCGCCACCCTCGCCGGAGTGCCTCCGGAAAAATATCGCGCCCTTCGTTTCCACATCGGCCCCGATGCCGCGACGAACATCGCCGACCCTGCCAAACTCCCCGCCGAACATCCGCTCAATCCCAACCTCAACGGCCTGCACTGGAGCTGGCAGACAGGCTACATCTTCCTCGCCATCGAAGGCCGCTTTCGCGTCAACGCCGCCGCCGCGGAATTGCAGGGATACGCCCACCATTTCGCCCGCGATGTAAATCGCACGCGCATCAGCCTCGCCGCGCCCCTCGACCTCACGCACGACGCCGCCGCGATTCTCGACTTCGATCTCGGCACGTTGTTGAACGCACCTCGTCCCCTCTCCTTTGCAAAGGACGGCACCGCCACCCACTCCCGCGACGGCGACCCCGTTGCCGCCGCGCTCGCCGCCAATCTCCCCGGCGCATTTCGCGTCGTCCAGGTCCTCTCCGCCGCGCCC
>JAYTMG010000384.1:0-1585 GCA_043728745.1 Verrucomicrobiaceae bacterium
CTTGCGCATTTTCGCGGCAGCGACCATTTGCATCGCCTTCGTGATTTGCGAGGTATTTTTGACCGACTTGATGCGTCGGCGGATATCGCGGGTGTTTGCGCCCATTTTTGGTTAGCGGTAGCTCTGCTTGAATTCCGTGATCGCTTCCTTGAGCGCTGCGGCGTTTGCGTCGTTGATTTCCGTCTTGTCGCGCAATCCTTGGAGCACGGATTCTTTGCGGGTCGAGAGGAATTCAGTGAACTTCGCTTGGAAATCCTTCACTTTATCCACCGCGACATCGTCGTAGTGGTTGTTCATGACCGCCCAAAGTGTGGCGACCTGAATCTCGACGGACTGCGGGTTGTATTGCTGCTGCTTGAAGAGCTCAACGATGCGTTGGCCGCGGTCGAGGAGCGCTTTTGTCGCTGCGTCGAGGTCCGATCCAAACTGCGCGAATGCCGCCAACTCGCGATACTGAGCCAACATGCCTTTGATTTTTCCGGCGACCTGCTTCATCGCCTTGACCTGCGCGGATGAACCTACGCGGCTGACCGAAAGACCGACGGAAACCGCCGGGCGGATGCCTTGGTAAAAGAGGTCGGTTTCGAGGTAAATCTGGCCGTCCGTAATCGAAATCACGTTCGTCGGAATGTAGGCCGAAACGTCGCCTGCCTGCGTCTCGATGATCGGCAGCGCTGTCAGCGATCCGCCGCCGCTCTGCTCATTCACACGAGCCGAACGCTCGAGCAAACGGCTGTGGAGATAAAACACGTCGCCCGGATACGCCTCACGGCCCGATGGGCGCTTCAAAAGGAGCGAAACTTCGCGGTAAGCGACGGCTTGCTTGGAAAGGTCATCAAACACGATGAGCGCATCCATTCCGTTGTCCATGAACCACTCACCCATCGCCGCACCAGCGAACGGCGCAAGATACTGCATCGAAGCCTTATCCGACGCACCGGCCATGACGACAATCGTGTATTGCATCGCGCCCGTTTCTTCCAAAACAGCGATGTTGCGAGCAACGTTCGACTGCTTCTGTCCGATGGCGACGTAGATGCTATAAAGAGGACGGAAACCCGCTTTGCCTTCGTTGGCCTTGTTGATGCGGCCTTGGTTAATGATGGCGTCGATTGCGATGGTCGTCTTGCCCGTCGCACGGTCGCCGATGATCAGCTCACGCTGACCGCGCCCGATTGGAATCATCGCGTCGATAGCCATGATGCCCGTTTGCACCGGCTGATTTACCGATTGGCGCTTGATGATGCCCGGTGCGATTTTCTCGACTGGATATTGCGCTGTCGCTTCGATTGGCCCCTTGCCGTCGATTGGCGCGCCGAGCGTATTAACAACGCGTCCGAGCAAGCCTTTGCCGACTGGCACAGAAAGAAGGCGTCCGGTCGTCTTGACCTCGCTGCCTTCCGTGACGAGCTTGTCGTCGCCGAGCAACACAGCGCCGACTTCATTCTCTTCGAGGTTGAGCGCCAGGCCGATGACTCCGCCTGGAAACTCAAGCATTTCGTTGAGCATGACGTCGCTCAGGCCTTCGATTTTGGCGACGCCGTCGCCAACTTCGCGGACGATGCCGACATTGGATTTCGTGGTG
>JAYTMG010000385.1:0-2226 GCA_043728745.1 Verrucomicrobiaceae bacterium
TTCGACTTCGAGCTTGTCCTTACTTTTGCAAAGCAGGAGGCCGATGGTGGGTTGGTCGTCGGGGTGGCGGAGGAGGTCATCCACGGCGGAGAGGTAGAAATTCATCGTCCCTGCGAAGCCGGGATCGAACGGTACGGCTTTGATTTCTATGACGACGTAGCGGCGGAGTTTGAGGTGGTTCACCTTTTGCATGAGCTGGAGGATGTGACCCCACGGCAATTGCGCAACAGGCTGTTGCGCAATTGGGGCTTCGGGGAACTCTCGGGCGAACACTTTCATTGCCAGCAGATTGCGTGGGGAAAGGCCGCTCATCTCGGGGAATGCTTCGCGAAGATCGGCGGAGAGGCGGTCAATGACTCTGGCTCCCCAGCCCTCGGTTTTCTGGCGGGAAAGGATGCTGTGGCCGATGTGCCAGTAGGCTCGAATGAGGGCGACATTTGCGGCCAACACAGTGCGCAGGCGAGCTTGGGCGAGGTGCTTTTTACGTCGGTAAGAAGCGATGAGTAATCGGCGGGAAGGCTGGCCAGTGCAGGCGCAACGGGCAGGATGGCGCTCTCCCGAGTGCGACCACGAGAAAGGCGCGACGGTGCAGGGACGAGCGATGATTCCACGACGGCAACGGGCTTTGCTGGTTTAGCTTTTGCGGTCGGCTTGGATTTTGGCATGGCGATGAAACTGAACGCACACGAGAAACCACAAACGCCCGGCACGGGCAATGCAGGAGCGTGGGGATTTGTCTCACGTTCATTCTCTTGCCCAAATCGCGTGTCTCGGGAAGAACTGTCGCCACGATGAATCCAATTCCAAAGACCGACTCCGCATGGCTCGATGAAGTGAAGCTCGCCTTTGCCGATGCAGCCGAGGCACTGCCTGTTCTGGCGATGCTCGGTGACGCCACTACTGCCGACGCGTTGTACACGATTGCGCCGAATGTTTGCGCGAAGTTCAGGGGACTGCCGAGTTCCGGCGCGAAGTTTAGCAGCGCGAGGTCCATCTCGCTCGGCAGCTACCTCGCGAGTCTCGACACTCATGCAGAGGTGTTTGAGTGCCGGGAAGTGGCGTTCGCATTTTGCTACGTGACGTGTCATTTGGGCTACGACTTGATCACGCGTGCCGACGTCGAAAGGATTATGAACTACCTCACGGATCACGCGGTCCGGCTTTTATCTCCCGCCAAAGCAAAGCCCGTCAAAACCAAGGCTGTCGCGGCTTCAAAGGCTTCCCCGAAGCTCGATGATTTGATCCGCCTCACCGCCGGATTTTGCAAAGCGAACCTCAACGCGGAATACGAAGGACTCTGCCGGAAACTCATCGAAAAAGGCGGGCGGAAGCGCACGGTGCCATTTGCCTCCGGGCAGCCTGAAAGCTGGGCTGCCGGGGTGGTTCACGCGATCTGCACGGTGAATTTCGCCTTCGACAAAACACAGCAACCCAACGTCACTTCGCAGATGATCGCCACACATTTCCGCGTATCGACAAACACGGCTTCGCAAAAATCGAAAGCCCTGCGCGACATGTTCAAACTGGAGTATTGGGATGCCGAGTTTGGCACTGCCGAGATGGCCGAAAAGAACCCGATGCGGTTCATGCGCATTTTGTGATTTTGACGCTGAAATCCCACGGCTTTGTCTGGGCCACCGTCTCCGTCATCGCGCTCGCGCTTTTGTGGGTGACGCAATCTGCGAAGGAGCAAAACGTGTGGGCGGGCTGGCGCGAGAGCGGTGAATTCCGGCGGCCCGCATATCGCGAGCGCATCCACGCTCGTGAGGTCTTTCGCACGCGGGCAAATACGTGGTCCAATCTCGCTTACGTCGTCGTCGGGCTTTATGGCATTGCGCTCGGCTGTCGCGATCTGCGTGAGGGAAAAGGCGGCGCTTATCTCGTGCGGACGCCCTCGCTGAGTTTTGCATTTGGCGCGGCGTGTTGCTGCTTGGGAATCGGCAGCGGGCTCTTTCACGCATCGCTCACGCGGTTCGGTCAGCAGCTTGATGTCGCGTCGATGTATCCGCCTTTGATGGTGATGATCGCGGTCGGGATCGGGCGTTGGATTCCGGCGCTGCGGGCTTGGATGCTTCTTGCGGTGGTCGCTCTCGCGAGCGGGCTGCTCTTTTACTACAAGTGGTCCATGTCCTCGCAGACCGTCCTGACCACGCTCGTCGGAAGCGTCGCGACCTTGACGCTGCTCGCCCGCTTTGGCTCCTCGCCCAAGCTCGACGGGCGCTGGCT
>JAYTMG010000386.1:0-5733 GCA_043728745.1 Verrucomicrobiaceae bacterium
TTCCCTGATGGAAGCGCGGGAAATGCGAATCGGAGCGGGGCTTTCCTAAGCCCCGTGCGTGCCGCGATAGCGGGACGGCGCTTGCCACTGACGTGGCAACGGGGCTTAGGAAAGCTCCGCTCCGATTCGCGCTCTTTCCTCCCATCAGAGATATTTATATGCGTGAGCCCTTGCGATTCTGCCGCCTTGTCCGGATCGGGCCAGCGTATTACACGGAGTATCTCATGATCTCCGGAGCTAAACTCGCACTCGTCCTTTTCACCACCGCCGCATGCGCCGCCGACTGGCCGCAATGGCGCGGGCCGGCGCTCGATGGACGCAGCGCGGAGACGACGTTTCCGACGAAGTGGAGCCAGACGGAAAACGTCCTCTGGCGCACCGAACTGCCGGGCGAAGGACACGCTTCCGTCGTCGTGCAAAAAGGTCGGCTCTTTACCGTCGCGGCGATCGCCGAGAAGAATGAGCGCGTGCTCATTTGCATGGATCGCACATCGGGAAAAATCCTGTGGCAGCAAGTCGTGCTGACTTCGCCGTTTGAGCGGCTGCACAAAGAAAACAGCCACGCGAGCAGCACTCCGGCGTGCGATGGCGAGCGGGTGTTCTGTGCTTTCCTTGATGGCAGCACATCGGTTGTGGCGGCTTATGATTTTGACGGGAAGAAGCTCTGGGAAAAGCGGCCCGGCGGTTTCAGCAGCGTCCACGGATTTTGCAGCACGCCCATCATTTACAAAGACAAAGTCATCGTGAATTGCGACCAGGATGGCGACGGCTATATCGTCGCGCTCGCCCGCGACGATGGCCGCGAATTGTGGCGCATCGAGCGGCCCAACAAGACGCGCAGCTATTGCGCTCCGCTCATCCGCGAGACTGCGGGACGCGCGCAGTTGGTGCTCTCGGGCTCGAAGTGTTTCACGAGCTACAACCCGGATACCGGCAAGCTTCTGTGGAACTACGATGGCCCGACCGAGCAGTTCGTTGCGTCGCCCGTTTATAGCGAAAAGACCGCGCACTTTTATCTCACGGCGGGCTTCCCGACGTATCACACGCTCGCGCTTCCGGCGTCTGCGACCGGGCAGGTGCAGGAGAGGCAACTCGCGTGGCATCACAAGCAAAAGAAGGGCGCGGCGTATGTGCCATCGCCCATCATCGAGGGCGATTGGCTCTTGCTGAACGACGACCTCGGCTTCGCGCACGCATTCGACGCGAAGACCGGCGACATCGTGTGGGAAGAGCGATTTGGCCGCACCCACGCATCGCTCGTGAGCGCTGGCGGGCTCGTCTATTTCCTGAACGACGACGGTGTATGCCGCGTAGTGAAACCCGCCGACAAGTTTGCCGTGGTGGCGAAGAGCGAACTCGGCGAGCCCACCTACGCATCGCCCGCCCTTAGCGACGGTAAAATCTTCCTCCGTAGCAGCAAAGCCGTCTATTGCATCGGCCAATAACTCGACTTCTCTTCTCCAATCGCGCACCCATCTCCCATGTCCACACCGCAGCTCGAAATCAACGCTTCACGCCAATTTGTCTCGTGGCTGCGTGAACAGCGGCTCTCCATTGCGTTCACCACTTACCAGTCGGGCAAACTGTTCCTCCTCGGCTGCAAGCCGGATGGCAAGTTGAGTGTCTTCGAGCGCACATTCGAGCGCTGCATGGGCCTCGCGGTTTCGGGCACACAGACGCTCTGGATGTCCTCCCTCTATCAGCTCTGGCGTTTCGAAAATGCACTGCCGTCCGATGCGACCGCGCCCGGTGGTTATGACACGCTTTACGTCCCTCAACTCGGCATCACGACTGGCGATGTCGATGCGCATGACATCGCTCTCGATAGCGATGGGAAGCCGGTTTTTGTCGCCACACTTTTCTCCTGCCTCGCCGCGCCGAGCGAGACTCATAGCCTCCGCCCGCTCTGGCGGCCGCCGTGGGTTTCGCGGCTCGCAGCGGAGGACCGGTGCCATCTGAACGGTCTGGCGATGCGCGATGGAAAGCCGGCATTTGTCACCGCTGTCTCCACCACGGATGTGCATGAAGGATGGCGCGAACATCGGCGCGATGGCGGCGTGGTGTGCGATGTTCAGAGCAACGAAATCGTCGCGCGTGGTCTCTCGATGCCGCACTCGCCGCGCTGGCATAACGGGCAGCTTTACGTCCTCAACAGCGGGGCGGGGGAGTTTGGGCGCGTGAATTTGGCGGCGGGCAAATTCGAGCCGCTCGCCTTTTGTCCGGGCTACGCGCGGGGATTGTCGATGGTCGGGGACTTCGCTGTCATCGGTCTTTCCACCTGCCGCGAGAACCGCACATTTTCCGGACTACCGCTGGACGACGCGCTCGCGGCCAAAAACGTCGCGCCGCGCTGCGGGTTATTGGTCGTGGATTTGCGGACGGGGGACGTCGTGCATTCGCTGAACATCGAAGGAATCGTCCGCGAGCTTTACGATGTGGCCATTCTGCCGGGAGTGGCGATGCCGAGTGCGCTGGGCTTCAAGAGCGACGAAATCCGGCGGACGATCACGCTGGAGGAGTAGTGCCTCGCCAGCCGTGAAGCGATGGTGAAATAGGAATGACGAATGACGAATGACGAATGACGAAGTCGCAGGCGTTTCGTCATTCGTCATTGGCGACAACCCATTATTTCACGATGGGCGGACCAGCAGCGGCCAACGCTACTTCGCCGGTGCGTCGCTGCGCGGGTTTTTTCCTGCTTCGGATTTGAGCCGTGCAGCTTGGACTTCCGGGGCTGTTTCGAGCGGGAGGGCAGCCAGTTTTTTGTAAATGGCGTGGGCCTCTGCGGGCTTGCCGGCGGTCTCCAGCGCTGCCGCTTTTTCTCGCCACGTTCTGGCGGACTGGATCCATGATCGCTTCGTTGCGCTCTCGCGGGCCTGATGGATTTCCGATTCGTTGAGGGAGGTTCCTGTCGTCCCGGATGCCATGAGATTGAAGGTGTCCTGACGGTGCGGGAGGGAGAATGCGTGCCCCAATTCGTGCGAGGTCACTCGCGGAATCGGTTCGTCGATTCCGCCTTCGACTTTGCGCAGGCTCGCGGTGTCCTGAACAAAGATTGCTTCGGGACTGTCAAAATAGACGCCGTTCACGGCGAAGGATTTGATGTAGTAAATATTGAACACTTCCGTTCCTCGGGTTGCTGGCGGGATGTGATCCAGCATGACAGCGAGACCTATGGGCGCGCGCCTCAGCGCTTCCGGAGCGCGCTCATTTTTGGTCTCAGCCGCAGGTTCGCAAATGAGGGATTCGACAAAGAACTGGATTCCCGCCGGAGCCCAAACGCGATTCGCTTTTTGGAAAATGCGTTCCACGTCGGTGCCGGTCAAAGTCGTGTGGAGGGACGGATTTTCCTCGGAGCTCAGCAGGTGAATCCGCACGGGCACGAGCAGGAAATCCTGAAAGCCAAACGCTGGAGTGTCGGAGGCCGGCGACGGAGGTCCGGCGAGCGTGAGTAAAACGAAGATCGCGTTCCGCGCGCACGCTGCGACCTTGCTGGCCCATGGAGTCTGGATGCTGGTTTGCGAGTGTTTCATGATTTGGACGAGCTTTGCGGTTCGGGCGGTTGCGGGCGTGAGTAGGTCGAAGGGACGAACGGTGCGACCGCTCCGCCAAAAAGTGCGCTGCCTGTAAAATGGCAGATCCCGAAAGGATATAAGCCGGTCCATTTGTCTTTGGTGACATACGACAGGGGATACGTGATGGGAATCAGCACAACGGATGACGGAATGCCAACGAGCCCGCCGACTAGTCCGCCGCCAAAACTCGCTGCATTGCGAACTGCGGGGCTTGGATGGTTTCCAAAGGGCGAGTCTGACGTTGGGCGTGCGGACTTCTCTGCTGAGGTCTGCTTTTTTGGAGTGCTCTGTTTCGAACTGCACGCGCTAAGCCCGAGAGACGCCGCGCATACGAGGAGAAAAAGAGCGGCTGTGCGAGTAGGTTTCATGGTCTATTGGTGAGTGAAAGAACGGTGCATGGTTCGCGGAATCTGAAGCGTGATCCGCCGTATGTAAACAGCGGCAGCTTATCATCGGCGGCACGCGTTTATTTGCGCCACTTTTTCCATTCTGTTCGGACGCTGCTGATGAATGAGCGGGTGTGCTCGGAAAAAATCTCCCCAGCCATCTGTTGTATGACCGTTCGCTGGCGGTCCATTTTATCGGTGATGAGTTGCTGGATGGCGGGCATTTTTGCGATGGCGGGGTTGGCGGCAAGCGCATCCATGTCGTGAAATGTGCCGAGGACTTTGCACAGTTTGGTGAGCCGCAGCAGAAGTTTGCTGTGCGATTTTTCGACGACACGCCGGATGAGTTGTAGCTGGTGGAGGAGGCGTTTTGCGGTTGTGCGCCATTCGTGGATGACGGCGACCTCGGTGTCGGCACGGAGCTTCCGCGCGGTGTGCCGGGCGGTTGCGTAACTTCTTTTCAGCCCTGGTTCGATGAGCTGCCAGTCTTTCCCCTTCAGGCGCATCTGTGCGATGGTGCGTCCGCTTGTCCGCAATTTGGCGAGGACTGCGGAGAGCTGGCGCGGCGAAATCGTGCGGCGTCGAGCGCGGCTTATTGCAGCCTTGAGTCTGGTGCGAATGCGGGCGGCCAAGGTGCGGCTCACGTCCGGTGCAAGACACTCGAAAGTCGCGAGTGCGACGTCGGCATCGCGTGAGTTCGCGAGCTTCTTTGCGGCGTTGCGAAGCGCTGTATCCGAGGTTTTATAACGAAGCCCGTGTTTCTCCGGGCGGATGAGCCGGAGCGTGGCGCGGAGTCGTTTGATGCAACGCCGGGCGTTGTGGACGCGGTCCGCAAGATCTTCCGATTGGTCGGAAAGAAGATCCGTAGCGGTGCCAGTCTGCTCGGTGGTAATTCGGCGGATGCTGTCGGCAACGTGCTCTTTTTTACGGAGTTGGAAAGCCATGCCGTAGTTTACGGAAAAGGTGCGCGCTGGCTCGCCAAATTTTTACGGCGAGTCGCGCGGTCGTTATGCGCCCCGTGATCCGCGATGGGGGCGCTCTAAATGGACGCGCCGAGGAACGTGTGGATGCCGCATTCGGTTTTGTTAAAACCAGTCCAGCGGCCTGCGCGTTCGTCTTCGCCGGAGCCGGCGAGGCGGGTGCAGGGCATGCAGCCGATGCTGCGGTAGCCACGATCGTGCAGCGGATTGTAGGGGATGCCGTTCGCTTTGATGTAGTCCCAGACGGCGTCGCGGCCCCAATTTACCATGGGGTTCATCTTGGCGATGTAGAGGTCTTTGAGGTCGTCGAATTGGTAGAGCTCGAGGACGCGCATTCCTTCGCGGGTGTCGCTTTGCTGGCGGCGGACGCCGGTGATCCAGACGGCGAGGTCGGAGAGTTTGCGCTGGAGGGGAAGGACTTTGCGGATGGTGCAGCAGGCATCGGGGGCTTTTTTCCAAAGCTCGGGGCCGTTTTCGGCGGCTTGCTGGTCGAGAGTGACGTCGGGCTCCACGGATTCGATGGAGATGCCCCAGTGGGCTTCGAGGCGCTCTTTGAGTTTGTAGGTCTCCGGAAAAAGGAGGTTCGTATCGAGCGTGAAGATTGGGAATTTGAGGCCGGCTTTGACGGCGTGATCGATCATGACGAGCCCGGAGCCTTGGAAGCTGGTGCCGATGGCTGCGAGGTTGCGGAAACGGTGCCACGCCCAGGCAAGGACGTCGCCAAGGGGGGCGGTTTCAAATTCCTCGGCGAGTGTTTTTACTTCGGCCGGGCTGAGCTCATCGATGCGCAAT
>JAYTMG010000387.1:0-3188 GCA_043728745.1 Verrucomicrobiaceae bacterium
TCTACTTTGTTAGTCGCTCATTTTGGCCCGCGAAAAGACGCGAAAGGATTTCCCATTTCGCGCTTTTTTGCGTTTTTCGCGGGCCAATCTCGCGGTGCCGCAGCGCAAGTAACAAAGTAGAATTAAAAGTGGGAATGCTCAAGTGAGCACGCATGCGTCGTGGCGCACGCGGCCCTCCGCGTGCTTCCCCTCACGCGAAGCGCATTCTTCTCGGTGGAAACGCTCATCGGATCAGCGCTTCGCGGGTAGCAGTATCACGCAGAGGGCTGCGTGAGCCACGACGGGTTTGCCCCGAGCTTTATTCCACTTTTAATCACACCCAGAGTCAGGGTGCGTCCGACGGTCAGCTCGACAAATCCGCTCAGAGCGGTTCACTGGCGCGCATGTTGAATCAACTCTACTTGGATCGCTGGGCCGAAGTGCTCGTGGATCACGCCACTAATATCCGGACGGGGAGCATCGTGCGCATCAATGCGCAACCGAGCGCCGAGCGGCTGCTCGAAGCCGTTTATCGAAGAGTCCTGACCGCAGGTGGTTTGCCCATCGTCAATTGCCGGCCCGAGTTTTTGGGCGAGGCATTTTACGAACTCGCCCACGAACACCAACTCGATTGGGCAAACCCTTTTACCCGCTTCGAAGCCGAGAGCATTGATGCGTCGATCAATATCGGCGCGTCCAACAACTTGCGCGCTTTGGATAAATTCGACCCGAAAATCACCCAACGCGCCGCGCGCGCGGATCGCCCCGCTCGCGAGCTCTTTTTCCAACGCGCTGCGGTCGCCGACGATCCGTCCATCGATTCCACGCTCAAGCCGCTGCTCTGGACCACGACCCTTTTTCCCACAAATGCCTACGCCCAGGACGCGGGCATGAGCCTCAGCGACTACTGCCAATTCGTCATCCGCGCCTGCCAGCTCAACCAGGAAAATCCCGTCGCTTTCTGGCAGGAACTCGACCGCTGGCAGTGCGCACTCGCCGCGCAGCTCATGACCGGCAGCGAACTCCATTTCCAAACACCCGCCGGCACGGACCTCAAAGTGAACGTTTCCGGCGCACGCTGGCTCTCCAGCCCCGGTCGGAAAAATTTCCCGGATGGAGAAGTCTATTCCGGCCCGAATCTCAACGCCGCAAATGGCGGAGCCGACGGCGTGGTGTTTTTCGATAAACGCTGCGTTTACCAAGGCCACGCCGTGCGCGACGCCCGCATCGTCATGAAAAACGGCCGCGCCACCGAAGTCACCGCTGCGGAGGGCGAGGACTTTCTCATCTCCATGCTCGACCAGGACGATGGCGCACGCCGCATCGGCGAAGTCGCATTTGGAACCAATCGCGCCATCTCCCGACCCACCGGACAAATTTTGTTCGACGAAAAAATGGGCGGCTCGTTCCACCTAGCATTCGGTTCCGGCTATCCCGAAACCGGCAACTGCAACAAAAGCGCCCTTCACTGGGACCTCATCGCCGGCCTAGCTCAAGGTTCACGCGTGACACTCGACGGCAAAGCATTCTGCATCGACGGACAATTCGTCACCATGCCGCCGGAAGTTCGGTGGCTGTAGGGAAGCGCGTTCGCTCCCGCACCTTCGGGGCGCACTTCATTTCGGTGCTATTAACGTGAGCATCTGGGTGAGGATCGGTGCGCCAAGGGTTCCCGTATTAACTACAGCGGAAGTCACTTGCTGGTATCTTTGTATGAAGTTCAGAACGACCGTCGTCAAAGGGCTGCTTTTCGGTAACTGCGCATAAACCGATTCGAGTCGGCTAATCACTCTGAACATCTCAGCTCGTAACCCTTTAAGGCCCCGGAAATTGTATTGAGTCAGAGCGTCGTACAAAGATTGCGCGAGATCGGCGAGTATGGCCTTTTCAGTCTTGCTGAGGTCGCTCGAAGCGATTTGTGCAAGAATATCGTTGGCGGCGGCAATCAGGTCATTGATATCGCTCACAGATACCTCCCCCTCGGGCGCGTGGGCATCGAGAATATCCGCAAACAACTCAATCGAGGTAAGCCCCTCTTCGGTTATCTCTTTTCTTGTGTCTTCCCAATTTGAATCCCAATTGCTCGGATCTAAAGCTTTTCTAAACGCTGGAATGTGCCGCTTGTAGGGCTCGGGATTCGGAGCAAATTTATCGAGACAATCGCTGTAATCTTCGACCAAGTCGGCGAGATCATAGAGATCCCGGGCCACGACTTTCCTTGTCGCAGCTGGCTTTTTGAGAACCGTGCGCCATACTTGAAGAACGGTGCTTGAGGTCAGGCGTTTCGCTTCCCGTAGCGCTGAATAGAGCCTACGCGCACAATTATTGGTCGCATTCATAATTTACTGAGGGCGGGGAACAGACCCGCGGGCCACCGTTTGGATGTAGCGGTGCAGACTGTCGATCGGGTTGATAATGAGCGACCCGAGCAGCGACCATCCCTCGCGGACCCGTTCTTGAATTTTTTCTGTAATTGCAGCAAGCGAATCCCCGGACACATAAGCAATTTCAGGTGGTGGTGCCTCAGAATACCGAACGAGAGCTTGAGCCGAGAAGTCGTTCTCACCACTTGCAACTCCACCAAATGGCTGCCAGCCCTCTGCAATATGCCTGGACACCTCGTTTGTCAGGCCGTCGCTTCTTGCTCTAAACACTTTGTATTCTGTTATAATTTCGCGCATAGTGCGAATGGTACAGGATGCGGCGGGCGGAGAGCAAGACTGCGGGAGAGGCCATGCACCCGACAGAGTGCGACTTATTCCCAAGTTATTCACACCCGAAAAGCCGAAGTTTCGCCCGTTTGTTGCAATCAGGTGACGGGAATTGAGCATTCCTAAAAGAAAGAGTGGACAATTTGTGTCTGTTTTCGCATTTTCCGCGTCCGATTTCATCCGGGGGAACGAATGGATCGGATGGAGAACTTTACGACGATGCAAAACGACCAACCAACTAGCGACACGTCCACGGCAGTTTCTATCGGGTATCCGAAGAAGCAGGGACTTTATGATCCGCGGTTTGAGCATGACGCGTGCGGCGTCGGCTTTATCGCTCACATGAAGGGGAAAAAGTCGCACGACATCGTGGCGCAGGGTCTGCAAATGCTCATCAATCTCTACCACCGCGGCGCTTGTGGCGCGGAGGTCAACACGGGCGACGGTGCGGGCATTTTGATGCAGATGCCGGATTCGTTTTTGCGCAAGGTGACGGAG
>JAYTMG010000388.1:0-9812 GCA_043728745.1 Verrucomicrobiaceae bacterium
AGAACCTGTTCCGTTTTCGAATTCATAGATTGCGTAATGTATGGATTACGCAATTTACGGCGACCGAACTCAGACGGCGCTACGCGTTACGCTTACGCACCATCGGGCATTCGGAACCGAATACGCAATTTGATCGGGTTTAGTCGGATCACTATTTTCACATCGTCGTCATTGCCGTCTCTATCTCCGTAAAACGACCAATGCTCAACGCAGCCCACGCTGCCATGGTGTGCTACATCATGCGTATGTTCTTCCAACTCAATGCCTCCAGTTTTCGACGACACGATCTCAGTGATCTCGGTCGCGGCATTCGCGTATCCATTGCTCAGGTTCAAACTGGCCCTTGCAAGGTTTACTTCTTGGCCACTGGGCAACAGCTTGAACACCTGCTTCCACGGTCCATCAATAAGGAATCTCGTGAAATCAGGCAAAGTCTCCTTAAACTCGGCGTCGATCTTCATCAGCACTTCATCTGAGGAGTGTTTCAGTTGCACAGAGCCGGATTGATATACCCTTGGAGGCTCGGGCCTCCGGTTTTCGGAAGATAGGTTTCTATTCCCTACCGTGCCATTCGTGGCAGCTACATGCGTAGCTTGAGTAGATGAAAACTCACCTGCGACGATTACTTCGATTTCTGTTTCGCGGTCTGGAAGAGGTTGGATCACTGGGATCGAAAAAAGCTCCCGGTCTTTCCATTTACCGATCATTTTTACGTCTCCCCGCTTAATCGCGGTGTCAGCGTTTAGACTGCAATTGACGATCATCCGATACTGAGACGGGGAGTTTATAGCCTCTTTCGGAAGCGCACGTTTTCCTTGTGGACCTTCAACAAGGACAGAAAAGTGTTCAGCGAGGGATTTCTTGTCCAAGTTCCAGCCCCCGAAAGTCACCGTTTGGTTTGCGGTGCTAGAAAATTGGATTGATTGCGGGATAGCGGACGCAATGTAGGGAACTTTCGCTGGGGCCGTACGCCCTTTCACTTTTTCAATAAGCGAAGCAAGGTCTTCTTTGATTCTCGCACGCGTGAAATCCACCGTTTCCTTAGGAACATTAGCGGTTGCCTGTTCCAAAGCGCCAATCGTAAGTTCTATTTCCTTCCTCACCGTTCCGTCGGTTGTGTTGTTTGCAGCTTTTCGGAGTATCCCTAGACCTTCTTCAAAGTTTTGATTCGTTTCAGCCCAAGATTTGTCCACTGAAGCGGAAGCCGCGTTGATCGAATCTGCGACTTCGGTGATTGAACCCGCGACCTTTTTAACAGGCTTGCAAGAGGTCAGAAACAGGGCAAAAACCGGAACAAGGAGAAGGTGTGGTCGCGAGTTCTGCGGCGGAGTGAATATGTTTATTCTCATGGTATTTATTTATTGCAATGGCTGATGAATTGAATGTTTTGGACTGGTCGCCCGCTCATACGCAGCGGTCCAGACTGGGATGGGATAGACGGCCAGGAAGCGGTCGATGCCTTCCTTGATGGATGCTTCTGCTTCGGGATACCGGGCGACGGTTTCTTCGATGAGGGCTTTGATGAGGTTGGCGTGCTTGATGTCTTCGGTGGAGTGGAACTCGATATATTCCAGCGCGCCTTGCGGGTAGCTTTTGGCGGCGAGGATGGCTTTGACTCGGGCGGAGATGATCGGGGTGAGGCCTTCAAACGGGTAAAGGGCTCCAAGGTAGGCGAACGGGTCACGCAATTTCGTGATCATCCACCATACGCCGGAGACGGCAAAGGACGCGTTGCTCATCTTTAGGTGCTGGCGGGCGTATTCTTCGTTGCCGCCTAGTGCTACGTAGTCGCGCAGGGCCATTTCGCCATGGTCAAACTCCTCGGCTTGGTGCCGGAGCATGGCTTTGATCATGCGGACGGGCATGGAGCGGGGCATTTGGCCGATGGATGCGATGGCGGCTTCGATGACATGGGGCTGGTAGGAGACGATCTCCAGATAGACTTCGCGCATGAGGGCGCGGATGAATTCCGGCTTGGCTTTGGGCGCGGCGAGCGCTTTCCAAAGTGCGGTGGCTTCTACGTCTTTGATGACGGTGGCGATTCGGTCATCGAGGTAAGCGATGATCCCTGCGGTGGCTTTAGTGCTGCGTGGCATGTTTTGGCTGGTTGTTTTGATGAAAGACTTTCTCCGCAAAATAGCGCACGCACGCTGGGTTGCGCGGGTGCTCCGCTTCGAGCGGGGCGAGGGGTGAGTGGAGTTCGGCAAGGTGGTCGTAGTCGGGGCAGACAAGGAGCATGGGGAGGACGTTGCCATACTCGGGGTGCTGGATGCGGGGGCGGTACGCGCGGTAGCCAAATTGGGCAAACTGCGACTCCAAGTGCGGGTTGCAGTCCATAAAATCGACCATCAATCCTTGGGCGCGTGCGTGTTGGTACCCTGCGGTGCAGAGTGGGACGACGAGTCCGGTGCGGCGATATTCTCGGGAGACCATGAGCTTGGTAGTGGTGCCGCAGTGGTGGGGGAAATACGGGCCAGCGCAGCGCATATCGTAAAGGTCCACATATTCGCCGAAGTCAGTATGGCGCCCGCCGTTCCAGCGGAGACAGCCGACGAGTTCGTCTCCAGCGAGGGCGATGAAGTTGGCACCGGTGGCGTCGAACGGCTCTTCGATTCTCCGCTGCGCATGGTCGGCATACCGCTGGGTGCGTCCCATTTCTTCGACGTAGATGTGGTAGCGAAAGCGGTAGAGCTTTTCCAAGTCTTCGCTGCTTTTGGCGAGGCGGATGGTGACTTCGGGCAGCTTGGTTTTCATAGCCCAGCCGTGGTATCGAGGACGTTTGTAAATGATCGGATCGGTGTCATGCTCTCGATTACTGGCTCGGCGGGATTTTGTGACAGGGGGCGGGGAAGTTTTTTTCTGGGGAGGTGTTTTTCTCTGCAAAATGAGGGGCGGTGCTGATTTCGAGCCGCTAAGAATTTACGGAGGGGAGCGCATCGCGCCGTGGAGTGCTGGAACTTGTTCCAGCCGTGGGTTGCGAGACTTGTCACGCAAAGAGCCGTGGCAACGGCTGCCGTGCGTCCGGGGCTCAGCGCGACAAGTCGCTTGAGTGACGGCTGGAACAAGTTCCAGCAGTCCACGGCGCTTTGCGCCAACCAGGACGAGTTTGAAAACCTTGCCTACTACGGTGCGCCGAGGAGGCGGCGGCGGTAGAATTGTTGCGGGGCGAATGGGAGGTGGTGGGTGTGGAGTTCCGTGCCGGTGTGGACTTTGAGGTCGGGCGGCGCGGGGGACCATGGACTGAGGAGGAGGTCGCCGGTGCTTTCGAGGTTTGTGGCGATGGCGCGGCGGGCTTCGGTTTTTAATAAGATGGCGGTGGGGTAGATGTCGGAGGGGACGATGGTGAGGGGCGCGGGTTTGCCGTCCCATGCGAGGAAATTATCGAAAGTCGCGCTGATATTTACGAGGGAATCGGTGCTGGCTACGATGCCGCTTCGTCCGCTGGCATAGGTGGCGTCAAAAGCGGTGAGTTCGGCGAGCGGGGTGGCGAGGTCGATGGTGTCGTAGATGCGGCCTGTGTGGGTGGAGCCGACGCTGGCGAGGATGAGTCGGTAGCTGTGGCCGGGGAGGAGGGCGGCGTAGGTGGTGGACCCGATTTGGGTTGGGATTTCGCCGTCGAGACGATGGATTTGAAATTTCCCGCTCTCGGTGGGGATGATCGTGAGGCTGTACCCACGGCTGGTGCCGAGTCCCGCCGGGGTGCCGACTCGGGTGATGACGCTGGCAAATGTCCGGACTCCTCCGACGGCTACGACATCGGCGCTGACGACTGCGGTGGTGTATTCGGTAGGGGCGAGGAGGGCAGCGCGGGCGAGGCCGTAGACTTGGGCGACTTCGAGGCTCGGGGCGGTACACGCGAGGGTCGCTGTGCCATTGGCAAATGTATAGACGGCGGACGGGAGTGCATAGACGCGCTGCCAGTCGAGGCCGGGCTCGGTGGTGAAGTCGGTGTCGTCTTCGGCGTGGAGGCAGGTGATGAGGGCTAGGATGATGGCGGTGGTTTTCATGGATTTGTATTTTTAGAGCGGCGCGTAGGAGAACTGGAATATCTGCCAGCGCCCGCCGGTGTGGATGAGGTCGAGCGTCCAATCGTCGATATGGCCGACGTGGTTGCGGTCGATGCGGACTTGGATGCGCTGGCGGGCTCCGGGCATGGGCTGGATCGCGCCTTTGCGCAGGACTTGGATGTGGGCGCCGACTTGGGCGCGGTATTCGCGGAGGCTGGCGATGACGAGGGAGCGGTCGCGTGGGCCGTGTTCATCGAGGCGGGCGCGGAAGGCGGTGCCGATTTGAAATGTGGTGGGGTGGAAGAATTGCGTGAGCGATTCTTCGATGGGGCTCAGCCATGTGAGTGCGCCGGTGAATTGGCCGAGCCAGGCGTCGGCTTCGGGCTCGGGGAGGGGGCGAGATTCTGCGGTGTAGATGGGCGTTTTCTGGAGGGTCTCGC
The DNA here is from genome assembly GCA_043728745.1 of Verrucomicrobiaceae bacterium. Classification (GTDB taxonomy): domain Bacteria; phylum Verrucomicrobiota; class Verrucomicrobiia; order Chthoniobacterales; family Chthoniobacteraceae; genus SXWH01. The sequence continues at coordinate 4,448 of JAYTMG010000388.1, forward strand.
GGGTGATTTGGAAGCCGCGATCCGGGGTGTCTTGGGCTTCGAGAACGAGCTTCCAGATTTCGCCTGTGGCGGGTGCATCGGGGGGCTGGCGATAGACGAAGCTGTCGTATTTTCCGCGCAGGTTGCCCTCGGGAAGTCGGGCGATGCCGCTGGTGAATCCGTCGTAGGTGCGCTGTTCGGCGCGGGCGGCGGCGGCGTCTGCGGCGATGCGGGTGGCGACTTCGGCGCGGGTGAGTTTCCCGGCGTCGCGCCACTCGACTTCGGGGGCGTAGAGGTTGAGGGCGACTTCGGGGATGGGCGGTGTTTTTGCAGTGGGGTAAAGCCACGGGTGGAGTTGGCCGATGGTGGGGTGCTGGTTGTGATGCGAATCGAGGGCGGGAGGCGGCAGCGGGCGGAGGCGGGCGGCACTTTTTCTCCAAATGGGGATGCCTTGCTGCACGAGCAGCGCAAGGATGAGCAGCGGGAAAACGGCACGCCATTGCCGCCAACGCGCCCATCGCCACGCGGCGGCAAGCAGGGTGATGGCGAGGGCGGAAAATGCGGCGACTGCACTGCTGAGCATGAGCCACGGGGTGAAGCCGGGTATGAAGTCTTCGCGCCCGTGGGAACGTGAGAGGGGATGGCCGGGCGGGCCGGTGTGCTCCAGCATCCAGTGCGCGTCTGGAAAGTATTCCCAGCTCCACGGGTCGATGATGGAGGCGGTATTGTTTAAGTTGACGACGAGACCGGTGCGCCATGCGCCGTCGGTGCGGTGGAGCCAGTCGCGGCCTGTCTCCAGCCAGATTTCCAGCAGGGCAAAAAGCGGGAGGATCAAGCAGACAAGCTGGGTGAAAAAGACGACGACAGCGGCGGTTCGGCCCGCCAGCAGTTTCAGGCCGAACGGGCTAGGAAGCGCCTCGCGCAGGGGCACGCTGCGAAAGCGGAAGAGGCGGACGATTTGCCAAAGCGACGCCGCCCCGAGCAGCGGGAGGAGTAAGGTGAGGGACTGAAATCCGCCAAGGCGGAGTGGCTGTTTGCCGACGAGATCGAGCGGCCATTCCCACTGGATGAGGGCGATGCGGAGGAGGACGCCCGTGGCAGCGATGAGGACGCAGAGACCGATGATCGTCCACACGGCATCGGCGGCGCGCGTGGCGCGGGTGATGCGCGGAGTGCCCGCGTAGCGCGGCGGGGTGCGTTCGATTTCATCGAGAGCGGCGAGCATCGCGGCGACGGTGGGGAAGCGGCGGGCGGGCTCGGGGTGCAGGGCGCGGCGGAGGAGATCGTCGATGCGGATGTCCACGCGCTTTTGCTCCGCAATCGGCTGCCATGCGCCGCGCGGTGGAGCGCCGACGAGCAGTTCGTGGAGGATAATGCCGAGGGCGTAAATATCCGCTGTGGGCGCGGGGCGGTAGTCGCTGCGATACGCCTCGGGCGGGAGGTATTCGGCGGTGCCAGCGATGATGCCGGTGGCGGTGAGCGAGAGGGCTTGCGTGCGTTCTTGGATGGGGCGGGCGAGGCCAAAGTCGGCGACTTTCGGAACAGGCGCTTCATTCGCGGCGACGGGCGCGAAGAGGATGTTTGCAGGCTTCAAGTCGCGGTGGAGGATGCCGCAGCCGTGGGCGTGGGCGACGGCTTGGGCGATGGGGCGAAAGAGCCGGAGCGCCTCTGCGGGCGCGAAGCCGTGCAGCGGGATGCGGTGCGCAAGCGGTGCGCCGGGCAGATACTCCATCGCAAGATAAAGCCCGCCATCCATGAGCGGCCCGCTTTCTACGAGGCGCACGATGTGCGGGTGCTCCAGCGCGCGGAGGGCGCTGGCTTCTTCCTCGATGCGCTCGATGGTGGAGAGGTCGCTAGGCGGTGCGACTTTGATGGCGGCGAGCAGCCCATCGCGCTCGCGCTGAGCCCGCCACACGATGCCAAAGCCGCCCTCCCCCGCGATGCCGAGGATGCTCCAGCCGGGGATGCTCGGCGGCTTTGCGCTGGCGGCGGTGAGGTTTCCCGCGAGGCCATCAGGGTCGAGCCCGAGAAGTCTCGGCGTGGCTGGTTCGTCGTTTTGCATTGGCGAGAGTGGTTACTGGATGGCGCGTCTTTTGTGACACGGAGTTTGAAAATGACGAGGGTCGGAGAGGTCGTCAGTCGTCAAATTCTAGCCACTCCTTCCATCGAGAAGAGTGCGGATTTCCGCTTCAAGTTCGGCTTCGCAAGTAATGCCGAGGCGCGTGGCGGCGATCGCGAGTAGGGCGCGTCGGTAACGCTGGCGCATTCGCACAGCGGCCTGGCGCAAGGCGGGCCCCGCGATGCCGAGGCGGGTGGCGACTTCGGCGTAAGTGGCATCGGCGAGCGGTGCCTCCAAGGCCGGGACGAGTGCCTCAAAAAGGGAAGTGCGCCCGCTTTTCTCGTAATGGAGCGCGGTGGCGGTGAGGGCCTCTTCCATCAGCGTGAGCGCCCACGAGCGGGCATAGATAGCCTCCGGTGAGGAGGGGCTGGCGCTATCGGCGAGATAGGCGACTTCGATCTGCGCCCAATCAATCGAGATATGCTGCGCACTGCCGCCGCGCTTGATGCAGTGCGCTGCGGCGTGGGCGGTCCTGAGGTGATTCGAAAACGACGTCAGTAGCCAAGCGCGCAGGCTACCGCGAGTAACGTCCGCTTGAGCAAGCAGTTCCCGCGAGCAGAGTTTCGCGAGGAAGGTCTGCACACCATCGGCGGCATCCTCGGGCAACATTCCGCGCTGCCTGGCCCACGCGTAGAGGGGATACCAGTAAAGGCCGATCCATTCGTCAAGGAACCGAAAATCGGCGGCGGCTCTGCGAACCAAGCTCCATCGGGTCGTTGCAAAAAACCCTCGGGAAGCACGGTTAAGTGCACTGTCTTGCGAATCAATGGCTGCCTCTCCTAGGGTTTCAGACATGCGGCTGATAAAGCAGGGACAGACGTGTTTGACGAGAGGGAAAAGCGAATTGGGTTGAAGGAATCAGTGCTTTTTAATCGGAACAGAACGGTGCAGAAAGGATGACCGGGTTGCTTCGGGGGGCAAGAACTCCGCGCAGAATTCCAATCACTTAGGCAAACGGTTTCCACGGTGGCGCAGGGCCCGCAAGAAAGGCGCTGTTTATCGGGCGATGGTGAGCAGGAGGGCGCGCAGGCTCTCCATCCCGGCGATGCGCCCAAGCACTTCGCACAGACGGGGGATGGCGACGGGGATGTGTTCGAGAAATTCTTCGCGGTGGTCGGTGTGGCCGAGTTTGCCGTATGCGCCGAGGGCCTGCATGAGGCGCTGCATGGCGCACAGGTCGAAGAGCGCCATGAAGTGCGCTTCGTCGTGCGGGCCCGGGCCGTGGAGTCCGCTCAGATAGTGGTGGAGCAGTTCCTCGCGCTCGGCATCCGTGAGCGTGACGTATGGATCAAATAGGAGCGACGCCAGATCGTATTGCGCGAGGCCGGGGCGAAGGCCCTGGAAGTCGATGAGGCACGCGTCTCCATCGCGGATGATGATATTCTGGCTCTGGAAATCGCGATGGACGAGGCAGCGCGGCTGCGCGGCGAGGTGTTCGGTGATTTGGAGTAGTCGGCCGCGATTGACGTGGCGATCGACATCTTCGGTGGAGAGCCCGAAGTGACGCTGGAGGCAGTGCTCGATGAAGTAATCCTGCTCCCATTTATAAAGCGCGACGTCGAACTCCGCCTGCAAATGCGGGCGTTTGGGCGCGGCGTGGGCGCGCGTGTGCAGGATGAGCGCCTGGTCGAGCGTGCGCTGATAAAGCGCGCGCCGCTGTAGCCACGAATCATTGCGGAAACTCCAAAGGTCCGTGCCCCCGGCGTCCTCCATGAGGATGAGGCCGTCTGCGGGTGTGTGGAAATAGATGTTCGGCACGCGGACCCCGACGCGGGCGAGGAAGCTGGCGATTTCGACGAAGTAGCTATTCTCCGGACGCTCCTCGCTGTAGCGCACGAGGATGAGTGAACGGTCCGCGATATTCACGCGCCAAAACTTGCGGCCCGAGCCGCCCTTCAAAATGGCCTCAACAGAAACTGGCATGTCTTCGGAATGCCGGTTCGCGCCAGCGGCGGCAATGGTTTTTGCAAACCAATATTCCCCGCTAGTCACACGCCCGACAGTTCGCTAGAAGCAGACCGTGCGCTTCCTTGCATTACTCGCTCTCATTTCGGTGCCGCTGTGCGCGGCGGACCGCTTCACCGGCTTCCAGTCGTGCGCTTCGTCCGGCTGTCATGGCGGCGGAAAAGGGGATGACCAGATGATCATCTGGATGAAAAAAGATCCGCACGGTCGCGCGGACTCCATCCTTAGCGCAGAGCGAAGCAAACGGATTGCGGAGGCGCTTGGAATTGCGGACGCGACGAAAAGTGAGCACTGCAATGTCTGTCATTCGCCCATGCAGAGCGCTGCTCCTGAGCGGCTCGCGAAAGAGGTGAAGGTAAATCGCGGCGTGAGCTGCGAGGCGTGTCACGGCCCCGCCGAGAAATGGCTCCGCTTTCACACTCGCACGGATATTTCCCACGCACAGCGCGTCGCTGCCGGGATGCGCGATCTCGCGACTCCGGCGCAGCGTGCAAATACATGCGCGGGCTGTCACCTTCACCTGCCTTCCGGGCTTCAGGCCGCCGGGCATCCGGAGTTGCGCTTCGAATTGGCCCGGCAGATCGCGGAATTGCCTCCGCACTGGATCGGCGATGTCCCGATGGATGCGCCGAGGGAGTGGCTTGCCGGGCAGGCCGTCTCGCTCCGCGAGCTGGCGTGGCGGGCACAGAAAGGGACCGAAGAAGGAGTCGCGGCGCGAATCGAGGCGCTTCATTGGCTCCTCATTCAGACCGATGCCGGGAAGGCCGTGCTCCCTGCGAAAACCGACGATCTTTCCGAAACCCGCGCGGCCGCCAATCGTCTGGCGCTAGCCGCCGGAAAGGCCCGCTGGACCAATTCCAGTACACGCGCTCAGATTGAACGCCTTTGCCAAAATGCGGCGCTGTTTCGGGATACGACGGTGGAAGCGGTCACTCTTCGCCGTCGAGCCGAGACGCTTGTCTCCGCAGTCCGCGCGTTGGTGCTTCCGCTTTCGACGGCGAAAAACGAGAAGCTCACCGAGCAGCTTCGATTACTCGAAGATCAGCTTCGTAGTCCGGTTTCTTTCGAGCCCGCGAAGTTTGCCGCGCTGCTGGAAGGCGTGCCGCTGTTGCTGCCTTAGTCGAACGATTACCCGATATACGGAATCGTCAGCGGACCTTGCGGAAGCACTGCGATGCGCAGACCGTTTGGATGTTGTTCCAGCTTCGCAAGCACCAGGGCGGAAATATCGCGGCAGGGAATCAGGTGCGCGGCCTGCACTGTGGCATCGTCGATCCCAGTGTGGATGTAGATGTCCGCACG
>JAYTMG010000389.1:0-1709 GCA_043728745.1 Verrucomicrobiaceae bacterium
TGCCTACGCGAAGCTCGATGGACCGGGCGGGATGAACGACATAATTCGCACCCCGAATTTCGATCGCATTGCTGCCGAGGGCGTTCTGTTCCGGCGGGCGTTTGTTTCCTCGCCGAGCTGCACGCCGTGCCGGAGCGCGCTGCTCTCCGGGCAGTATTTTTGGCAGACGGGCCGGGGCGCGATTTTGCGCGGGGCCGTGTGGGATGGATCGAACCCGGCGTATCCGCTTTTGCTTCAAAGCGCGGGCTATCACATCGGCAAGATGTATAAAGTGTGGGGACCCGGCACGCCCGCCGATGCCCCGTATGGCGGACAGAAATTCGCGCATGAGAAAGCCGGGCGGCGTTTCAATAGTTTTTCGACAACGGTGACTAAATTGGTTGCCGCAGGCACCGCGCTTGATGCGGCGAAGGCGGAGTTGCTTGGCGAGGTCGGCGCAAATTTCGACGCCTTCCTCGCAGCTCGCCCCGCGGATGCGCCGTTCTGTTTTTGGTTTGGCCCGACGAACACCCATCGCAAGTGGCAGAAGGGCTCTGGTAAAGGACTCTGGAATCTGAACCCCGACGACCTGAAAGGAAAACTGCCGCCATTTTTGCCCGACGTGCCCGAGATTCGCGAGGATGTGGCAGACTACTTTGGCGAGGCGATGGCTCTCGATGCAGCACTCGGCGTTTTGCTGAAAAAGCTGGAGGCGATTGGCGAGCTCGACAACACCATTCTCGTTGTGAGCGGCGACCACGGCGCGCCCGGTTTTCCGCACGGCAAATGCAATCTTTACGACTTCGGCTCCAGCGTTTCGCTGGCGATCCGATGGGCGGGGGCAAAGGGCGGACGGGTTGTGGACGATCTCGTTTCCCTTCCGGATCTTGCTCCCACTTTTCTCGAGCTGTGCGGCGTCAAAGTCCCCGAGGCAATGAGCGCACGCAGCCTTGCGAATATCCTGCGGTCCGAAAAATCCGGCATCGTCGAGCCAGCGCGCGATGCTGTTTTCATCGGACGTGAGCGCCACGTGGAAAATGCGCGGGACGGCTGGCTCCCGTATCCGCAACGGGCGATTCGCACGAAGGATCATTCGCTCATCATTAACTTTCATCCCGAGCGCTGGCCACTCGGCGAGCCGTATCGGCTCGATTCCGCGACTCCGCCGACCATCGGCGAAATCACCGAACAAACGCGCGTGACGATCCCCGACGACGACGCCGGCCCGACCAAGGCGTGGCTCGTCGGCAAGCGCCACGATCCTCAGTGGAAGGCCGCGTACGAAAGGGCCTACGGCAAACGACCGCGAGTCGAACTCTACGACCTCGTCCGCGATCCGCACCAAATGAACAACGTCGCTGACGACCCGGCGCACGCTGCCATTCGCGCAGGTTTGGAGAAACGATTGCTCGATGTGCTGCGCAGAAGCGGCGACCCGCGCATGGTGGATGACGGTAAATTTTTCGAGACTCCGCCAATGGCCGGACCTCTCGGCGCGCGGGACAAAGAGGGCTTCGGCAGCAGCCCCGAAGAGCTCCGCAAGAGCGGAGCGAAGTAATCAGCCCAGCGCGTAGATGCTTTGCGCAGCTTGGGCGGCGGCGCGGGCGTTGTGGACCCGGTAGATTTGCGCGCCGCGCAACATTCCGGCTACCAAGCAAGCGACAGAGCCGGGATCGCGCTCAGGCGCACGCACTCCGAGGACATCACCGATGACGGTCTTGCGCGAGATG
>JAYTMG010000390.1:0-8034 GCA_043728745.1 Verrucomicrobiaceae bacterium
ACAATTGAATCACACTCGGTGCTGCGTTTCTAAGTCAGGTGCAACGTAAAGCTTGCGCAAGTGCGGCGGGCGAAGTTGCATGGCCGCCGTTTTTCATGAGCTATTCGTTCACGCTCAAATCAGTGATGCTTCTCGTCGGTTTGCTTCTGGTCGCTTCGCATCTTTTCGCGATTCTTCGGGGAGGGGCTGCCAAAGAGTGGCTCCGGGATTTTCCCCGCAACAAGCCGGCAGGTGCGATTTTGACGATCATTCTGGCAGCGTGGTTTTTCTGGCTCGTGAAGGTGAGCGACCTCGGGGAGTTCAGCAACTGGCGCAGTCTGGTGCTTTATCTCACGCCGGTTTCTGCCGTGCTCGCGATTTTCTTCATGCAGGAATTTCTCGCGGTCCGCGCGCTGGGCGGGTTGGTGCTGATGGCGGCGGAACCGCTCTTGGAGGCTGCATTCATGCGGGATGAGCAGGTCCGGTTGCTGCTGGTTTCGCTGACTTATGTCTGGATCATCGTCGGGATGTTCTGGGTGGGGATGCCCTACACGCTGCGCGACCAGGTCGCGTGGGTGACTTCCTCGGAAAAGCGATGGCGAGCCGCGGCTTTCGCCGGGCTCGCCTATGGAGCGCTTCTTTGTGTGGGCGGTTTAGTGGGGGCCTGAAACCACGTCGCTTAGTTCGAGACGACGTCGCTCAGTTTGAAGATTGGCAGGAACATCGCGATGACGATGCCGCCGACGATGACGCCGAGAAATACGATGAGGATGGGCTCCATGAGCGAGGTCAGTGCTGAGAGCGTTGACTCGATTTCTTCATCCCAGAAATCAGCCATTTTCTCGAGCATGGTGTCGATTTTACCGGTGCTTTCACCTGCGGAAACCATGCGGAGCATCATGGGCGGGAAGATGGGTTGGCGGCTGAGTGCGGAGGTGAGGTTTTCTCCTTTCTCTACGTCGTTTGAGACGCTGCGAAGGGCGTTCGTCACGACGCTGTTTCCGGAGGTGTCGCCGACGATTTGCAACACTTCGAGAATCGGAACACCGGAACGGATGAGCTGAGCAAATGTGCGTGCAAACCGCGTCATGCAGATCTTGTGGATGAGCGGGCCGAAGATCGGCAGCTTCAGCTTCCATCGATCCCACGTCGCGGCTCCAGTCTCGCTGTTTACCCATGCGCGAATGGCATAGAACGTGCCGGCAATCGCCGCGACGATGTAGTACCAGTAGGCGCGAATGAAATCCGACAGATCCATCAGGAACTGTGTAGGGGCGGGGAGTTTGGCACCGAAGTCCGCGAAGATACTTCCGAACACCGGGACTACTTTCACAATCAGGAATGTGGTGATCGCCATGGCGATACAAATCACGATGACGGGATACGTCAGCGCGGATTTTACTTTCTTTGTAAGCCGTGCGGATGCTTCCAGGAATCCTGCTAGCCGATCCAGAACTTCTGCGAGCATACCGCCGGATTCTCCCGCTTTCACCATCGAGGTGTAGAGCTTCTTGAAGATGGTCGGGTGTTTGCCGATGGATTCGAAAAATGTTGCGCCGTCCTGCACGTGTGCGCTGACTTCGCCGATGACGCGCCGGAGTCCCGCTTGCTTGCGTGGGTCGGATTGCTCAAACAGCGCGGTAAGTCCGCTGACGAGCGGAAGACCTGCATCCACCATCGTGGCAAGCTGCCGAGTAAAGAGCACGAGGTCCGTCTCGGAGACTTTGATTGCGCCGCGGGTGATTTTGCCTGCGGATTTTTGCTGGATGGAAAGAACGAGCAATCCTCGCGTCATCAGCGCGTTGATAGCGTTTTCTTCGTTGAGACCTTCTTGAACGCCGGTGACGACCTTCCCGGCGGTATCCCGAGCTTGATATGCAAATGTGAACATACCGATTGAGAAAAGCACGCTCGGTGCCAGCCGCCGCAATTGATTGTGGTTTTTATAAAAACACGATGCGTTCGCGGATGCGCGCAGCTCCCCATGCGGCATGTTCTGCTATCAGCGGCTCCGGATCGGTGGCCGCTAGATCCAGCGCGGGCAGATCGTCTTCCGTGCCCACATTTCCAAGCGCAACACACACATTCCGCAGCAGTCGGGCGCGTTTGATTCGCTTGATCGGCGACTTGTGGAACAGCGTGCGAAACGCGTCGTCGTCGAGCGCGAGATAGTCCCTCAGACGCATCCCGACAAAGTCGCGCGCGGCAAATCGCGCCTCCCGCGATTCCTGCGCGAAACGATTCCACGGGCACGCATCGAGGCAGGCGTCGCATCCGTAAATGCGATGTCCCACGAGCGGACGAAGTTCGAGCGGGATCGGGCCTTTGTTTTCAATCGTCAGGTAACTGATGCAAAGCCGCGCATCCACTTTCTGCGGCGCGGTGATCGCGCCGGTGGGGCACGCCGTCATGCAGCTCGTGCATTTTCCGCAGTGGTCGCGCGCGGGCTCATCCGGCGGCAGTTCCAGCGTGGTGAAAATCGAGGCGAGAAAGAACCATGTGCCCAGTTTCGGGTGAATGAGCATCGTGCTTTTGCCGTGCCAGCCCAGCCCCGAGAGCGCTGCAAAATCGCGCTCCAGCACAGGCCCGGTGTCCACGTATTGACGCTGGCGCCCGCCGTGGGTTTGCAGCCACGCGTCGAGCTGCCAGAGCTTCGGCTCCATCACGTCATGGTAGTCGTCGCCCCACGCATAGCGGGCGATTCCGGAGGTCTCCGAGCCGGGCTGCCAGTAGTTCATCGCGAGGACGATCACCGATTTCACGCCCGGCAAAACGAGGTCGGGATTGGTCCGGCGGTCCGCATTGCGCGCCATCCACGCCATGTCGCCGTGATTCCCCGCAGCCAGCCACTCGCGAAATGCCTCGGCGTGCGGCGGCTCGCCAGCGGGCGCGATCCTGCATTCGCCAAACCCGAGGGCGGCGGCCTCAGCGATCAACGCGGACTTTAGTTCGTGCGGATTCAGCGGAGCTTAAATGTCGCAGATGCCGACGGCCTGCTTGAGCGAAACCAGCGGCTCGCGTTTCGGGATGAATTCCTGAGCGACAAATCCTTTGTAACCCGTCTCAGCGATCGCCCGCATGATTGCAGGGTAGTTCAGCTCCTGCGTCTCATCGATCTCGTTGCGCCCCGGAACCCCGCCCGTGTGGTAGTGCGCGAAATAATCCTTCCCCGCCCGGATGCGCGAAATCACATCCCCGTCCATGATCTGCATGTGGTAAATGTCGAACAGCAGCTTGAATCGCTCGGACCCGATTGCTTTGCAAAGTGCGATGCCCCAATCGCTGCGGTCGCACATATAGTCGGGATGATTTACGCGGCTGTTCAGCAGTTCCATCACGAGCGTCACTCCGCGTTTCTCCGCGAGCGGCAGGAGCTTCTTGAGCCCTTCTGCGCAGTTCTTGAGTCCCGTCTCATCGTCCATCCCGTTCCGGTTTCCCGAAAAGCAAATGAGGTTCGTGAAGCCTGCATCCGCGACCGCTGCGATAAAAGGCTCATACGCTTTGATGAGTAGATCGTGGTGCTCCGTCCGGTTAAAGCCAAACGGGATGCTCCCGATTTTCTCGCCCTTCGGCCCGGCAATCGTGGGAAATGAAGTCATCGCCGAGGTGAGCCCGTGCTTTTTCAAGGTCGGAAAATCTGACGGTTCGACGAGGTCGATGCTCGTGATGCCAATCGCTTTCCCCGCCGTGCAAAGCTCTTCGAGCGGCACTTTTGGGTAGCACCATTTGCAAACGGAATGATGGATGCGCCCTTTCAATCCGCTGGCCGCATCGGCGGCGGAAAGTCGCGCGCTGAGCGCTGCGGCAGTGGTAATCGTCGTAGTGAGAAATGATCGGCGGGATGTCTTCATGGCGAGCCCACCGTACATGCCGCTGGGGAAAAGCAAATGCTCGAATCATTCACACGCGGGGGCGCGCCGATGTTTTCCGGGCCCCGGTTCGCACCTGTAGGATCGCCTCGATCAGTCGGGGGATTTTGACGGGCTTGACGAGGTGCTCGGAGAACCCCGCCGCAAGACTCTGGCGCACGTCCTCTTCCATCCCGTACCCGCTCATGGCGATTCCACGAAGCGGCTGGACGTCCTGAATCTTGGTCATCAATTCGTGGCCGGACCCGTCGGGGAGGCCGAGATCGCTCACGAGGATGTCGAAAGTTTGTGTCATTGCGAGGGCGAGAGCGCTCGCGATAGAGCCGGCAGTGGTCACCGTGAAGCCTTCTTGGGTGAGAATAATTTTCAACGAGCGCGCGGTGTCCGCGTGGTCCTCCACGATGAGGAGACGGAGGGCGCGTGCCTTGATGCCTTCGGGTTCCGCAGGTGTGTCCAATGGGTCCACTTTGAGCGGCGTCGGAATGCCCGGCACTTCGATGATAAATGTCGCGCCCTGTCCGGCCCCAGCGCTCTCGGCGCGAAGGGTGCCGCCGTGGAGATCGACGAGCGCTTTTGAAATCGCGAGTCCGAGCCCGAGCCCGCCGAACTGCCGCGTAATGCGGGCGTCGCCTTGCTCGAAGGCATCGAAGATTCGTGGCAATACATCCGCCGCAATGCCTGCGCCGGTGTCGGTGATGCGGACTTCGACGCGTGTGGGCGAGAGTCGCTTGCTGCCTATCCGGATCTCGCCCTTGAGCGGGGTGAATTTCACAGCGTTCTTGAGCACGTTCCAGAGCACCTGCTCAAAGCGCGCCGGGTCGGCGCTGATGAATCCCACGTCCTCGCAAAGGTCGAGCGTGAGCTGAATCTCTTGGTCCAGTAATTGCGGGCGGCACATGGCGCAGACGTGGAGCACCGCGCCATTGAGGTCGAGCGGCTCGGTGCGCAGTTCCAGCTTGCCGCTCGCGATTCGGCTCACATCCAGGAGGTCGTCGATGAGCTTGGTCTCCAGCTCGATGTTCCGCCGAATCATCGACATCTCCTCCCGCACGTCCCGTCGCAAACTCGGGTCGTGTTCGAGTGCCGCGACCGTCATCAGCACGGGCGTGAGCGGGGTGCGCAGTTCGTGGCTGAGGACGGCGAGGAAGCGGTCCTTGCTACGATTCGCGGCCTCGGCGATTTCCTTTGCTTCACGCAGTTTATCGGTTGCCAGCTCGCGTTCCGTGACTTCGTTGAAGTAGCAGGCCACGCCATATTGCCCGTCGGGAAAAGACACGCGTTGCGTCTGCCATTCAAAGGTCTGCTCCATGCCAAGATCACTGCGCAGCTCGGTGAAGCGCGGCGAAACATACCGCTCCCCCGTCTCCAGCGTGTGCTGGAAGATGTCTGCGCATCGCCCACCGACCTCCGGCCCCCAGAGGACATGCAGCACCTCCCGGAAATCGCGGCCGACCACCGGTTGCACAGCGGCAAAGATCGGCAGCGCCTCGGCATTCACTTGATGCACGCGGAACTGCGCATCCACCACATACGTCCCCATCGGTGCCTGCTCGATGAGGGTGGAAAATAGCTCAGCGTTCTGGCGAAGCGCTTCTGCCGCCTTCTTCCGCTCGGATATATCGGAGGAGGTGCCGATGACCTCCCGCACGTTGCCTTTCGCATCGCGAGTAAATGGCGTCTTCCGGCCTCCGAACCACCGCCATGTGCCATCGGGATGGCGGAGCCGGTATTCGATTTCCACCAACTCGCCATCCGCCGAACGAGCGAGCTGCTCGAAATGCGCAGGCATCCGCAGAAGGTCATCGGGGTGCATAATGCGCGGCATGAATGACGCGCCCATCGCAAGAACTTCCTCCACGGAATACCCCATCACCGGCGCGACCTGCGCATTAATCCATGTGATACGAAGGTCGATGATATCCATCGTGTACACCACACTCGGCGTCACGGTGGTGACGCGCTGGAGAAAGTGCGAGCGCTCCCGCAGAGCCTCCTCGGCGCGCTTGATGTCCGTGATGTCCCGCCCCTCCGGCACCAGCAGCACGACTTTGCCGTGCTCGTCTCGGATGGGAGTGATGCTAAAATCCACGAGCACCTCCGCCCCGTCTTTCATCCGGGACTTCGTCTCGAACCGCACAAACTCACCCGCCGCCGCCCGCCGCGTCCCCTCCCGGACCTGCTCCTGCACCTCGGGGAATGGGGACCACCACGGCGTCGCCCAGAAGAACGATCCGACCACAGCGTCCGCGGTAGTGCCGACTGCATCCAGCGACGTTTGGTTCGCCTCCAGCATCCTGCCCTCTACGTCGAGCAAGCCCGTGTATTGGAAGCTGGAGTTCACGATCGCCCGGAACCGACGCTCGCTCTGGAGGAGGATCTCCGCCGCTTTCTCACTTGCTCGCTGGCTTCGGTGAATGAGCCAGACGAACGCCCCGACCATGCTCAATTCCAAGAGAACCGTCACAAAGCCCGTCGTCACTGCGGCCCTATAAGTCGCGGCGCTGGCGCTCTTCCGAGTGGTGAGAAAGTCGGCTTCCACCTGCTTCAACTCCTGGATTTCTCGCCGAATCAAATCCATCTGCGCCCTGCCTGTGCCTGTCGCAACTAGGGCCGCCGCATCCTCCGCACTCGTGCGGCGCACGGCGATGGTCTCCTTCAAAAAGCCGAGGCGTACGGCCGCCAACCCCTCCAGTTTCTCGATGCGAGCTTGCTGGCCAGCGTCGTCTTTCGTCAGCTCTTTCAGCCAAGCGAACTTCCTGCCCAAAGTGACAAGGCTCGATTCGTAAGGCTGCAAGAATTCCTCCTGGCCGGTGATGACAAAGCCGCGCGCCCCCGTCTCCGCGTCCACCAGCGCGAGCAGCGTATCACCGCTCAACTCTAGCACTTCGTATGTGTGTGCGACTCGATGGGCGTCCTCCTTGAGGTGCCGCGTGTTTCGATAGCCCAGCACCGCGTTGATAGTGAGCAGCGCCAGCAGCAAACAGACGCCAAACCATAGTGAGAAGTTGAGGGTTTTTCTCCGGGTCGCGGGAGGCGGGTTCGGGCTGTGGTCAATCGCGGACTGCATGGGCTGTTTATGCTCACCGGGAGCCGGTAAGAACAGAAGTATCGGGGCTCGTTGGGCGTTTGGATGGGATTATAAAGGGGGATCGTCCTCGTCCTTGAACTCGAGATCCGAGAACGAGAACGAGAACGATTCACCCCGTCGCCCGCTGCCTCTGTGGCGTTAGAAATCCGGTCTCATTGTGAGGCAAACCGCTCCGAAGATTAAAGAAGATGAACGTAGATTAGTGGTTTCAAAACTTCGTTCCCGCTTTATTCACCGCTCCCCTAACGCACCGGCCTCCGTGCCGAATCCTCGCAATGCCTTCTCCTCCACTTTGAGGCTCAGGAATTTAACAAATAACACAAGAAAAGCATTGCGTACTACTACGCAGTCCAACAGTATCAAACCGTGGGCTACCGACCTGCATGGATCTTCCACCTCAGAAACAGAACATTCATTCTCCGCACGCCGGTAGCCCACAAGTTTTATTTGCCCGTGTTCCGCTCCGAACCATCAAATGATGCCCGAAGCACTCAAACCTAGCATTGCATTATGAACTATGACGAAAAAGCGGTCGTCGCCCGGGAGCAAAGCCGCCGGTTTGCATCTGACTCCGCTCTCCGTCGCCGCGTAGCGATGGCCGACTACGGACTGAGCCTGAAATGGGTCGTCGAGTGGCAGGGTCGCATCGTCGCCTCGCTGTCGGAACCTGCATCCATGGACGACGACTGGACTTCCTTTAAGATTTCCCCGCTGACTAGCAATGTCGGCGTCCTTCAGCTAATGGAATTTGCAGCGTTTTGGATGCACCCGGATTTGGTCTTTCGGAACGCCGAACTAGCGCTCGTCGCGATCCGGGCGGTCGGGGCTGGGGAGGCGCCGTCTAACGGGCGTGTTTCGATTCAACACCTGTTTTTCGACTTTGATCTTTTGTTCGCCGACTGGGTCCACGTGCGGTGGAAGCAGTTCCAGGCGTCACGCCAGCGCAAACGGGTGTGACCGCTCTGTGATGTGAGCGCTGAAAGGAGCGGGGCTTTCCTAAGCCCCGTTGCCACGTCAGTGGCAAGCGTCCGTCCCGCTGACGCGGCACACACGGGGCTTAGGAAAGCCCCGCTCCTGTCGCACTTGCACATCACCACG
>JAYTMG010000391.1:0-1667 GCA_043728745.1 Verrucomicrobiaceae bacterium
GAACGCGGCAAAGTCCTTGCCTTCAATGGCAGCGATGAGTCTCGTCTGCGCGCGGCGGACCTGACGCTCGGGCTGGAGCCACCACCAAAGCGCGAGGCCCGCAAACAGACCGAGCAAGCAAAACCACACGCCGAATTTCCGAATATTTTCCATGAGTAATAATGAGCCGAAGCTCCGCGCCAACGTCGCGGCAATTCTCCGCAATCGCGAGGGTAAAATCCTCGTTTGCGAGCGCATCCACATTCGCAACGCGTGGCAGTTTCCGCAGGGCGGCGTGGATGATGGCGAGACGCTGGAGCAGGCGCTCACCCGCGAATTGCACGAGGAAATCGGGATCGAGCCCGGCGACTTTCGGATCGTGGAAAAGCGCACGGGATACCACTACATGTTTCCAGCGGGGCGGAAGAAGGGATTCGTGGGGAAGGACCAGACTTATTTCCTGTGCGACTTTCTCGCGGAGGACTCGAAGATCAATGTGGCGACGGCCATCCCAGAGTTTCGCGGATGGAAGTGGATTGCGCCCGCCGAGTTTCGGAGGATTTGGCTGCCTCCGATGAAAATCGACGTTTACACAAAAGTCTTCGGAGACTTCTTCGGCATCCAGCTCGCGTAAAGTGCCCGCCGTATTCGCCAACGCATTTCGCCGGGTCGTCATCACCTCGATGGGCACCGTGAGCCCGCTGGGAATCGGCTGCGGGGAAGCGTCGCGCGTTTTGCGGGAAGCCCGCGACTGTGTTGCGCCGGTGACGATGTTCGATGTGTCAAAATGCAGATCGAAAACCGCAGGGCACGCGCCCCGGCTGCCGGCGGATGACGAGCGGCTACACCCCGCCTCACGCATGATGATCGCCGCAGCACTGGAAGCCCGCAGCGGCGACCCTGGCTTCTCGCCGGAATGCGCAGTGATCGGCACGACGAGCGGTGGGATGTCGGATGGCGAGCGCTACTATCGCACGCAGAGCAAACGCCAGCGCAGCCAGGCCGCGCTGCTCGCAAATTATCCCGCGCAACGTCCCGTGCTTGATGCGCTGCGTGCCATCGACTCCACCGCACCTGCGCAGATTATCGCGAACGCTTGTGCGTCGGGCAGCAATGCCATCGGCCACGCCTTCCGCCTTATTCGTGCAGGCGTTCACGACCGCGTGCTTGCGGGTGGATACGATGCGCTTTGCGAATTGGTTTTTGTCGGGTTCGATTCGCTGCAAGCGGCGACCACGGATAAAGTGCGGCCTTTCGATCGCGCTCGCACCGGGCTGGTTCTCGGCGAAGGCGCGGCGCTGCTCTCGCTGGAAGAACTCTCGTCGGCCCAACGCCGCGGCGCGCCCATTCTCGCGGAAGTCACGGGTTACGGAATCTCCACCGACAACCATCACCTCACCCAGCCGCACCCCAGCGGAATCGGCCCCGAGCTTGCCATGTCCCGCGCCCTCACCGACGCCCGCCGTGCGCCCGCCGACATCGACTACATCAACGCTCACGGCACCGCGACCGCGTTTAACGACAGCAGCGAAGGCGTCGCGATTGCGAAGATTTTCGGCGTACAAACTCCGGTCAGCTCCACAAAAGGAATGATGGGCCATTCGCTCGGCGCGGCAGGTGCCATCGAGGCCGCAATCTGCGTGCTGGCGCTGAACGGCGGCTTCCTCCCGCCCAACATCAACTACCGC
>JAYTMG010000392.1:0-3405 GCA_043728745.1 Verrucomicrobiaceae bacterium
TAAGTTCGTAAGTTCCATATACGAACTCCCTACGGAATTTATACCTCGGCGCCGCCGAAACGCGATCATTGCCCTATGGCACTGGGCACTCCGCTTACTCTGGAACCTCAAGTTTGTTTAAATAAAGAGCCTGACCCATTTCCAGAGGCGGGCGGCGTGGGTTCAATGTTATTTGGGCGTTGGGAGGAGCTTGGCCTTGGCTTCGGCGGTGAGGGTGGTTGTGGATTTTAGCCAGGTGGTGGCGGCGGCTTTGTCGATCTTTAGCCACTCGCGCGCGATGTTCTCGATGGTGTTTTGTCTGACTCCGCCGTCCTGAATGGTTGAGGCCCATACAGTCGCGCCTTCCGGGTCGGCGCTCCTGACGGTGTTGGCGTAGCTGGCAGTGGCGGTGTCCCGTTCTTTGCCGCTGGGAAGCGTCTCCAGCCACTCTGCGGCTGCTACGGGATCGGCATTGGCCCATGCGCTGCTGGTGGCTTGGTATGCGGCGGTCCGCGCTTTTTCGCTCGTTAAGGTGGCGGCCCATGCGGCGGTATCGGCTGGATTGCGAACCGTCAGGCTCGCTGCAACGTTATTGATAAGGTTGGACCTTGAGTTGTCGGGGAGGCTTTCGAGAAAAGCGGCTGTTAGGAGCTTCTTTGCTCGCTCGGGCTCTACACGCGCCATTCCGCCTATCGCACCGGCGAGGGCGAGAGATTTGGTGGAGCCGTCGGGCTGGGCGCTTGCCCAAGCATACGCTGCGGCTGAGTCTTGCTGGGCCCAGTTTGCAACGAACCCTCCTATTGTTTCGGGTTTGGATTTTGCGGTGCTCATCGCGAACTCGAGCGCGGTTTTGGGGTCGATGTTCACCCATGCGCTTATCGCTGACTGCATCGCGTTGCCCTGCTCATCGCCAGGCGGGATGTTTTTCTGGATGAATGCGATTGCATCGGCAGGGGAATCGCGTCCCCAGTTTGCAAGGACGTTTCGCATGATATAGTTCCGATCGTCGCCAAGAGAGCATTGTAAGGCAATTTCTGCCGCAGCTTTCGGATTTGTGTAGGAAAGGTTTTGTGCGGTGTTGCGAAGGGCTTGCAGGCGGAAATTGCCGGTGAGTTGTTCATTTGCGAGGGCCACCGCGGCTGCGACGTCACGCTGGGCAAGAACGCTGACGATGGAGAGGACGGCGTCGTTGCGAATCGTCCCAGCGGGGAGGGCTTTTGCGGCGTCTGTGGCGAGTTGAGGATCGGTCAGTGTCCATTTTCCTAAAACAGCGCCGATTGCCCGGCTCCTTCCAGACATGTCCGAGAGGTTGCTGGCCCATGCGAGGGCGGAATTCGGATCGGTCGCGGCCCACTGCCCGGCGATGGTGCTCATGATTTGCGAGCGTCCCTCTCCTGCTGGCATGGTCAGGACGCTACGCGAGGCAGCGCCGGGGTCGGCAGCGCTCCATTGATTAAAAAATTCCCGATAAGCGTCGGGCGCGCGCTCTTCCGCTTTTAGGGATTGGAGCCATGCGAACGCGCCTTGTGGGTCGGCGGCGAGCATTCCGTTTGCGATCCCCGTGTTTGCCGTGCGTTTGTCGGACGTGCTCTCGATCGTTCGCACCCATTCCTTTGCGGCGAGCGGATCCTTCTTTGCCCACTCCGCTGCGCTGCTCATGACGGCCGTTGTGCGCTGCCAATGCTGGATATCTTTGGTTTGCAGGGAGTAATCGGCTGCGGCTCTGGGGTCGGTCTTCGCCCACTGCGCAATGATCGCGGGGATCATGTAAGACGTCTCACTGCGCCCAGAGCGGATTGCAAATTTAAGCGCGGTCTGGATGTCTTCGGGGCTGAGTTGGCTGACTGCGATTACGATTTCCCGATAGGCATCCATGCTGTTTCCGCGCCGCGTTGCAGCGGTGAGTGAGGAAAGCGCGCGAGCGGAGCGTGTGGCGGCATCGGTGGCCGACGAATCGCCAGCGCTATCGCCGAGCGAGCCGGTGCCGGAGGAAAGGCCTGCGTCTTTTGCGGAAGACGCGCTGGCTTTGCCGGAAACAGGGCCGGAATCGAGCCGTCCTACAGCCCAGCCGAGCCCGAGGCACGCGAAGCACGCGATGGCGATGAGAGCGAAAGTTTTCATTCTATTTCCCTCGTGTGTCTTCCTTGAAGCGGAAGGGCTTACCGCCGGTGATTGCGTCGCTTGTGATGCTCGGGCACCAGTGCTTTTCTACGTGGGCGATGATGAGGTCGTGGCCGGTGAAGTGGTCCACTCCGGGCGGGCGTTCGGGGTTGTACATCGAGTCGGTCATGTCGCGCATGAAGACGACGTGTTTTCCGAGATAGACTTGCTGGCGGATGGCGAAGGGGCGGCCAAGGACGCACATGTTGAGATGCACTCCGCAGAGGATGACGTTGTCGATTCCGCGTGCGGTGAGGAGGTTCCAGGTCTCCTGTCCGTCGTCGGTGAGGGCGTCGCCGGGGGCGAGTTCGATGAGCGGGTGCTGGCGTTTCCACGGGGGGATGATTTCGCATTTCCGGTCGGTGCAGGAGCAGCCCATATCGCTGTCATCGACGGGCAGGACGGCTTCGTGTTTCGGGTCCGTCCAGCACCACGAGGTGCCCCATCGCGGCGAGCTGGCGAGCGGGACGGGCGTCTTCGCAAACGGTGCGGATTGCGCGAGTTTGCGCTGCGGCGTGTCTTTATAAAAGTCGGTGACGCTGCTCGGTGCGTGGATGATGAAGATGCCGTTCTTGCGCGCGGTTTTCAGCATTTCGTTCATCGGGCCCGCGAGCTCGGTGACACGCCTTGCGGCGCTGCGGCACCAGTGGTCGTCCCACATGTCGCAGACGATGATGGCGGTTTTGGCCGGCTCCCAGGCGGCGCGTTTTTCCGAGAGTGCGCCGTCCGATTTTGCGCGGGAGCGCAGGGTGAGCGGAAGCGTCGGTTCGGCGAAGAGTGATGTCGTCATGGCAAGGAAAAGCAGCAGTGTGCGCATGGCGCGGTGATAGCAGGCTTGCGGACGGAGGCACGGCAATTTTCGCGTGGGACTTGACGCGCGGTCGGGTTCTCGCGCTTCTAACGGCGCACAGATGACACCGAAACCTCGCAGGCGTAAAAAGAAGAAGTGGATACTGCTCATCCTGCTCGTACTCGCAGGGGGCGGCTGGTATGGGTGGAAGGCGACGCACAAGCCGGACGAGACGATTTCCGTGCAGGTGGAAAAGGCGGCGAAACGCGACCTCACGGAAACCGTGGTGGCGAGCGGCCGCATCCAGCCAGTGACGCAAGTGGTCATCAGCCCGGAAGTCGCGGGCGAGATTATCGAACTGCCGGTGAAGGAAGGGCAGATGGTGAAAAAGGGCGACCTGCTCGTGGGCATCAAGCCCGATAATTACGTGGCGGCGAAAAACTCCGCGGATGCGAGCTACAAAGCCGCACTCGGCG
>JAYTMG010000393.1:0-8559 GCA_043728745.1 Verrucomicrobiaceae bacterium
TCACTGGCGGCTCGTCTCACCCGACCAGATGAGCATCGAGTGGGACGGCTACCTGAATTACATCCAAAGCTCCCGTGGCGAATTCACCGTCGCGAAAGACCAGTATGTCCGGCTGAAGACCGGCTGGTTCAGCGACCGCACCGCCTGCTACCTGGCTGCTGGGCGGCCTGCGATCACGCATGAGACAGGCTTCACACGGCTCTACGGTGGAGATAAAGGGCTGCTCTCTTTTGAAAATCCCGATCAAATCGTCGAACACGTCCACGCCATCCGCGCCGACTACGCCGCCCACTCGCGCGCAGCATTTGAAGTGGCCGTAGAGACTTTCGAAGCCACGAAAGTTCTCGCCGCAATGCTGGAGACGGCGGGGGTGTGAAAGCGACCACACGCGGAGCTTGAAGCAATCCCACCCGCATCGTAACATCATACTATGCCTGCAAGCTCTGTTTTTCACTCCGATCCTGAAATCATGGGCGGCACCGTAGTCTTTCGTGGAACGCGCGTGCCGATGACCAATCTCGTGGACTATCTCGAAGGCGGATACTCACTTGATGAGTTCCTCGACCACTTCCCGTCCGTCACTCGCGAGCAGGCAATCGCGGGACTGGAGGAGGCAAAACGCCTGCTATTCGCGGCGGCAGCGTGAGGATCCTCCTTGATGAATGTGTTCCTCGACCATTGGGGAGTTTGATTGTCGGGCACACCGTCGAAACCGTGCAGCGCATGGGCTGGGCGGGCGTGAAGAACGGCGCATTACTCGCGCTTATGGCGGAACGATGTGAAGTCTTTCTAACGAGTGATCAAAATATTCCCTACCAGCAAAACACCGCGAAACTGCCGGTCGCATTGGTAATCCTGGTCGCGCCGACGAATCGACTGGATGCCCTCGAACCGCTCATCCCTCGTTTGCTCGCTCTCCTGCCGTCGCTTCAACAAGGGAGCATTACGTCCGTGGGAGATTCACCCACACCACTTCCATGAAACTCATCCTCACCATCCTTGCCATGTCCACTGCCGCACTCATCGCCGAACCCATCAAAGCCGACGGCTTTTCCCACGTCCGCACCGTCGGTGGGATCGACGAATACACCCTCGACTCCAACGGACTCCGCGTCCTTTTACTCCCGCAAAAATCCATCCCGGTCGTCACCTTCATGATCACCTATCACGTCGGTTCGCGCAACGAAGTCACCGGCACCACCGGCGCGACCCATCTGCTCGAACACCTCATGTTTAAGGGCACGGAAAAATACAACCGCAGCATCGGCACAGGCTTCGACCAACTACTCGAGCGCGTCGGCGCAGAAACCAACGCCACGACCTGGCTCGACCGCACGAACTACTTCGCCACCGTCCCATCGAACGCCCTCCCGCTCCTCGTCGAAGTTGAGGCCGACCGGATGCGCAACCTCACCCTCACCGAAGAAGATCGGAAGCCCGAGATGACCGTCGTGCGCAACGAATTCGAGCGCGGCGAAAACGACCCGCGCAGCGCTTTGGAGAAGGAACTATGGGCCTCCGCATTCATGGCGCACCCATACCACCACGACACCATCGGCTGGCGCAGCGACATCGAGCGCGTGCCGATCACCAAGCTCCGCGCATTCTACGACACCTTCTATTGGCCCAACAACGCCACCGCCACGCTCATCGGCGACTTCGAGCCCGGTGCCGCGCTCGCGCTCATCCGGGAAAAATACGGCGTCATCCCAAAAGCCCCGCATCCCTTCCCGGAAATGTACACCGTCGAACCCGAGCAGACCGCCCAGCGTCGCGTCGGCATCCGGCGCGCCGGTGAGCTCGGTGTCGTCTCCATCGCCCACAAAATCTGCCGCGCCACCGACCCCGACTGGCCCGCCGTGGAAGTCCTCGGAGCCGTCCTCGCAGCGGGCAAAACCAGCCGCCTTTATCGCATCCTCACAGACAAAAACCTCACCACCGAAGTCAGCGCATCGTCCGGCTTCAACCGCGACCCCTCGCTCCACACCATCACCGCCGAACTCGCAGACGGTGCCAAACACGCCGACGTAGAAAAACGCATCGCAGCCGCCATCGCCGCAGTGAAAAAAGACGGCGTCACCGCATCCGAAGTCCAAAACGCCGTCGCCGGATTGCTGGCCGAGCGAGCCTTCGAGCGCGACGGCACCTTCGCTCTCGCCTCCATGATCAACGAATGCATCGCCTGCGGGGACTGGACACTTTTCTCCACGCTCGATGACAAAATCCGCGCCGTCACTCCCGCGGACGTGCAGCGCGTGGCAAAGAAATACTTCCTTGATAAACGCAGCGTCGTCGGCTGGTTCGAGCCGGGCGAAGACGAATCCGAAACCGAAGCCGAGCCCGCACCAATCGAAGAAAAGTTCGCACAAAAAGAAGTCCTCCCACCCAAGCCGCCGGAAAAAGAACTCGCCGCACCCGCCTCCACGAACCTCGCGGCACAAGTCGCACGCGAGAACATCGCCGGGGCCGACGTGCTCGTCTGCAAGACCGGCGTGAAAGACATCGTCACCCTCCACGGCAGCCTGCCAGCGGGCGAGAGCGCCGCAAAGAACCGCACACTCGCCGTCCTCGCCGCCGGAATGCTCGACCTCGGCACCACAAAACGCGGCGAGTTCGAAATCGCCGAACTGCTCGAAAAAGCAGGAGCCCACCTCGAATTCCACGCGGGCAACGACACCGTCGAATTCACCGGCAAGTGCATCGCCAAAGACCTTCCCCTTGTCCTCGAACTCCTCGCCGAGCAACTGCGCCATCCCGCGTTCCGCCCTGCTGAGTTCGAGAAACTCAAAAAGCAATTCGCCAGCGAACTCCAAATGACCTTGGAGGACACCACCCAGCAAGCCGCCGTCGCATTTTCCCAAGTCGCATTCCCCGCCGGCCACCCCAACCATCGCGACAGCATCGCCGACCAAATCACCGCCATCACCACCGCCAAACTCGCCGAAGTCAAAGCCTTCCACACCGCGAACTACAGCACCCACGGCCTGCACCTTGTCATCGTCGGCGACGCCGACGCCGCGCTCGTAAAACAGAGCCTCGACAAAAACTTCGCCGGATGGACCTCCATGCAGCCCAAGCGCCCCGCCATCGAAAAAGCCGTCGCCACCGCCGGAGAAAAACTCGTCAACCTCCCCGACAAATCCAGCGTCTCCGTCATCATCGGCCAACCCAGCGGACTCCGCGTCGCCGACCCCGACTGGCTCCCGCTCAAGCTCGCCACCGACGTCCTCGGCAAAGGCTTCACCAGCCGCCTCGTCGGCACCGTCCGCGACCGCGAGGGCCTCACCTACGGCATCGGCGCCAGCACCGCAGGCGACACATTTTCAGACGGAGCATGGCTCGTGAAAGCCACCTTCTCCCCTGCCCTCCTCGAAAAAGGAATCACCAACTCCATGCGCGAAATCACCGCATGGCACAAAACCGGCATCACCGCCGACGAACTCGCCTACCGCAAAAGCGCCGCCGCCGGACAATTCGCCGTCGAGCTAGAAACCACCGAAGGCCTCGCCGAGCAACTCCTCCACTGCGTCGAGCGCGGCTTCCCCCTCTCATGGCTCGACGAATACCCCGGCAAAATCCGCGCCCTCACATTGGAACAAGTCAACGGAGCCATCCAAAAACACCTCAACCCCGCCAACATGGCCACCGTCAAAGTCGGCACACTGAAATAAGGCTAAAACGCCGAAAGCGTTGAAGCAGTCCGTCACGCCGTGTCCGCAAACCCGGAAAAATCAGTTGCCTGTTCCCGTCATCCGCATCAATACTGCCTCGCATGAACACCCTGCCCCGCAATCGTCCGACAAATCCGTCCCTGATAAAAGTCATCGTTCAAATCATACGGATTTAGGGCACGAACCCGTCGTTTGGCGCAACTGCTTCATGCGAGTAATCGCTTACATTCTCATTCTTCTTGGCCTCATCTTGATTGGCGACGCGGCTTATGACGAGCATCGCGGCATCGCGTCCGCGACCTCTCCGACTCGCTCCGCTCAGTATAACATCGTCGCTCGCAGCAAAGATCCTGAACAGTTTCGTAACCTCATGACCTACCAATGGGTTCGTGGCGCACTTTTGCTGCTCGGCGGCCTCATTGTCATCGGCATTTGTCAACGCGCTGACCGCATCGATCCGTTTTCACCCCATTTTGCTGGCTCCGACGCGCTCGACGACCTCAACCGCACGCTCACCGAAGAGGAGCGGAAACGAAATCACCCAATCAAATGACAAAAGCGACAAAGCCTGTGGGGCACTTTGAGCCTGTCAAATAGTGTGTTTGGCGTTTCCGAAGCAGAACGACTTTCGCGTGTGCGGGGCGTTTGGCGAGGGGTGTTGAGGGGCGTCTGTCCGACTCACCGCCAGCAGGCTGGCTAGGGAAGGCTTCAGCAGGCTGTAGCACTCCACGGCCTTCGGCTGGCAAATCAGCGCCACATGACGCTCGGGAATTTCTTCGCGACGGCTTGGCGGTGTTTGGGCCATTCGCGGGCTTGGAAAGCGGGCCAGTCTTTGGTGGTGACGAGGCGTTTGCCGTCGGGGGTGTGGACGCTGAGAGCCACAGGGAGACGGCCTTCGCAGATGGTGGGATGCGAGTTTAGCGCGAAGCATTCTTGGAGTTTTACTTGGGCTTCGGGGATGTCATTGACGTAGCTGATTTTGATCGTGCCGCCGCCGGGCCACGGGATGGCGATGGGCGTCAATTCGTCGAGCCAACTCACCTGCCCTTTTTCTAAATGCTGTTGGAAGGCGGCGATGAGCGGCGCGGCTTGGGCTTCTTTGACGTGGGAGATGCCGATGAAGGCGCGCGCGAGGCTGGCGGTGATTGCGGGTTTGTCGAACGGGACGAATTCAAGTTCGGGCAGGGTGGCGTGGATGAGGTCCACGCGGGCGATGAACTGTTTTACGCGGTGATCCATGTGCGGGAGATCGAATGCTCCGGCGCAGTGGGCTTCGGCGAGGCAGCGTCCGCTGGCCACGGGATCGAGGTCGCGCTGTTGTGGTTTTTGTTCGATGACGAGGTCGCGGTAACGCACGAGTCGCATGGCGGCGACGCGCTTGTTTTGGGCATCGAAAAGGTGCGCCAATGTGGTGGTGAGATGCTGCGGAAACATCTCGGCGATCCACGCAGGCTGCACGGCGGTGGCGAGGCTGAGCAGCGTTTGGCCGGTGGGTGTTTCGCGGAGATTTGCGACGACGAAAAAGGGGGCGTCTTGCACGACGCTTTCGCGCACGAGTTGGCCGGAACGTCCGTCGGTGAGGTCGCATGCGGGCTTGCCGGGTTCGCGTCGCTTTGCGAGCTGGTCGGCGAATCCGGCCATGAGGCAACGCAGCAGGGCTTCGTCGTTTTTTGATGGGGCGGCGGCGCGGTCGTAGAGTCGCTGTTGCTGCGCGGCGTTGAGGATTTGCTGGTAGGTCTGCTCCACTTCACGGGCGACTTGGGCGTTGATGCCGTATTGTCGGCATCGCTCGAAGCTAAAGCCGTTCGCTTTTGCAAACTCGTAGGCGCGGATGAGCGTGATGAAATCGGAATCCGTGCTGTCTTCGAACAGCTCGCGTGCGCCTTTGGTTTGCGCATCATCGCGGTCGAGTCGGGCGAGTAAATCGCGACCGCTCACCAACGCTGCGCACAAGGCGGCATCGGGCACGCAGCCGCGCTGACTGGCCTCAATGAGCATTCGGGAATAGCGCGGGTGCATGGGCAGGCGCAGCATTTGGCGACCGATGGGCGTGAGCGCCGTATCGAGCAAAGCGCCGAGCATGGTGAGCAGTCGCTCGGCGCGTTCGACGGCTTGCGGGTCGGGTTTATCGAGCCAGTCAAAAGTCGCGGCTTCGCGGATGCCGAGCGAGTGCAGGAGCAGCACGACTTCGGCGAGATCGCTGCGCTGAATCTCCGGCGTGTTGCGTTCGTCGCGATCCTTGTGACTGCTCGTGGTCCACAAGCGATGACACGTTCCCGGCGCGGTGCGTCCGGCGCGGCCTTTGCGCTGGTCGGCACTGGCGCGGCTGATGGGCTCCAGCAGCAGCGTGCCGATGCCGCGTTCCGCATCGTAGCGAGCCACGCGCGCGACGCCGCTATCCACGACGTGACGGATGCCGTCGATGGTGATGCTGGTCTCCGCGACATTTGTGGCGACGATCACTTTGCGCAGCGGATTCGGAGCAAACGCGCGGTCTTGTTCCTGCGGTTCGAGTTCGCCGTGCAACGGAATGCAGGCCACGCGCTCCGCCGTTCTCATTCCCCGCAACGCGTCCAGCGTGCCATTGATTTCACCGCGTCCCGGCATGAAGACGAGGATGTCGCCGGGAGCACCGTTCTCGATGATTCGCTCGACGGCCTCGGCTGCTTGCGCGGTGATTGCGCCAAAGTCGGGCGCGGAAAGATAGAGCACCTCGACAGGAAAACTTTGCCCTTCCGAAATGAGAATCGGGCACTGGTCGTTGATGCGATGTAGCACAGCCGTCTCGGCTGTGGGGCCAGTAGGCGTCTCGCCTGCTGCATCGGGCGAGACGCCCAATGTCCCCACAGGCGGGACGCCTGTGCTACCCAAATACGCAGCAACCGGCTCGGCATCGAGCGTGGCGGACATCACGACCATCGCCAAATCGGGCCGCTGCGTTTGCTGCAAATGCTTCACCAAAGCGAGCGCGACATCGCTCAGCAAATTCCGCTCATGAAATTCATCGAACACAACCGCGCCGATGTTTCCCAGCGTGCGATCATCTTGCAGCCAGCGCAGCAAAATGCCCTCGGTGACAAAGCAAATGCGAGTGCCGACGCTCGTGTGATCATCGAACCGAATTTGATACCCGACCTCCGCGCCCAATTTCCCCCCACGCTCCCAAGCCACCCGCGTCGCCACCGTGCGAGCCGCGACGCGACGAGGTTGCAGCACGACGATCATTTTATCCCCCGCGATCCCCGCATCGAGAAGCATCTGCGGCACCTGCGTCGTCTTGCCCGAGCCCGTAGGCGCGACGAGCACCAAGCGATTGCCGACATGCAGCGTGCGCAGGATGTCGGCGTGGATTTTCCAAATGGGTAGCGCGGTGGCAGCAGGCATGAAGTCGGCGCGTAATAGGGCGCGGCGTTGGTGATGACAATGCGAACCTCAAGAGCAAACGCGTGTGATTGAAAGAGCGGACCCAAGCACTAGGAAAGACCGTCGTCGTGTCCTTGACTCGGAAAGGCGGAAACACGCTTGTGATTGTCGGATTCGGGGCTGTAGATCATTTGGCAACTTACTTCAATCAATCCGTGATTGCCTGACATGGCAGACAGGCGTATCAGTTCCTCATGAAATTTGACCTCAAATTCGACATCATCGAGGCCCTCCGCGAGACACTTCACACAGTGCCGTTTCTTCCGTTTTTGGTCCGGCTGCATTCGGGAGAGAAACTGCGCGTGCAGCATTCGGATTTCCTCACCGTCACTCGTTCAAATCGGATCATCTACGACGCGGGGAAAGGGATGAGGATATTGAACCCGGCGCTGATTTCCTCCGTGGATGTGCCAACCGCGAAATAGCCACCGACAGTCCAAGCCGCGGTTGACGCGACCTCCTTCGCATTGTTTAGAGGTGGATATGAAATCACTCTTCGCTCTATTGACGGTTCTCACGTTGAGTTCGTGCTCGCTATTGCTTGATGCGGTTTCGATTTCAAATCGCCGCGCCAAGCAGGTAACTAAGGGTGAAATACTCGAAGGCGATGGGTTTCGTTTGCGAGCGCCGACTAGCGGTCTCTTCCCAATTGCGAATGACCCGACACGGGGAGGAATAACGCTCCGTAATTGCGACCCACTGTTTGACAATGGTCCGTCGTTTGTCACACCGTTTTCGCCTACCGGTACTCGCAGTCTCGATAACGGGCTCAATCAATGGTTCAACGTTCCTCAATCGAAGGGATGTAAGACGGTAATTCTTCATAAACGCGCTACGGAATTCATGGGGCTTCCTGCAATACAGGCCACTTTTGAAATTGGGAATGGCTCTTCTACGCAGGCGGGCGCATTGCTCATTATCGAGCGACTCAATGACTTTTTAATCCTTCAATGCGTGCAGAAATTCAATCACCCATCTCAGCGGCAACAGGTAGTCACAAGAGTTGAGCGTCAGTTGCTGGAGTTGCAACGTTCAACAGTTATTACAAAGAGATAGAACGACCAGCTTTCCGCAAGCAGTGGGATTTCATGGATAATCGCGCTGTAGTGATCGGCGTCGAGGATTGGAACGGTGCCATAGCTCTGACGTTCGCACCTTAAGCCCGTTAAATTGTGCGCTCATATCAATCGCAGCACACATGGACGCGCAATGTCCCCATTCGATTCCATCGGCAACACGAGCGTGCCGGTGAATGCTACCGGGACCATGAGCAAACTTCTGACTTTGGAATCGGTGACGGCGCATCGCGAAAACATCCACGCCCTCGATCTCTGCACCTTCAGCGAGGTCGAAGATCGCGCCATCCCGCTTCTCTCGAAGCTCAAGCGATACCTCAATCTCAGCGGCCTCACCGCGCTCACGGACACCGCCGCCGAACTGCTCTCCACCCACCACGGAATCCTCG
>JAYTMG010000394.1:0-3601 GCA_043728745.1 Verrucomicrobiaceae bacterium
CGGGCACGAAATGGTTTGAGGAATCGCTTGCCCGCGCCAGGTGAGGGTGCATTGTTGCCGCCCGCCCGGCGGCTCAAACCGTCGGAGGGAGTTTCGGGGCGTAGCTTAGCTTGGTAGAGCGCCTGGTTTGGGACCAGGAGGTCGGAGGTTCAAATCCTCTCGCCCC
This sequence comes from Verrucomicrobiaceae bacterium, assembly GCA_043728745.1. GTDB lineage: Bacteria > Verrucomicrobiota > Verrucomicrobiia > Chthoniobacterales > Chthoniobacteraceae > SXWH01. The sequence goes on from JAYTMG010000394.1 coordinate 167, forward strand.
GACCCCTCCCGCGGCGGTAGGGGAGGCGGAGAGCGCCTGATTTTCAGATGTCGCGGCAGTGCGGAGAAGTTTCTTGCCGAAACAGAAAATTTCGCTTGCGGAACCCGGGATGCTGTTGAAAACTCCGCGTCCATTTTGTCGCGAGGATTAGTCACCCTCGCTTTTTCTGTCTTGATCACCGCCGCCAGCCCCATTTTTTTCCCGCAGAAATACCAAGACGCAGAGGATGATTTCCGTCCTCTGCGTCTTGGCGTCTCTGCGGTTTCCGCGCTTGGGGCAATCGGCACGCAATTTTAACCGCAGTTTTCCAAACGCCCTTTCCGTCCGCTGGTGGGCGTGAAGTGCGATCCGCAGCCACCAGCAAACCGAGCAACATTCCATGTCTGAACGCAAATATTTTGGCAAACTCCGGGAAGGCGCTGAACCGCCGAACCTCATTGAAGTCCAGCTCGATTCTTATGTGGACTTTCTCCAGCAGGACCTCGCGCCGAGCCGGCGCAAGGAGACGGGCCTGCAGGCGGTGTTCCGGGAGGTTTTCCCGATCACGAGCTACGATGAAAAGGTCACGCTCGACTTTGCCAGCTATGAGATCGGCGACCCGAAGCTGAGCATCCGCGAGGCGATGCGCGAGGGGCAGACCTTTAGCGCGCCGCTCCATGTTACTTTCCAGCTCAAGGAGGAGCACGGCACGAAGGAGGAGAAGGTTTACATGGGTGAAATCCCGCTGATGACGCCGCAGGGGACGTTTGTCATCAATGGGGCGGAGCGCGTGGTGGTGTCGCAGTTGCACCGCTCGCCAGGCATCTGTTTCGAGTCCTCGCTGCATCTGAATGGCAAGGTGCTCTTCAGCTTCCGCATCATCCCGGACCGGGGTTCATGGGTGGAAGTGCAGTTCGACACGAACGATTTGCTCTACGTCTATCTCGACCGCCGGAAGCGCCGCCGGAAGTTTCTCGCGACCACTTTCCTGCGCGCGCTCGGCTATGGCTCGGACGAGGAGATCATTCGGATTTTCTACACCGTGGAAAACCTCAAGCTCAGCGAGAGCCTGGAGGAGGAAGAGATCGCGAGCAAAGTGCTCATCGCCGATGTGCGCGATGGGGAAGTCACGGTTGCGCGCGCCTTTGAGCCGCTGACGAAGGCGACCATCCGCCAGGTCATCGCGCTCGGCGTGAAGACCGTGCAGGTGGTGGATACAAAGCTGGATGACACAGTCATCAAGGCGCTGAAAAAGGATCCGGCCCACGACGAGGAGGAGGCGCTCAAGGACATTTACCGTCGTCTTCGTCCTGGCGACCCACCCACCGTGCCGAACGCGCGCGGCCTGCTCAAGCGGCTGTTTTTCGACCCGAAGAAGTACGATCTCGGGCGCGTGGGTCGCTACAAGCTGAACCAGAAGATGAACTTGGAGGTTTCGCAGGACGAGCGGACCATGACGAAGGTGGATTTCATCGCGGCGATGAAATATCTCATCGGCCTGCGCCGCGGCGAAGGTACGCTTGATGACATCGATCACCTCGGTTCGCGCCGGGTGCGCACCGTCGGCGAACTGCTCGCAAACCAGTGCCGCGTGGGCCTCGCCCGCACGGAGCGATTGGTGAAAGAGCGCATGACCTTGTTCGACGTGAACATCGAAGGCATGACGCCGCAGAAGCTGATCAATCCGAAGGCGCTGAGCGCAGTTATCCGCGACTTCTTCGGCCGGAGCCAGCTCTCGCAGTTCATGGATCAGACGAACCCGCTCGCCGAGCTCACCCACAAGCGCCGTCTTTCGGCCCTTGGGCCAGGAGGTCTTTCGCGGGATCGCGCGGGATTCGAGGTGCGCGACGTGCATCCGTCCCATTACGGTCGCATCTGTCCCATCGAAACCCCGGAAGGTCCGAACATCGGACTCATCTCGTCAATGTCCACCTTCGCGCGGATCAACGATTTCGGCTTTATCGAAACGCCGTATCGCAAGGTCATCAATGGCCGCGTTACCGATCAGGTCGATTTCCTGACAGGCGACAAGGAGGAGAACTACCTCGTGGCGCAGGCGAATGCCGCGTTCGACGAAAAGGGTCACTACACGAGCGACAAAGTGAGCGTCCGCTACCGTGGCGACTTCCTCGAAGTCGAGCCGTCGAAGGTCCACTACATGGACGTTTCGCCAAAGCAGCTCGTCTCCGTCGCCGCCGGCCTCATTCCGTTCCTCGAGCACGATGACGCCAACCGCGCACTGATGGGCTCGAACATGCAGCGCCAAGGCGTGCCGCTCCTCATTTCCGAATCGCCGATCGTCGGCACTGGTATGGAGGGCAAAGTGGCCCGCGACTCAAAGGCCGTGATCGTCGCCGAGGCTAATGGCAAGGTCGCCAGCGTCAGCGGTGACCTGATCGTGGTCACCAAAGACGGCGAGATGCCCGAGGGTAAGAAGAAGCTTAAGCATGATCCCGAGGCAGGTGTCTATCTGTACGACCTCCGCAAGTTCATGCGCTCCAACGCGGGCACTTGCGTGAACCAGAAGCCGATCGTCAAGAAAGGTCAGTCCGTGAAAAAGGGCGATGTCATTGCCGACGGCCCGAACACCGATCAGGGCGAAATTGCCCTTGGGCGCAACGTGCTCGTCGCCTTCATGCCTTGGAACGGTTATAACTTCGAGGATGCCATCACGATTTCCGAAAAGGTCGTGAAAGAGGACATCTACACCTCGATCCACATCGATGAATTCGACATCGGCGCCCGCGACACCAAGCTCGGGCCGGAGGAAATCACCCGCGATATTCCGAACGTCAGCGAGGAAGCGCTCCGCAACCTCGGGCCTGACGGCGTCATCCGCGTGGGTGCGGAAGTGAAGCCCGGCGACATCCTGGTCGGAAAAATCACACCGAAGTCCGAGACCGAACTCGCACCCGAAGAGCGCCTCCTGCGCGCCATCTTCGGCGAGAAAGCCGCGGATGTGAAAGACACCTCGCTCACCGTCCCGTCGGGCACTTATGGCATCGTCATGGATGTCAAAGTCTCGAGCCGCAAGGAAGTGACGCGAATCAAGCTTTCGCCAACGGAAAGCAAGCGTCAGGCAAAGGTCATCGACGAGGATCACGCGAAGCGTAAAGACGAACTGCACGAGCAACTCACGGAGGCACTGTCCAACATCCTTCTGGGCGAAAAAATCCCGCTCGATGTCGTCAACGCGCAGACCGGTGAGATCATCATCCCGGCTAACCGCAAGATCACCAAGACCCTGCTGCGCAAGCTCGCCGGCGTCTATGACCATGTGGACATCGACCCATCGCCGATCCGCAATAAAATCCGGGAAATCATCGGCCAATTTGAGCCCAAGTTTGCCGAGTTGGAACTCGAACATGAGCGCTCGATGGACAAGGTTGAGAGCGGCGATGACGTCGATCCCGGCATCATCAAGCAGGTCGTTGTCTATGTCGCGTCGAAGCGCAA
>JAYTMG010000395.1:0-4162 GCA_043728745.1 Verrucomicrobiaceae bacterium
TAACCGAAACAAAGATAATTATGGTCGTCATCCGACTTCGCCGCGAAGGCACTAAAAACACACCTTACTACAAAGTTGTAGTCGCAGATCAACGGAGCCCCCGTGATGGGAAGTTCATCGAGATCATCGGCAACTATGATCCGAGAAAGCCGGGCCTGAACTCCAAGATCGACCTCGATCGCGTGGAATACTGGGTCAAGAGCGGTGCGCAGCCTAGCGACACGGTGAAAAGCCTGATCAAGCAAGTTCGCCGCGCCAACGCCGCGACTGCTGCGAAGTAAACGGCTCGCGCCGTTTCTCGTTAGAGATTTCAAAACCGAGTGCCGCAAGCAGGTTCATTCCTGCTTGCGGCATTCGGCGCTTTACGAACTCCGTGCCGCTCAGGTAGTAAGCAAATCACCATGGAACGCTTCCTAGATTACGTCCTTCGCCAACTCGTCGATTTCCCCGACGAGATGCTCATTTTGAAAGAAGAGGCCCCGAAAAAAACCACTTTCAAATTGCGCCTCGCCCGAACTGATGTCGGCAAAATCGTGGGCAAAGGCGGCTCGACGATTCAGGCACTTCGCAACCTTCTGGCCGCTGCTGCGGCTAAAAAAGGCGAAAAGGTTTTCCTCGAAATCGAGGAAGAACACAGCCGCTAACCAAACGGAATTACCGGATTTTCTGATCCGGCAGCTCTTTTTTGATGCCCTCATCGAGCGGCATCTTGTCTTTGTCCGGAGTCAGGCCGACACCGATGAGCATCGCACTCAATTGCGCACTGAGTTTCGCCGCTTGCTCTTTGTCGGAATGGATCAGGTTTTTGGTCTCTCCCGGATCACTCTCCAGATTGTATAGTTCCGAGAGATGTTTATCCGCTGAGCCGTCGCCGTGCGGGTAGCGGATGAATTTCCATTGGTCTGTCCGCAGTGCGCGAACGTTGGGCGTGTAGGGGAATTGCTTCTCGTAGTTGTATTCGTAAAACCACGCCGTCCGCCATTCGCTATCGCCCGCGCGGGCCAGCTTTACCCACGATTTCCCATTGATGCCCGCAATCGGCGGCGCACCGCACAACTCGATGATGCTCGGCGCAATATCGAGGGTGAGCACTTGTTGCGGAATCGCCTTTGCCGCCGCGAGCTTCGGGTAGCGGACGATGAGTGGGATGCGGATGCTCGGTTCATGCGCGGTGCGTTTATCGACCATCCCGTGTTCGCCTTCCAGCAGGCCGTTGTCGCCCATGAAAACGATTACGGTGTTGTCGAGCTGGCCGGTGGTTTTTAAAAAATCGACCATGCGTCCGATCGAGTCATCCACGCTGAGAACCGTGCCCCAGTATCCGTGGACCATCGCCTCGAAATCGCGCACTGCCTCGGGCCGATCATCGGGAAAAACCTTCCGCCATTCAAAGAGCGGACCGTAAATTCCGTGCCATGTCCTCAGCCGGTCTTTCATCCACGCGGGCTTGTCGTCGAGCATGAAGGATGTCGCGGGATACGGCACGCGCACAGCATCAAAGGTGTGGGCGTATTTTTCCTCGGGCGTGTAAAAACTGTGCGGCGCTTTCTGCCCCACGCAGATTGCCCACGGCTTTGCAGAGTCCTGTTTTTTCAGCCACGCGAGCGCGAGATCCGTAACGACCGTCGTGTAGTATCCGGGTATCGTTTCACGTCGTTCGCCGTTGATGTTCCACTCGGTATCGAAGTATTTCCCCTGCCCTTTGTGCGTGACGAAATAATCGAATCCCGGCCGCGGTGCATCGTTGGCTTCGCCCATGTGCCACTTGCCGAGATAAGCCGTCGCATAGCCGCTCTCGTGCAGCTTCGCGGGCCATTGCGGGATGGCCGGAAGCTCGGTGAAATTGTCGCGCACTCCGTGACGGTGCGCGTAAAGCCCGGTGAGGATACTCGCGCGACTCGGGGAGCAAAGTGACGTGGTGCAAAAGGTGTTTTTGAAAAGCACGCCCTCGCTCGCAAGCCGATCGATGTTTGGAGTTTTAACGTGCTTTGATCCGTAGCAACCGAGCGCATCCGGGCGCAGATCGTCGCACAAGACGAAGAGCACGTTCGGACGCTCCGCAGCATGAGCGACGACGACAGAAAGGAGTAGAACGAGAATACTTTTCATCCGCACGAACCTGACAAGCCAAACACAGAGTGCAAGTCTGCGGACGCATTTGCCGCTACGAATTCGCCGCTTTGCAGGTTCACCCTGCGATACCATGAAGATCCTTTTCGCGCTTATCGCCCTGCCTTCCTTTGCACTTGCCCAGATCAAAGCCGGATTCGCCGACCGTGAGGTCGTTCCAGATGCGGGGATGGAATATCCCGGCAACTACGGCAAATCCATCGGAACCGTCGTCCACGATCCGCCAAAGGTCCGCGCCGCAGTCTTCGACGACGGGAAAAAGAAGATCGCCATCGTCGGCCTCGACGCCCTCGCCATCCGACGCGATACGGCGGAAACAGCGCGCAAACTCATTCAGGAAAAAACCGGCATCGCGCGGGAAAATATCCTGCTCACCGCTTCGCATTCACACACATCCGGGCCGACCGTGATGGTGATGCCGGGCGAATACGACCACGCCGATGCACACGTCCAAATGCTGGCGTACGAAAAATCGTCCGGGGCAGATCCGAAGTATCTCACCCGGTTCATCACGGGCATTGTCGATGCCGTCGCTGCAGCAAATACGAGCGCGACAGAGGTCGAGCTGTGTTTCGGTGTGGGCAAAGAAGACAAGGTGTCCTTCAACCGCCGCCAGCGAATGAAGAACGGCCTTAGTTTTTCCCACGCTGGTCGCGGCAATCCCGACATCGTCGGCTACGCAGCACCCATCGACCCGGACGTAAGCGTCATCGGCGCGTGGAGCAAGGAGGGCAAGCCTCTCGGCGTGATCGTGAACTTCTCCTGCCACGCAACCACCGGCCCGGCACCCTTCTCGGCAAACTGGGTTTACTACCTCGAAAAAACTATTCGCGGCGGGCTCGGCGCGGACATCCCGGTCGTGTTCCTGCAAGGCGACAGCGGGGACATCACGCAAGTGGACAACCTCGATCCCTTCGCGCCAAAAAACGGCGACTACTACGGACAACTCATCGGTGGAAGCGTCGGTGCCGAAACGTTAAAGATTCTCTACCGCGCGGACCGAAGCGCCGGGCCGTTCACCGTCGATAGCGTGGGAAAAACATGGCGCATCCCGCGCCGGGCTCCCGACCCTGCGAAGGTCGAACGCAGCCTCGCGATGACAAAGAAATCGCCGAAAGAAGTCGGCACGACCGAATGGACCTTCGCGAAAGAAATCGTGATGCTCGACGCGCTGCTCAAAAAGGAACGCGACGTGGAAGTCGAAGTGCAAGTCATGCAAATCGGCCCCGTTGCGTTCTTCTCCACGCCTGCGGAATACTTCGTGGAGTTCGGTCTCGAGTTCAAAAAGAAGTGCGGATTCCCGATGGCGATGCCCGTGGAACTGACGAACGGCTGTGTCGGCTACGTCCCCACGGAAGAAGCATTCGGGCCGAACGGCGGCGGCTACGAAACCCGGCTCACGAGCTACTCAAATCTCGAAATCTCCGCCGGGCGGCAGATGCTCGACGCCGGCCTCGAACTCGCACGCAAACTCACTCCGATGCCCATGCCCACCGGGACGAAAGCACCGCCCTGGAAAGAGGCGTGGACTTACGGCTCCGTGCCGCCGGAAACAAAATAGGAATCACGCCAGAACGTCCTTGATGACGTGGCCGTGAACATCCGTAAGGCGGCGATCGATGCCGCTTTGGCGGAAGGTGAGCTTTTCGTGATCGATGCCGAGGAGGTGTAAAATCGTCGCGTGTAAATCGTAGCAATACGTGACGCCTTCCACCGCTTTGAAGCCGAGTTCGTCGCTGCTTCCGTGCGCGATACCGCCTTTGATTCCCGCGCCCCAAAGCCATGTGACGAATGAACCGCCATTGTGGTCGCGGCCCAGCGAGCCTTGCGCATACGGCGTTCGGCCAAATTCGGTCGTCCAGACCACAAGCGTGTCGTCGGCGAGCCCGCGTGCTTTGAGATCATCGAGAAGTGCGACGGTGGGCTGGTCCACGCTGAGGGCCATCGGCGGAAGTTCGGTTTGGATATTGCCGTGGTTGTCCCAGTTTTGCGTAGCGCCCTGCGGACCGCTCCACACTTGCACAAAACGAGT
>JAYTMG010000396.1:0-13986 GCA_043728745.1 Verrucomicrobiaceae bacterium
TCTTTCGCGACGGTGAATTCGCCACGGGAGCTTTGGATGTAATTCAGGTAGCCGTCCCACTCGATGCTCATCTGGTCGGGTGAGACGAGCCGCCAGTGATTCTCGGCGAACAGGGCGCAGGTCGCCTCGTCGCGGATCGTCGTGGCCATTTCGAACTGCTCGCCGGAGCGGCGTGGCGCTTCGATGAATTTCAGAAACTCGAGCGACTTGCTCCATAGATACTTCTCGCCGTGCCACTCGATGTCTTTGCGCCCGCTGGTGTTCCAGTTGGCGATCGTGGTAAAAACGGCGTCGTCTGCGGGTGGGCGGGCTGTTTTCCAGAAATCCGTGACCACGGGCTGCCGCGTCGGGAGCCAGCGGGCGTTGTGAAGCGGGACGGGGAAGTGCGGAGTGCCGATGTTCTCCCCGAATGTGAACAGCGCGCGATGGCGGTCGAGGTAAGCGCGGGTCTTCTCGTCGCCTTTATCCACCTTGATTTGCTCCACGCCGGGGTCGCTCTCGACGTAGAGCAAGTTGTGGCACTGGAGCAGGTCTTCGTTGAATTCCTGCGCGCCGCATACGTTCAAAACGGCGTCGGCGGTCCGGTAAAGTTCGCGCACTTTCTCCAAGGGCATCCCAGCCGTGGGGTTCCCCGGCAAAAAACGGGCGCAATAGCTCCAGCGGTCTTCAAATCCAAACTGTCGCGAGAGCCGCTCCAGAACCTCGGCGGCGTAGGCGTAGTTCTCGTTTTCTTCGTAAGTCACCGGGTTGTAGGGGTATCGCGCCGAGTCTTCGACGTAGTAAACTTCGTGCCCGAGCCGCTGGAGGCCGACGATGTAATGAATATGCTGCCAGACAACGCCCGCAATCGGGCAGCCACCTTGAAACCCCATGACAACAATACGCTTTCGCTTCATGGCGGCATTGAATCCGACAAAGTGCGGTGAGTTGCGACGCAAATCTTCACGAAAAACTTCCAGGGAGCCATTACGGCAAAGAAAAGCCGCGCTTCAGAAGGGTGGGGAGCCGAATCAGTTGTTCCCCCCAGAATCCGACCCAGTCATCCCCACCCTTCTAAAGCGCGGTAGAGAGAAAATAGAGTAACCTCCCATGCGTTTGCAAGAAAAATCTTCAGATTTTTTGAACCCCGTTTGCGGCTGGCTGTCCAAGGGACGTTTGGGATTATGGAAGTTGCTCAGACTTGGCATCTTATATTGCTTCCACGGTGAAGCGCGGCGAACGGGACGGAGCGGGGCTTTTGTAGCCCCGTATGCCACGGAGTGGCATCCGCAATGACATCCGCGAAGGGGGCGCGTTTCAAGCTTGGCGGGGACTCTTGGCTGTCCCGATGCATCGGGACAGCCGGGGCTATCAAAGCCCCGCTCCTCTGCATTCGCCGCGTTTCATTGTGAATCTCGTCTTACTTCTTGCTCATGCTCTTGCTCGAATGAGGTGATTTTCAGAGCAACGGAAAGACGTAAGAATCGACGCCCTGCAAACAGCGCCACTACCGGGATCAGGGCTCGCCGTATAGCTTCTGCGGGGTGATTTCTACTGACCGCACGCCGTCGCCGACCCAAACGACGCTGTCTTGGACGGTGACTTGTAGCTTCATAGTGCGCTGGGTCAGCAGTGAAAGCTCCTTACTTTGTTCCGCAGGAATCTGCCAGACGGTGAGGTTTCGCGCGCGGGTGATCTTTGTGGCGAGTTCGGCCCACCAAATCGCCGTGCTGCTGCTGAAGGAGTACACCGATACCTTTTTCGCGCGTCCGCTGGCTTTCATGAGTCGGCGGTCGTCGGGCTGGCCGACTTCGATCCAATGTTCGACTTGTCCGGTGAGGTCGCGCTGCCAAAGGCTTGGGCCGTCCGTGTCGCAAATGTCCTTTCCGAACTCGAGTTCCCCGAGGTCGTTGTTGCTGGGCACGTTGAGCGCGAAGGCGAGAAACCGAATGAGCATCCGCTCGTTTGTCTCGGATGGATGCGAGGCCACGGTGAGGTTGTAGTCGCCGTAAAGGTTGCGATCCATGTCCGAGAGCTCGGACTGGAATTTGTAGATGGTTGCTTTCAGCGCCATGATGTGGGCGTTGGTTTAACGAGCCGTCGCTGGCGAGTAAACCGGCAATCCCTCTTTATCACGCGAACTGTCCTTCGCGGGTTCAGTATTCTCGCGCCAAAAGGTAGTCGGCGAGCGCGCGAAGGTCGTCCGCTTTCGCCCCGAATACGGTGAGGCTTCGATGGGCGAGATCGGTGAGGCGGTGCGCTTCTTTGCGGCTTTTTTCCAAGCCGAAAACTGCGGGATATGTGGCCTTCTGGGAATGGACATCTTTGCCAGCCGTCTTGCCGAGTTTTTCGCTCGATTGCGTGACATCGAGGATGTCGTCGATGACTTGAAATGCGAGGCCCACGCTTTGGCCAAACGTCGTGAGCGCTTTAAGTTGCGCGTCGGTCGCGTTGGCGCTCATGGCTCCGAGTCGGATGCTGGTCGTCAGCAACGCGGCGGTTTTGCAGCGGTGGATGTATTGCAGCTCGGTGCCGGAGAGTTTCTTTCCTTCGCCTTCGAGATCCGCAACTTGCCCGCCGACGAGCCAGCGGCTTCCGGATGCGTGGGCGAGTTCGCCGATGAGCGCGGCGGTGTTGTAGCGTTTTGTCGTCGCGGCTTGGGCGAGGATTTCGAATGCGACAGTCAGCAGCGCATCGCCAGCGAGGACGGCAATGCCATCGCCAAAAACCTTGTGGTTTGTCGGGCGTCCGCGACGGAGATCGTCGTCGTCCATGCACGGGAGATCGTCGTGGATGAGCGAGTAAGTGTGGATGCACTCCACCGCACAAGCTGCGGGAAGCGCGGCATCGACCTTCCCTCCGCAAGCCTCGGCTGCGGCTAGGACGAGCACGGGACGCAGTCGTTTCCCTCCGGCGAAAATCGAGTAGCGCATCGCCTTGTGGATCGTCACCGGCTTCACAGATTCTTTCGGAAGAAAGCGGTTCAGCGCACGATCGACGAGCTTCGTGCGCTGGGTGAGGTATGCGGCCAGATCCATTTACAGAACGCCTTTTGTGCTCGGGATTCCGGTGACGCGGGGATCGAGCTGGCAGGCTTGATCCACGGCTTTGCTCAGTCCTTTGAAAAGCGCCTCGGCCATGTGGTGAGCGTCGCGCCCGTAGAGGATTTCGGTGTGCAGATTGCACCCGCCGTGAACGCTGAATGCGCGCATGAATTCTTCGACGAGCTGAAACGGAAACCCATTGATGCTGCCCACGCCGGACGGCACGCGGTGCTCCAGAAATGGCCGCCCGGAGAAATCGACGACGACGCGAGCGAGCGTCTCATCCATCGGGAGATAAGCCCAGCCGTAGCGGCGCACGCCCTTTTTATCTCCCAGCGCCTTCGCGAATGCCTGGCCAAGTGCGATGCCCGTATCTTCCACCGTGTGGTGAAAATCCACCTCGATATCGCCGACTGCATTCACCTCGAGATCGAACAGCCCATGCCGCGCGAAAAGCGTGAGCATGTGGTCGAAAAACGGGATGCGCGTGGAGATGGTGCTGGAGCCGGAGCCCTCGATGGTGAGTGCGATACGGATGTCCGTCTCGCCCGTCTTGCGGTGAATCTGTGCGTTGCGTGGCATGGTGAAAATTATTGGTCGAGGATGTTGCCCGACGGGTCTTTGAACTTGTTAAACGCCTTCCGGATGATCGCACCGAACGCGATAAGAACGGCGAGGATAATCCATGCGGCAGGCTTCGAGAAAAATGATTCTTCTTTCTTCGGCTCTTCCGCTTCCGGGGCTGTTTCAGTCGGGGCTGGCGTGGGAGTGGGCTTCACTTCGACGAGGCGCGCTTTTGCGGCTGCTTCGGTTGCTTCGATGGCGCGTTTCTTAGCATCTTCAGCCGCCATTTTTTCCGCAGCAGTTTTCTCCTCTCCGGCTTTTTTCGCGGCGGCGACGAGTGCCATGCCGCGCGGGATTTGCTCGTTGGTGCCCCAGAGTTGGGTGGCTTTGGAAAAAATCACTTCGGCAGCGGGGATATCTCCTGCGGCGACGGCTGCTTTGCCCTTCTCAACTTCTCGGAGGGAGAGCTTCATGTTTTCTGTTGGGAGACTGGCGAGGCGGATAATTTCGTTCCCCGCTTTCGCAGAAATATCATTGAGCGATTTTTCCGTTGCCGGGCTGAGAGGCATCCATTTCGGTAGCAGGCGCTCCAGTGCGGCGACGTTCGCCTCGGTCCGATCGCGCAGGTATTTCAATTCCTTGGCGGTTTGGGAACGCTGCGGTTCCACGAGCTTCTCAAGAGTCTTCTTTTCTTCGATGGCCTGCGCTTTGAGGCGGACGAGGCCGGCGTCGGACGCCTGCTTGAGCGCAATGAGCGTGCGTCGCGCAATGTCGATTGCTTCGGGGTAAGCGGCCGATCCGGCGGCTTGTTTCTCGAGTGCCTCAAATGCCATGATCGAATCCTGAAGGCGACCCGCAGCGGCGAGCTTTTTCATTTGTCGGAGGTAAGAGCTGCCAAGAATCTGTGTGCGTTCCTTTTGCACCTCATCCTTCGTCAGCCACTTTCCGTCGAACTTGAACTCTCCACTGTCCACCCGCTTCTTCTCCGCCTCGATTGCGTCGGCGGCGGTTTTGGCAGCGGCGGCGTTTGCGCTGGCGGGGAACTGCGTCGCGAACCCTCTCAGCGAGTTGATGTAGTGAGTGTAGGTCGCCGCATCGAGCGAGTCTTCACTCAGCTTGAAATCCTTAACCAAGCTCCACGCCTCGATATCCGGTGCCGCCTTTTCGACCTTATCGACATCGGCTTTTTTGACTGTTCGTTCGTCTTTGATCGTCGCCGACACCATGTATTGGATGCTGATCTCCGTATCGGTCTCGCTCAGGATTTTCCCCTCAATGCGCTCGCCGCTCTTGAGAATGACAGCATCGGCGAGAAGGTAGGATGTTTGCAGCAGCAGCGCTGCGAGCAGTGCTGCGGAGGAGGAAAGGGCGCGAAGGTTGAGTAGTGATTTGAGCATGAGGAATCGCGATATGAACCAGACCCACACAAAAGGAAAAGGACAAAACCCACCGCGCCGATGACCGTTCGGATTGTGTGTGCTCCGCCCGCTTGGGAAAATGGGTCCATTCATGAAATGACGAATGACGTCATCCGATACTTTTGTCCTCAACCGCTCAGGACGATCGATAGCCCTGACCGTGCCACCGAGGTCGTAACATCCGAGCAGCCAATTGCGCGGCAACGCGCAGCGGATTTGTCGCGGACCCACATTGATGGCAAGCCCGCTCTTGTTTTCTCGGAAAGCCGGACTACTAGTGTGCGCGCTAATGGACCTATTCCTCAAAATTCTCCGTACCGCCATGCTGGCCGGCCTCCTCGCAATTGCCACACCACCCACTCCAGCTGCACCCGTGGCAGAACTGTTGCATCGCTTCGGGTTGCCGTCGGCGTATCCCGGCCACAGCAGTCTCACGCTTGGGCCGGATGGCTTTTATTGGGGGACGACGGAGGGAAGCGTGGGGGCTCCGGGCTCGATTTACAAAGTGAGGGCGGATGGCAGCGATTTTCAGACCGTGTATTCTTTTCGTGAACATGGACCCGCCATCCACGGCGCGGCTCCGAGTGCCGGATTGGTGGATGACGGGAAGGGGTTTTTGTGGGGCACGACGGCTAGAGGCGGAGAGAGTGACAACGGCACTGTGTTTAAGATTAACGCGCGTTCTGGCGAACTGACGACGCTGGTGCAGTTCACAGGAGACGGAGCAACCAACCGAGGGAGCGCACCCTCGGCGACGCTGGTGAGCGATGGGCTCGGATACTTTTGGGGCACAACCTCCGGCACCGGCCCACAGTATGGTCAGACGCTGTTCAGAATTCATTCGGGCACAGGGGCCTTGACGACAATCGGAACTCGCATTGAGGGGCTCAGTTATGGCTACCACACCACTCTCGTGAGCGACGATGACGGCTCGATGTGGGGCTCGTTCTATTATAACGGCGGAAGTCCGTTTCCGAGGCTGTTCAAGGTGAGCAAAAGTACTCAAAAGTTCACCAGAGTGCTCTCCTTTACCGGGAACGGCCTGATCAATAAGGGCGATGGACAAGTAAGTACGATGGTCAACGACGGGCAAGGGTTTCTGTGGGGGACGACCTACAGCGGTGGCGCGAGCAATCAAGGCACGGTCTTTAAAGTACATGCTCGCACGGGGGTTCTTACGACGATGGCGGAGTTCGCCGGCAAGGGAGGGGCTGGGCCTTTCGGAGGTCTTGTGAGCGACGGAGCGGGTTCCTTTCTCGGGACGACTCAGGCTGGCGGGCGTAGCGACTACGGCACGATATTCAAGGTGAACGCGGCGACTGGGGCTTTGTCCACTTTGGCCGAGTTCCCTGACCTATATCCCGGGTATCCCAAGTTCATTTCTTACGCAGGATATTCGGCCCTTACGAGCGAGGGAGCTGGGTCTTTCTTGGGCACGACGGGCGTAGATAACGCAGACCGAAGTACCGTTTTTACGTTTAACCCTGAGACGAAGACGATGCGCACATTGGTCCGCTTCACCGATGCTGCGGAGACCAATAAAGGTAGCCGTCCAAAGTGCGAATTAGTGGGCGATGGGGCGGGGAGCTTATGGGGCACGACGGCACAAGGCGGCTCGAATACCGCGGGGACCGTATTTAAAATGGACGAGACGACAGGAAAGGTGACGACGCTGGCCGAGTTTGCCTTGGCTGGGAGCGAGGGGGCTTGGCCAACCGCCGGGCTGGTGGACGATGGGGCGGGGTATTTCTGGGGCACGGCGTCTGGCGGAGGCCCTGCCTTTAGTGTTCATAGGCGTTTTAATGGAACGATCTTCAAGATTCACAAGATGAATGGGAGCCTTACCCCCGTGGTGCAGTTCACCGGTAACGGCGCGCGCAACAAAGGCTCGCGCCCGAGCTCTGAATTGGTCAGCGATGGGGCCGGGTATTTTTGGGGAACCACTCTCTTTGGTGGAGCACGCGGCAAGGGCACGGTTTTCAAAGTGAATGCGACAACGGGGAGGCTGACGACCTTGGTTCAGTTCACTGGCAATGGTTCACGCAACAAGGGCACGTATCCAGACGGGCGATTGGCAAGTGACGGCACGGGGTATTTTTGGGGAGTCACGCAGGAGGGCGGAGCAAACGATTTGGGCACAGTTTTCAAAGTGAGTGCCGCAACGGGTGCCCTGACTACAGTCGTAGAGTTCACAGGAAACGGCCTAGCTAATAAGGGCACAGATCCTCGCGCCGCACTGCTGAACGACGGTACTGGGTTTTTATGGGGCACGACATCTCGTGGTGGCATACGGGACTATGGAACGGTGTTTAGGGTGAATGCGAGCACGGGAGTTCTTACTACGCTGGTAGATTTTGGCGTGAACGATGCGGATCGAGGAGCGCGGCCAAATTTCAGGCTACTGAACGATGGCGCGGGTTCGATTTGGGGGACGACTGCGAGTGCGGGCGCGGGTGGGTATGGGACGCTTTTCAAACTGGATGCTGCGACGGGTGCGCTCACGTCCGTATTCGATATTCCATCGGGCGGCTATGTCATGCGACACACAGACGGCAATTTCTATGTCACGCCCTATTTACCTTCTCCGAGCGGCGGCGAAATATACCGCCTCCGCTTTGGCCCGACGCCGAAGACTCAGCCTGTCACTTCACTCTCACCCACCGCAGCTACGCTCCATGGCACGGTGAACCCGAATGGCGCGCCGACGGCGGCCGGTTTTGAATGGAGCACCAGCGCGGACTTTGCGGCACCGACGGCGGTGAATGCAGGGAGCCTCGATGGGGCTGTAGCCGTGCCGATTTCTGCGGAGCTTACGGGGCTCACGCTCGGCACCACTTATTACTACCGGGTGGTCGGGAGTAATGCGGATAACTCCATCCCTCAGCGCGGCGAGATTCTTAGCTTCACCGCATCCACAGTCCCCACTGTGGCGCTGGTGGGCGCAAGCTCTGTCAGCATTGAGGCATCCGCAATTTATACGGATGCCGGAGCCACAGCCACGGATGCGGAGGATGGCACGCTGACGCCGAGCATTGTGAGCAGCACCGTGCTCGCCCATGTGCCGGGAATCTATGAGGTGACTTGGGCCGCGACCGACAGCCACGGCGCGACTGCCACGGTGACGCGCGTGATCAATATCGTCGATACCACTCCTCCCGTGGTTGCTTCTCGCCCAGACGTGGTTGCAGAAGCGACAAGCCCTGCTGGAGCAGTCGTGGATTTCGGAGCCCACGCGACGGACAACGCAGGGGTAACTTCGCTCTCCTTTTCGCCGGATGACACGACCGTTTTTCCGTTTGGTGCGACAACTGTGACTATCACCGCGAGGGATGCAGCAAACAATGTCGGGACGAATACTTTCACCGTGACGGTAAGAGACACGAAGGCCCCGACGGCTCGCGGCAGTTTTTCCCCGCTGACTATCCTGCCGGGGACGCCCATGCCTGATTATACGGAGCTAGTCGGTGATGCGGTGGGTGTGACGAGTGTGTCGCAATCGCCCGTGCCCGGCTCGCCTACTGCTGCGGGTGTGGTGCATGTGACGATCACCGCGAGCGATGCGGCGGGGAATGTGGCGAGCATCCCGCTTGATGTAACGGTGACGCCCGTGCTGGCTAGCGCGGGTAGTGCGGTGCCGGGGATCGAAGGGGCCGTTTGGTATTCGTTCGGCGTGCCCTCAATCAATGATGCAGGCGATTGCGTTGTGCGGGCGACCTATAAAGTGGGGAGCGAGAAAAAGGAGGCGATTTTTTCATTCGTCCACACGCCGCTCGGACGCACGTTGTATGTGGATGAGGAGAAAGGCGCGCGATTTTCCTCCCTCGGTGAGCCGCTGTTGGCTCCGGATGGGGCGGTGGCTTTTCTGGCGAAAGTTGGAGGTAAGCAAGTGATCTGTCTGTATGGGGCGGTCATTGCAGAGACGGGGGATTGGACGAGATTTACCTCGCTCGCGTTGAGCGATGATACTCTGGCATTCACTGCGACGACGAGGTATCGCGAGCATGGGCTCTGGCTTTACGACCGCTCCAGCGGAGTGACTCAGCAAAAACTAATCACCAGCGAGGAGTTGAGGAAGTTTCACGCGCTTGTCGAGCGGCCCGGCTCGCCGGGGCAGGGGCGCGGCGTGGTGGGTGACCGCGTGGCACTGGCGGCTGGCTCGCTTGCGCCAGGCTATCCGGGCCTGGCCGCAGTCGGCTATGTGGATTCGGCGCGCGAGCCGCATTACCCCTACAACGCCGGTGATGGAGAAGGAAAGGGCTTCGGAGTCCCGACGCAAAATGCGGCGGGCGCGCTGGCGTTTCGCGCCACACTATTCCCGTCTGGAGAAAGAGCGATTTTCGCGGAGGATGATAGTTTCACCCTCGCGCAGATCGTGACGACGGGAGAGACGTTTTCCGAACTTGGTGACCCGGTGAGCGCGGGAAATCGCGGCGTTGCGTTCTTTGCAAAGCTGAAAAGAACTCCAGACATTACTGCTGCCAACGACGACGGCATTTGGCGCTCCGATGATACGGACGGCCTGCGCGCTGTCGCTCTCGAGGGCGCGCATCCAGCCGGCGCTCCGGCGGATGCAAAGTGGAAAAAATTCACCTCGCTCGCTTTGCCGGAAGGGCGCGGGCCGCTGTTCGTGGCGACGATGTCCGGCGTGGGGAAATCGAGCGACACGGGGCTTTGGGCGACGGATTCTTTTGGCGCGCTGCGGCTCTTGCTCCGCGAGGGCGATGCGATTGGCGGCTCGAAGGTGCAGAAGTTTCGCGTCCTGACCAGCGTACCTAGCAGCCCCACGCAGACGCGGAGTTTTAACAACTCCGGAAGCATCATCGTCCACGTCACGGATGCAACAGGCTCCGAGCACCTGCTGCATATCGCGGTGCCGTGAGGTTATCGTGTTCGCAGAAAGTGGCTGATTCCCTCGGCAATCCGCGGGCTGATGCCGGGGACGCTGGCGATTTCTGCCACGGTGGCGCGGCGTAGGCGCGTGACGCTGCCGAATCGCTTGATGAGCGCTTGCTTCCTTGATTCGCTGACTCCGGGGCATTCGTCGAGAACGCTCGCGGAGACACGGCGGGTCATGAGTAATTGGTGGTAGCCGTTCGCCCAGCGATGCGCTTCGTCGCGGATTCGCTGCATGAGTTTCAATGCGCCGGTTTCGTGTGGCAGGACGATTGGATCAGGTCGGCCTGGCCGGTAAATTTCCTCGCGTTCTTTTGCCAGGCCCACGATGGGGACGTCGTCAAAAAGCCCGAGCGTTTGGAGTTCTGCGCACGCAGATGAGAGCTGCCCTTTTCCGCCATCGACGATGATCAAATCTGGCAGGCGCGGCATGGTCGGATCTTCGTCCAGATTTTCCACGCGCCGGACGGCATCCCGCAGTCGCTCTTGCGAAATGTCCGGCTCGTATTCGATGTGCGTGCCATCGTCCCGCACTGGCCCGGCTGCTCGTGCGACCTGCGCGGCCACATCGCGGAGCACGCGCGAGTATCGTCGCCGAACGACTTCGGCCATCGCGGCGAAATCGTCCTGACGACCTCCGAGCGTCTTTATGCGGTAACGGCGGTAAAGATGCGTGGCTGCCCGGCCGTCGATGAAGCACACCATGCTCGCGACGACGTGCGTGTTGCTGATGTTTGAAATGTCGAAGCACTCCATTCGGCGCGGGGGCCGTGGAAGCGAGAGCGCCTCGCCGAGTTCGGCGAGATCTGCGGCGGGAGCGATGGTGCTTGGCAGCTTCAGTCGGTGGCGCATCGTCGTCGTGTAGCGCGTCATCGGCTTCGTCGTCTGGCGCAAATCGTCGAGCATGTTGCGCAGCTCGGCGGCTTTCTCGAAGTCGAGTTTTGTCGCGGCGGCGCGCATTTCGAGCTCCAGTTCGTCGAGGAGTTCTTTGGATTTTCCTTCCATGAAATCGCACGCGAATTGCACTCGCTCGCAATACTGTTCGGCGGTGATGTCGGCGAGTTTCATGGGGACTTGATACGTGCTGCTGCGGAGTTCCCGCTCCGTCGGCGAGCCGCGGCCAAACGTGAGGACGCCGAACTTTTTCCGCATGAAATTCATCGTCTGCCGGAGCGCGCCGGAGTGCGCGAAGGGGCCGAAGTAGCGGCATCCATCGTCGGTCCCTTTCATCCGCGTGAGGCGGAAGCGGGGCCACGGCTCGCGGTCGTCCACTTTCACGAGCAGGAAGCGTTTGTCGTCGCGAAAGCTGACGTTGTAGCGCGGGCGGTATTCTTTGATGAGCTTGCCTTCCAGCAGGAGCGCTTCTGGCTCGCTGCCGGCGACGTGCCAGTCGAAATCATAGATCGCGTCGATGAGCGCGACCGTCTTCCGGTCCGCGCGCATTTGGCGGCTCGGCGTGAAATAGTGCGCCAGCCGCTTCCGGAGATCGCGCGCTTTGCCGACGTAGATGACGCGGTCAAAGCGGTCGCGGTGCAGGTACACGCCCGGCTTGTGCGGCACTTCGCCGAGCTTTTTTTTGAAATCCGCTTTTTCCCGTGGAGCTGTCATGGCCGCAAGAATTCACGCAATGCCGTGCTTCGCGGATGACGCGGATCTGTCGTTTGCAACCTGCGTGATTACTTCGCAGCGGGCGGCGGCACCGGTCCGAAAAGATTGGCGTATTTTTCGAGGCCTTCCTGTTTTAATTGCGAGAGCGGAACGAACTTGAGTGCTGCGCTGTTGATGCAGTAGCGCTTGCCGTTCGGTGTCGCTTTCTTCGTGTTCACATCGAAGCCGTCGTCGAACAAATGCCCGAGGTGAGCGCCGCTCGTTTTGGCGACGACTTCGACGCGGATCATGCCGAGTTTCGTGTCCTTTTTCTCGATGATTTCCTCTTTGTCCACCGGGTTAAAAAAGCTCGGCCATCCGCTGCCGGATTCGAATTTCGTCGAGCTGGCGAAGAGCGGCTTTTTGCTGATGACGTCGAGGTAGAGCCCTTGCTCGTGATTGTTCCAATATTTGTTCGCAAATGGGCGCTCGGTGCCGCCCATGATGCACACGTTGTAGGCTTCGGGGTCGAGGTGCTTGGCGAGTTCTTCCTTGCTGAGCTTGGAGAGGTCTTTTGAGGTTTCAGGTTTCACTTTTTTTGGTTCTTCTGCGTTCGAGCCGAACGCAACGAGTGCGCTGGCAATGGCGGCGAGGTAGATGCTTCGTTTCATGGTCGTTTGAGTGGACGGTAGTCTTGTTTATTCCCGTGGAAAGTAATGAATTAGACGAATAGCGCTTGTCGCGGCAATTCAGATGCGTCTGAACGAGCGGGCGGAGCGATTTGTCAGGGTAAATATTCACCACATGAAAATCGGAAAACGCTCATTTAGTCTCATCCTCCTCGTCCCGGTGCTGCTGGGCGCATTTTGGCTCGTCAGCACCTCGCGCGCTGCCACGGAGACACCGGAATATGCTGTGGTAAAAAAGGATGGGAAGATTGAGATTCGCGATTACCCCGAACTCATGGTCGCTACTGCGCCGATGAAGGAGAACATGGACAATAGTTTCATGACGCTCTTTCGATTCATCACGGGTGCGAATGAGGAAAAACAGAAGATCGCGATGACTTCGCCGGTCTTGATTCGCTCAGAGAAGGAGAAGAAGACAATGAGTTTCATCGTGCCGAAAGAGACGGTGGAAAAGGGCGTGCCGAAGCCGACGGGTGAATTGGTGACGGTCTCGAAAATCCAGGCGGCTCGATTTGTGACACTGCGATTTTCCGGCAAGCGGAGTTCGGAGACTGAGGTGAAGGCGGTTGCGGCTCTCCAGACTTGGATGAACGAGCAGAAGGTAGAGGCGAAAGGGCAGCCTGTTTTCGCTTACTACGATCCGCCGTGGACGCCGACTTTCATGCGGCGCAACGAAGTAATGTTCTGCATCGAAAAGCCCCTCGAAACCGAGTCGGCGAAGTAGCTATGGGAATTCACGTTCTGAGGAAAACGCAGGTCATCAAATCCACGGTGGCCGCAGCGTGGGACTTCTTTTCGAACCCCAACAACTTGGCGAAGATCACGCCCAAGGAGCTGGATTTCGTGGTCTTCACCGACCTGCCTGCACGGGTATATCCTGGGCTGATGATCGAATATCGGGTGCGTCCGCTGTTTGGGATTCCGGCGCGGTGGCTGACGGAAATCACGCATGTGGAAGATGGAAGTTTTTTTGTTGATGAGCAGCGGGTCGGCCCTTACAAAATCTGGCATCACGAGCACCATTTCAAGGACCTCGGCGATGGGCGCGTGGAGCTCATCGACATCGTCACTTACGTCATTCCGTTTGGCATCCTCGGTGAAATCGTGCGGCCATTTCTCGTCGAACCGCAATTGATGAAAATCTTCAACCATCGCGAGAAAGCGGTCGCGGAACTGTTCGCGTAAACAACGCGACTATTTCTGCGGCGGAGGTGGAACAGTCTTCACGCCGTAGTCGCCCTCGGGAATCCAAAAGCCGAGCGACAGGTCGCCCACGATTTTTGAGCAGTTGCCAAGGTTCGAATACCAGAAATACGGAGTGGCAGTGCCGTAGTAACCGACGAGTTGCAGATCCGATGGATTTGCGACGTTCACGACTGAGAAAGTGCCTCCGCCGCTGGGCATAATCGCCAAGTCGCCAATGATACTCCAGTCGTAGTAGTAGGGCCGGGGAAGCGTGTCGCGGAGGATGAATTTTCCTTCGTCACTGAGGGTCCACGCCTCGAATGCGGGCGTGGTTTTCTGCGTGTCGGAATCGTAGTCATTGCGGCTCACGAAGACGTTGCCGTTCCCAATTTCGAAACTGCCGCCGTACCATCGGTCGCCGAGTTCAATGCTGTCCACAAGGTGCGCGAGGCCGTCGAATGCGGCGGCATGGATGAATTGCTTGCTGCTATCGGCGCGACCGGTGGCGTCGTAGCCGGGGCCGAGCAAGTAGAGGAGTTCGCCTTTGCTGGCTACTCCACGAAGCTGGCCGGGAACGCTGACGGGCTCGCTCACTACCGGCGTGGCGGGCACGCTGTAATCGACGAC
>JAYTMG010000397.1:0-3956 GCA_043728745.1 Verrucomicrobiaceae bacterium
GGAGGAGTTTTCCGAACTCGATGTCCGATATCAACACATTGGCGGTAAACTGAGCCGAATGATGGATAGAGCAGATGACTTCTGCAAATTCGTCCCATCGACCGACTACAGAAACATCACAAAAGACTCACGAGCGGAACCATGATCATCGAATCCAGAAATCCGGTGATGCGTGAATCCCACAAGTCACTGCTCACAAGTCACCAGTCACAAAACTCCTGATGGAAGCCGCTCGCGAAATCCTCAAAAAGATCCGTCAACTCGAGCTGAAAACTCGTGGGATGATCGACACTGCCTTTTCGGGTCAGTATCGGTCTGTCTTCAAGGGGCGCGGGATGAATTTTGAGGAGGTGCGGGAGTATCAGCCGGGGGATGAGGTCCGGGCGATTGATTGGAATGTCACGGCCCGGACGGGGGATGCTTACATTAAAAAATTCACCGAAGAGCGGGAGCTGACGGTGATGCTCGTGGTGGACGTTTCGGCGTCGGGAGAGTTTGGGACGGTGAATCTCAGCAAGCGCGAGCTGGCTGCGGAAGTGGCTTGTTTGTTTGCGTTCAGCGCGATTCGGAACAACGACAAAGTCGGCTGCATCTTGTTTTCCGATCATGTGGAATTGATCATTCCTCCGGCGAAAGGGCGCGGTCATGCGTTGCGGATTATTCGGGAGATTTTGTTTTTTGAGCCGAAGGGAAAGGGGACGAATGTGGCTTGTGCGCTGGAGGCGATGAATCGTGTGCTTTCGCGCCGCGCGGTGGTGTTTTTGGTGAGTGATTTTCAAGCGACGGACTTTTCGAAGCCGCTGAATGTGGCGGCCCGGCGGCACGATCTTGTGGCGATTCCCGTGGTCGATCCGGGCGAGTTGGAAATGCCCGATATTGGACGGGTGGTGTTGGAAGACGCCGAGACGGGCGAGCGGATGGTGATCAACACGAGCGATCGCAAAACGCGGCTGCGGTTTGCGGAGAATATCGGCGGGCCGCTGGATGAATGGCCGACTTACTTTCGGCGTTATGGCGTGGAATCAATCACGTTGCGGACGGATCAGGATTATGTCCCTGCGCTGCGGCGATTTTTCAAGCAGCGGACGAGCAGACTCATGCACGGATGAAAAGGCTCACTTCATTGATTTCAGTACTTTTCTCCGGCGAGGCAATCGCCGCAATTCAGGCAGACCCGAATGCGGTAAAAGCCCCGGAGGGTCCGGACCCGCTTGCCGAATTGCGCGATAACTCGCGGCTGCTCGAGGTGCCGTGGCCGGAGTGGGTTTGGTGGGCGATTGGTGCGGGGGTGTTGCTACTCACGGCGCTGATGGTTTGGGCGATTGTTCGCTTTATCAAAAGTCGCCCAAAGAAGGTGCCGCCGACTCCCCGGGAGATTGCGATGCGGGCGCTAAATACGCTTCGCGGGAAGATGCTGGAGGCGGAACCGTATGGATTCAGCGTGGAGGTTTCGGATGTGTTGAGAACCTTTATTAATGGGCACTACCGGCTGTTTGCGACGCAGCAGACTTCGCCGGAGTTTTTGGCGACCATTTCGTCGTCGCCGCGCTTTTCGGCGGAAGATCGCGCGTTGCTGGCGAAGTTTTTAGAACGGTGCGATTTGCTGAAATTCGCGCGCGTCGAGGCCGGGGCGGATGAAAATATGGAGCTGATTCGCGAGGCGTCGGCGTTTGTGGAGGGGGCCGGGCAATGAGATTTGGCGATGTGATCAATTTTGCTGCGCCGTGGTGGTTGCTTGGGGTTCCGTTGCTCTTTGTGTTGTCGTGGCTGCTCGGCGGGCGTGGTCCGGCGGCGGCGATTCGCTTTTCGTCGCTCTCGGCACTGCGCGGCGTTGGCAAGGTGAAGCCTGCGGGTTGGCGGGGATTTGGGAGCGGGCTGATGATGACGGCGCTTGCGATGTGCTTCGTCGCGCTGGCGCGCCCGCAGCTCGGGAGCTCGAATGAAACCATCGAATCGTCGGGCGTGGATATTGTCCTGGCGCTGGATGTCTCGGGCTCGATGCTGGCGGAGGACTTCACGCTCGGCGGTCAACGTGCGAACCGGCTGGATGCGGTGAAAGACGTGACGCGGCGCTTTATTTCCGCGCGGCCGAATGATCGGATCGGCATCGTGGCATTTGCCGGACGTCCGTATTTGGTGAGCCCGCTGACGCTGGATCACGCGTGGCTGGAGAAGAATCTCGATCGTCTGAAAACCGGACTGGTGGAGGATGGAACGTCGGTCGGCGCTGCGCTTTCGAGCGCGGCGAACCGGCTGAAGGACAAGCCGTCGAAGAGCAAAATCCTCGTGCTGCTGACGGATGGCGACGAGACGATAAAGACGGTTCCGCCGAACACTGCTGCGGAGGCGGCAAAAGCAGTGGGTATAAAGATTTACACGATCGCTGCGGGAACGACGGGGACGGCTCCGTTTCCCGTGCAAGATATGTTTGGGAGGAAGATGTATCGGCAAGTGCAGGTGTCGGTGGATGAAGGCGCGCTGCGAAAGATCGCGGAGATTGGCGGCGGGCAGTTTTTCCGGGCGACGGATACGGCTTCGCTGAACGAAATTTTCTCGCAGATCGACAAGCTGGAGAAGACTGAAGTGAAGTTGAATAAGAAGGTCGATTGGCGCGATTTCTATCAGTCGTTTCTCGGGGTCGGCGTTGCGCTTGCGCTATTGTATTGGCTGCTGAGCCAGACGATTTGGAGGACGATTCCATGATCACTTTTGCGGCTCCGATTTGGCTATGGGCACTGGCGATTTTTCCGTTTCTCATCGCGCTGTATTTGTATGGTGAGCGGAGTCGTCGCCTCGCGCTGAATCGTCTCATTGCGGCGCGGCTTCAATCGCGTCTCGCAGGGAGCGTGAGCGTCGGGCGGCGGCGTGTCATTTTCGCGCTGACGATGCTCGGTCTGGCGTTGGCGATCTTGTCGATGGCGCGTCCGCAGTGGGGGTTCTCGTGGGACGAACGCAGGGAGATGGGGCGTGATGTTTTGATCGCCGTGGATACGTCCCGCTCAATGCTTGCAGCGGATCTTCAGCCGAGTCGGTTGAAGCGCGCGAAGCTTGCCGCGGAGGACTTGCTCACGCATTTGAAGGGCGACCGTGTTGGTGTGATCGCGTTTGCGGGCTCGTCGTTTTTGCAGGCTCCGCTGACGTCGGATTTCGCGGCGACGAGGGACACGCTGGCGGAGCTGGATACCGACATCATTCCGCGCGGCGGCACGAATCTCACGGAGGCGATTACGGCGGCGAATGATGCGTTCGGCAAAGGCGAGAGCGACCAACGGGCGCTGATTATTTTTACGGATGGTGAGGAGTTGGAGGAGGATGCGGTGAAGTCGGCGCGGGAGCATAAAGACAAGTTCCGGATTTTCACCGTGGGTCTCGGGTCAGTGGACGGCGCGCTCATTCCCATGCCGGGTGAACGGGGAGGAACCCAATTTGTCAAAGATGAGAAAGGTGAATACGTGAAATCAAAACTGGACGAGAAACGATTGCGGGAGGTTGCGGAAGCCGGGGGAGGCTTCTATGTTCACCTCCAGAATGGCCCGGCCGAGATGCGGCAGATCGCAATGGAGGGCCTCGGGAAAATGAAAGAGGCAACCATCAACGAATCGCATTTTTCAAAGCGACCGACCGAGCGGTATCAGTGGCCGCTCGCTGCGGCGGTGGCGTGCTGGATTTTCGCGATGTTGGTGGGTGAACGGAAGCGGATGGCGGTTCTATTGGCGCTTCTTTTTGTGCCATCGGCAAACGCTGCGAACGAGGGGCAAAGCCTCTTCGCGAAATCCGACTACGCTGGCGCGACGAAGGTTTTCGAGGAGCAGCGGGCGAAACGAAACGCGCCGGAGATCGACTACAATCTCGGAATCAGTGCCTACAAAGCGGGCGACTTGGATAAAGCCGCAGAAGCGCTGAGCAGCGCACTCGGCGGCGGCGAAACTGCGCTGCAATCGAAGGCGGCATTTGGA
>JAYTMG010000398.1:0-7492 GCA_043728745.1 Verrucomicrobiaceae bacterium
GGCGTGGGTCAGGACATGGGTAACACATGTGGTTCAGGACATGGGTAACACCTGCCGTGGACTTTGGTTACAGTTTCATGGTTGGTTTTGGTGTGTCAATGGGGGTGTTTTCGGAGCTGGGGGTGGCTCCCGAATTTGGTGCGGGCGTAACGGAGGGGGCGGGCGCGCAGGCGTCAGCCGGAGCGCCCGCCCCCGGAGTGGAGCACGCACCAAATTCGGTCGCGCGGGTGGGTGGCTTTTCCGCTTCGGGCTCGTTGGCTTTTGGGGCCGGTTTTGTCGCCGCAAAGCTCCCGCTTTGTTCTTCGATTTGCCCCAGCAGGAGTCGCCCAAAATACACGTCTATTTTGCCAGCCGCGCTCGCTTTGAGTCCAATGTCCCATCCGGCCAGCGCGCTGCTGATGAAGTATTGTTTGCTCCCGTAGTGGATGCTTCCCCGCCGGTGGATTCGTCTTTTTGTCATCCCTTTATACTCCAATTCGTCGGGCGTTCCTTTCCATTTTCGCTCGCTCTTTTTATACACTTCGGCGGGCGTTTGCATGCCGAGCGCTTCGTGCGGGCGCACTTGGTTAAATTCACGCGTCCACTCGTCGAGCGCGGCTTGCCGCCCTTCGTATTGGGTGCCTTCGATTTCTCGCGCTACGTCCTTGTGCATTCGCTCGTGCGCTCCGTTGTCTTGCGGGCAGGCGGGGCGGCTTCGTTCGAGCTCAATCCCGAGCGCAATCCACCATGCCGATAGCCGCGAGAGGCCCATGATTCCTCGCACGGAGGCGAATGGCGCTCCGTTGTCGCTTCGGATCGCGCCGGGCAGTCCATACTTTTCAAAGAGCCCCTCAAACACCGCTCGCACGGTCTCTGTTTTGGCGTTCGCCAGGGCGCGGTTTTCCAGCACCATCCGGCTGTATTCGTCCCGCACCGTCAGCGGCTCGCATCGACCATCCGCGTCGTGCCACCAGCCTTTGAAATCGACCGTCCACACGTCGTTGGGAGCACTTGCTTTTCGCCCGCTGCAAATGCGTCCGCTTTCTTTCGCGGGGCGTCGCTTTTTCTCCTCCACGAGCCCCGCTTTTTTGAGCACTCGTTTGATGCTGCTTTCGCTCGGCCCTTGTCCCCATTGTCGTTCGTAGAGCACCACCAGCTTGCGCGCTCCCCAATGCCGGTGTCGCTCTTTGAGTAGCACGATCCGGCACACTTCCTCCTCGCTCAATCCGCCAGGTGCGCTCTTCGGTCGACGGCTTTTTTTCCCCATCCCGGCGAGCCCTTCCTGCTCAAATCTCGCCTTCCATTTATACCCCACTTTCGGGCTGATTTTATACTCCCGGCATAGCTCCCGGAAGTTGTCTGTTTTCATCGCTTTTAATACGAATTCGCTTCTTTGGTTCATTTGGTTTTTGGTTTCCCACGGCATCCCTCCATCCTCCCATTTCGGAAGGTTTTTTGGGACCATTGTGTTACCCATGTCCTGAACCACTTGTGTTACCTATGTCCTGAAACCTGAAACCATGCGCCAAGAAATCACACCCTTTGAAGAAATCCGCCGCACCAATCCGGCGGGCAATCAGTTCTGGTCCAGCCGCGATTTCGCCCGCGTGCTCGGCTACGTGAACTACCGCCATTTCCAAGCCGTCATCGAGAAGGCCCGCACCGCTTGTTTCAACAGCGGACAGCGGGTGGACGACCATTTCGTCGGAACCGACCAAATGATCGAAATCGGGAAAGGCGGGCAGCGTGCGGTGCAGACCGTGATGATGTCGCGTTACGCCTGCTACCTCGTCATCCAAAACGCCGATCCGGCCAAGGAAATCGTGGCGCAAGGCCAGACGTATTTCGCCATCCAGACACGGCGGCAGGAGTTGAACGACGAAGAAGTGGAAGCGCAGCGCAAACTCGCCATCCGCTCAGACCTTCGCTCCCACAACACTCAACTCGCCGATGCCGCAAAGGGTGCTGGCATCATCGAATCCCGAGACTACGCCATCTTCTAAAACCACGGTTACATGGGCCTCTACGGCGGGCTCGGTGCGCAGGACATCCACGCCCGGAAGGGACTGAAAAAGGGCGAGCAAATCCTCGACCACATGGGCAGCACCGAGCTGGCCGCCAATCTCTTCCGCGCCACGCAAGCCGAGGACGAACTGCGCCGCGAAAAGATCACCGGCAAAGACAAGGCCAACCACGCCCACCGCGAAGTCGGAGCCAAAGTCCGCCAAACCATCCAAGAACTCGGCGGCACCATGCCCGAGGAACTTTCGCAGAGTTATTTTCCCTTTTAGCCCGCCCGGTGTGGGGTTGAGTGAGTGCCTCACTATGCTTCGTCTCATCTTCTTTCTCGCCCTCGCACTCACCGCCGCTCGCTCCGCAGACGATTGGCCACGCTTCCTTGGCCCGGAGGGAAATGCGCATACCGCCGCCAAAGGATTGCCGCTGGAGTGGAGCGAAAAGAAAAACGTGAAATGGAAAACGCCGCTGCCGGGCGAGGGCTGGTCTTCACCGGTCGTCGGTGGCGGGCGCGTCTATTGCACGACGGCGCTCGAAGACGGCATCTCGCTTCGCGCGCTGAGCCTTGATGTCGCCACGGGCAAAATCATCTGGGATGTCGAGGTTTTCAAAAACGCTGCGCCGCCTGTGAAGCACAAGCGTAACAGCCACGCCTCGCCCACACCGTGGCTCGAAGGCGACCGGCTCTACGTCACCTTCGGCCCGTCGGGAACTGCCTGCCTCTCGATCAAGGACGGCGCGAAATTGTGGGAGAATCGGGAGTTGAAGTGGGACGTGCAGAACGGCCCCGGCGGGAGCGTTTCGTGTACTGCGGATTTGGTAATCATCCCGTGCGACGGCATCGATTTCCAATTTGAAGCAGCGCTGAGCAAAACGGACGGCAAGCTCGTTTGGAAGACCGAGCGCAGCGGCAAAGCCCAGCTCGCGCAAAAGCCGACCGACATGCACAAGGCGTACGGCACGCCCGTTTTTCTGACCGTCGATGGCAAGCAGCAGAGCGTCACCAACGCCGCGCAACGTCTTTACGCGATGGACCCGGCGACCGGCAAAGAGCTGTGGTTCGTGAATTATCCCGGCTTCTCCAATGTCCCGATCCCGCAGACCGACGGCAAGGCGCTCTACATCACGACAGGCTTCAACAAAGCCGAGCTGTGGGCCATCCGCCTCGGCGGCGCAAGCGGCGACGCCACGGAGTCCCACGTCCTGTGGAAGCAAATCAAAGGCGCTCCCACAGAAGCGACGCCGGTGGTTGTCGGCGACCGCATTTACACGCTCACCAGCGGCGGAATCGGCTCGTGCATCAATGCGACCAACGGCGAAGTCATCTGGCAAAACCGCGTCGGCGGAGACTTCGCCGCGACGCCGCTCGTCGCGGGCGACCGCGTTTACTGCTTCGACGCATGGGGCCGCACCGACGTCTTCGCTCACGGCGACGCATACAAACAGCTCGCCTCAAACCGCCTCACCGACGGCTGCATGGCGTCACCCGCCGTAGTCGGAAAAGCGCTCATCATCCGCACCAAGACGGCGCTCTATCGCATCGAAGAATAGTGGAGATTGGCCCCGGAGATTGTTATCCAAACCCGAGTTCCGCAGCTCGCGGACGGCGGGAAAAAAACGTCTCTTTGTTGCCCGCTAACCGCGCGCGGGCGCTTTCCCCGAGGGATCGCGGTGCGGGGCGATGAAATAAAGATGCGCCCTTTCGCGCCGCACTTCGAAGTCGGGATAGTCGGGCGTGTTCTGCTCCACAAGATTGTCGCTGATGTCACCTTCTCACGAAGGAATGACTCTGCGACTTGCAGGATATCCAGCGCTAAGGCTGGTCCTTCTTCTTCGCCAGCGGCGTGAGCATTATCAGGAAGGCGACGACGTCGCGAACCTCGCGGGGTTTCAGGATGCCGAGCATCGGCGGCATGACGGAAACGGGCGGGGTTTGGCTCGCGATCTCGCTGCGCGAAATGACACGCTCTTTGCCATCGGGGAGACGGACGGCGATCGCTTCTGGCGTTTCTTTGATGGGCGTCCCGGCGATGTCTGTTTTGTCGCGGAGCGAATACGTCGCGATGCCGTAACCGGGGGCGATGGTAGCGGATGGGCGGAGCAGCGACTCCAGCAAATACGCGCGGTCGCGCTCCGTGCCGATGTTCTCGAGATTGGGGCCGACCGTGCTGCCGTCTTTGGTGATTGCGTGGCAGGCGAGGCAGTTCGCGCCGAGGTTATTTTGCACGATGTCGCGTCCAGCGATTGCACTGCCGCCTTCGAGGAGTTCGCGGTGCGTCGCACCTTGCGGAGCAGTCGTGTATTGCTCAGCGAGCTTGGCCAGCGCAGGGTTTGCGGCGGAGCGCGCTTGCAAGGCTTCAAGCACGTCGAACTGGAGCGCAGGCGTCGTTTCGCCTGCGGCGAGCGATTTACCGAGGCGGCTGAGAATGGCGTCGGCCCCGGCGTGGGCGGCGCGGGCGAGAAGGGCAATCACCTTCTGGCGCTCAGCGGGACGTCCATTTTTCAAGACCCGCTCGGCGACAGCGACGAGCCGCTCGGGCTGGTCGGGGAGGAGGAGTTCGCGTGCAGCATCGCGAAGCGGTTCGGGGCTTGTGTCGGCGAGGGCGGTGTCGAGTGCGGCCTTCCACGCAGCATTCGCGCGATTGCCGGTGCTCATCAGCCGCAGAGCTTCCCCGCGCAAAGCACCATCGGCGGCTGTGTCCGCAACGATTCCCGCGATTTGCTCGGGCTTGGCTTTGAGCGAATGAGCGACAACTATTTGAACGACGGTGGTTTTGAGTCCCGCGTCGTTGAGCGCCAGCAATCCATCGAGCTTCGATGTGAGCAAGGTGTCGATGGGCGCGGGTGCAAATTTGCGACCGTAACCATCCACGCGGTCGAGGCGCGGTGGAGTTTTCCATGCGAGCAAAACGGCGAGCGCCTCTGCGCGCGCTGCGGGCTGTGCGGAAGCATCGAGCGCGAGCGCAATGAGACGCTCGGCGGCTTGCGGAGTGCCGACGCGCAAAGCGGCATTTACCGCCCGGAGCATCGCGGGCTCATCGAGTGCGGGTGCAGCAGCCACGGCTGCGAGCGCGGGCAGTGCGGCGGGGATTCCCATATTGTCGTAAATGGCACGCGCAGCCTCGCTGACTACGCTCACTTTTTCATCCTCCAAATATGCCGCGACATCCGGTGCCGCCTGTCGCCGAAGCGCTACCACACAAGCGAGCCGCACTGCTATCGACGGCGCCTTCACCTGCTGAGAGAGTTGCACGCTGGTGGCGCAGCCGGTCAGTCCGGTCACTGCTGCGTGACGCATCACGGGGTCCTCGCCATCGCGTTCCGCGAGCTTCAGCAGCGGCTCGAACGCGCTCGCCTCGCGCAATCTTCCCAGCGCGATGGCCGCCTGAAAACGCACGCGCGGCCCAGCGTCTGCGAGCAGCGGGATTAACTTGCGCGCTTCCTCCACCGTCATCTTCGCCTCGCCCAGCACCCGTGCGGCCTGCGCGCGGATTTCCGCCTGCGCATCGCCGAGCAATGGCGCGACCTCCGAGACCCCGAGCTTCTGCTTCCGCAAAAGCTGCCCGCAACCCCAGATGCCGTGGATTCGGCTCAGCAGCGGACCTGCCGCATTGCGCGCGGCGGCGAGCAGCGGAGCGCTTTCACCACGCGCGGCCAACTCAAGTTGCGCGCCCTGCCGCACGCGCTGGTCGGCGTGTCCGAGTAGCGCCGCCAGATCGGCAACGGCCCGTGCAGAAAAGCCCGCCGCCAACAGTTCGCGCGTCTCCTTTCGCTTTGGCAGGTCCGCGCCGCCGGGCACATCGACGCGCCACACTGCGCCCTTCGAGTCTAGCGAATAGCCGCCGATCCAGTCGGCAAAAAACAGCGAGCCATCTGGATGCCAGCTCAGCCCGATGCCCATCACGCCTTGATGCAGCAGCTCCCCCGCCCCGCGCTTAAACGTCGCGCCGTCCTGCTCCACACGAAATCCCCGCATGTGACCCGATGGAAATTCGTTCAGGAAAAACATCCCCCGCAGCCCGTCGCTCAGCGCAGTGCCGGGGTCGCGCTTAAACCCCGCAGGCCCATTCGTCGAGGGCGCGAGCGGCGGGAAAAGATACGCCGCTTGTCCCTCCCAGCGCGGCTCAGACAAACGCTCCCGCATCCACGGCGTCTTTGCTCCCATGTATTGATAATTGCAGCGCCAGCCCGAATCGCTCGCCTCCGGGACAAACACAAATCGCTCCATCTCCCCTTTGAAATCCGCATCATTATCCACCGCAAAAAGATCCCCCAGTTCATCAAACACCGGCTCCTGCGGATTTCGCAGTCCGTGCGCAAAAACCTCGAAGCCCGAGCCATCCGCCTCCACGCGCATCACGCAACCTTCGTTCGGATGATCATAGCGCTGCCCCTCACGCGACACCGCACTCACGCCCTTATCCCCGATGCTCCAGTAAATACGCCCATCCGGCCCCACTGACAGGCCGTGCATATCGTGCCCGGCGTAGCCGATATGAACGCCAAAGCCATGCACGACAACCTCGCGAACATCCGCCACACCGTCATCATCCGTATCCTTCAGCCGCCACAAATCCGGAGTGATCGTAGCATACACCCATCCGTCGTGAAACAGCACGCCCGCAGCAATCCCGGTCACCTCGGTATTAAATCCCTCCGCAAAAACCGTCATCTTATCCGCCGTCCCGTCGCCATCCGTATCGCGCAATTGATAGATGCGTTCCGTCGTCTCCGTGAGATCCTTCCAATCAATCGACCCATCGCGATTCCGGTCCGTCAGCCCACCGCGCGGCGAGCGCATTTTTCCCGGCGCGAGCGTCGAGTGATAAAACGCTTTCTTCTCCTCCACGCTCGTGAGCGAAACATCATCCGGCACCCACACCGTATGCTCGCGGATGTCCAAATCGCCCACCTTCCGCCGCGTCGTCGCGCTCACATACACGCGGCCCTGCGGGTCCACCGCGCAAGCCACCGGGTCCGGCACATTGATCGCACCCGACCATTTCTGAAAGACAAGACCATTGGGCGAAATCGCCTCCTTTTTCTCCTGAGCAAAAGCTCCCGACAAAAGCGACGCCACAACGGTGCAGGTGGAAAAAATAAACTTCATGATGGAAAAGCAAACTCCGGGAATGAAGCCACGGTTGCAGGGCTGAGGTAAATCACGAACCTGCGAATCACGCTAATCTCCTTGAACTAAAACGACCTTTAATCATTCCTCATCGGCAAAATCGCGGAACCCGGCCAGCCCGCCGCGCTCCTCCCCTACGGCCTCAGCCCCGCCAAAGCCACGCTCCTCGGCCAGCGCTACACGACATTCCACGGCCTCATCAACCTCCCCGACGAACGCGCCCAGCAAGAAAGCGCCTACATCCAGCTCATCGAAGCCCAGTTCGATTCCGCCGACCTGCGCCTCGACCTCATCATGGACAAACTCATGCGCCAATTCCGCGAAACCCAACCCGCCCTCTACCTAAACTACAAAGAAGCCCGAGTC
>JAYTMG010000399.1:0-1718 GCA_043728745.1 Verrucomicrobiaceae bacterium
AGCGTGAAGTTCTTCCGTAAACGTCACGCGTAGCAGCCGGAGCTGCAAACATCGATTCGGGCCGAAGCGAGAGACTGGAGCGCGCAAAATGCGCCACGTCGATGCCGGTGAGCTTCGGACGCTGCGGGATTTGCGGATTGACCCTGTAGGTTGAGAGAAGCTAGCGGGACAAAGGTGGGCGATAGAATAGATGAAATGCTCGATGAACGCTCAGTTTTGCCATTCCTCGATTCAAAACCCCGCCGCTTTTCGTTGATACACGACAGGCGCGGCTTTCGGAGTTGACGCATGGCCTGCGCGGTGTGAGAAGCGCAGCGATGATGCGGCTATTTTCTCTCAGTGCGTTGTGCGGGCTCGGGGCCTTCTTCGCGATGGCGCTGCCTTCGCGGGCGGATATCGAGACGGCTCGCGCGGCGGGAGTGAAAGGGGACTTTGCGGCTGCTGCGGCGGAGTGGGGAAAGATAGCGGTGACTGCGAAAGGTGAGGCAAAAGTCGATGCGCTGCTTGCGCGTGCTCGGGCGCTCCGAAACCTCGGGCAAACCCGCCTGACTCTCGAAGTCATCAAAGAGGCAGAGAAGCTGGCAAAGTCCGAGCTCCAGATCACGGAAGGACGGGCGGCGCGTGGGGCGGCGCTTATGTTTTCGCGTGGAGCCGGGGAAGCCGAGCCATTGCTGAAGGAAGCGCTGACGGTCGCGCGGCGGCTCGGTGCAAAGGGCTTGATTGCTCAGTTGCAGAACGATCTCGGGATAGTGCTCTCGGGCAAGAAAGACCACGCGGGCGCTGCGATCGCATTTGCTGAAGCGGTGTCGGCGGGCTCGAAAGAATGGGAGGCGCGCGCGCGCAGAAATCTGGCGGAAGCGCGCATGGCGGCAGGGGATTTTGCAGCGGCGAAAACGGAGCTGGATAATGCAGTGCGTGCCGCGAGGGAACTGCCGACGGGGCACGAGCGTGTCTTCCAATTGCTCGGGCTCGCGAATACGTGCGAGCGGCTTTTTTATGAGGCGCCAGCGCATGAAAACGCACTACGTCGTCGCGCGATGGAGCTGGATGTCGAGGCGGCAAAAATGGCGGCGTCGCTGGGCGATGAGCGCGCGCTTTCATGGGCGCTGGGGCATCAAGGGGCGCTTTACGAATTTGAGCGAAAGTTGCCCGAGGCGCTGGCGCTGACCCGGCGGGCATTGGCGATTTCCCAGCGATTGCAGGCGGAGGATTCACTCCATCGCTGGCAGGCGCAAACGGGTCGAATCCTTGCGAAACAGGGCGATCGCGACGGTGCGATTCAGGCATATCGCCGCGCGCTGCTCACGCTGGAGGCGATTCGGAATGACATGGCGATTCGCTACGGAAATCCCAATGCAGGCTCGTCCTACCGGAAGACTGTCGGTGCGGTGTATTACGAGCTATCGGACCTTTTACTCCAGCGCGCGGACGGGCTGAAGGACGCGGAACTTCAGACCGTTTTGCGCGAGGCGCGGGATACGGCGGAGTCGCTGAAATCGGCGGAATTGGAGGACTATTTTCAGGACGATTGCGTGAACCTCCGGCGCTTGAAACAACGCGGCGTGGAGAACCTCTCGAAGACGGCGGCGGTGCTCTACATTCTCCCGCTGGAAAAGCGCACGGAATTGCTCCTGAGTCTTCCTGCAAACAAAGGGAAGGCGGGGCGTATCGAGCGATTCAAGGCTGCAATCAGCGATGCGGATCTGACGGAGAAAGTG
>JAYTMG010000400.1:0-1307 GCA_043728745.1 Verrucomicrobiaceae bacterium
GATGCTGCGCGTGGCTCCGTCCTCGCGCAGGCGTGCGGCTTGGCGGGCGATGAGCCGTTCGATGAAGACGATCTTTACGACGACATGGATGCGCTCACGGGGCGCTGGTCCACGCTCGTCGGCGGGCTTTATAAAAAGACCTTTCCGCAGAAAGTCCGCATCGCTCTGTACGACATCACCAGCGTTTATTTCGAGGGCAAGGGGCCCAACGGTTTGGCTCGCTACGGGCACAGTCGCGACCATCGCGCGGACCGCCCGCAGGTGAATCTCGCCGTCGTCACCGACGAGGCTGGCGTGCCCATCAGCCTGAGCGTTTTGCGCGGCAATCGTGCGGACAACAAAACGCTCACCGGCCTTCTCAAACTCTTGCGCCGACGCTTCGGGATCGCCGAGGCCACGTTCGTTTTCGATGGTGGGATGAGCGCGGAGCTCAACCTCAAAGCGATGAGTGAAGCCGGGCTCCACTACGTCACCCGTCTGAGCGCCGCCACGCTGCAAAGCCTCATAAAATCAAGCCCCGCGACCGAAACGGAGATGGCGCAACTCGAACTCGGCGACAAGCCGCGCCTCATCGAACTCGAGCACGAAGGCCAGCGCCACATCCTCGCAGGCGGCGCATGGCGGGCCGCCCGCGACCGCGAACGCAGGACCGTGCGCATCGAAAAAGGAGCCGCATTTTTGACCAAACTCGCCGCCGTAAAACGCAAAAAAGTGAACGCACAAAAGCTCGCATCCACCGCCGGGCGCGGGCTCGAAAAACTCAAAGCGCACAAGTATTTTGACTACAAAATCGACGACGAAGGCACGCTGCGGTGGGAGAAAAAAAGCGCCGTCATCCAAGCCGAAACCGCGCAAGACGGCTGGTATCTTCTGCACACCAACCTGCCCGTCGCGAGCGATGGAAAAGAAAAAATCCACGCCCACTACCGCAGCTTGCTCGAAGTGGAAGATGCGTTTCGCGAACTCAAAACTTACCTCGCCGTGCGCCCCGTCTATCACCACCGGCCTGACCGCGTGGTGAACCACATCCGGCTCTGCTTTTTAGCCTACTGGATGAGCGCGCGGCTCGGGCGCGAATGGGGCATTGAGGGCGACCACCGCGAAGTGACGCGTCAACTGCGGCTGCTGCAAACGATCCGAATCGGGCGGTTGAAATTTGGCAAAGAACGCCACCGTGCGATGATGACAAACATCCCCAAAGACCTCGAAGCCACGCTGAAAAAACACGGCCTCACGCGGCTCTTCAGCGCGCCGCCGGATTGGGCGGGCTGAAGCGCAAACCGGCAAATGTAGCCACGCGATTTTCG
>JAYTMG010000401.1:0-3666 GCA_043728745.1 Verrucomicrobiaceae bacterium
GATGTCTCCACTCCGGCGACACGCGTGGAGCGTGTGATGGAAGTTTCCGAGTCCGGTGTGCTGCTCACGCCGGAACGTGTGGCGGCACTTTCCGCTGAACCTGCGCCTTACGAAGCCGTACGCCGCGTGACGGATGACGACCCGTTCTACGTGCTTTTCACGAGCGGCAGCACGGGCGAGCCGAAGGGCGTCGTCATCACACTCGCCAACCTCAATCACTACCTCGAGTGGATGCGCGGCGCGCACGAGTTCGTTCTCGGCGACGAGGTTTTCCTGAACCACGCACCGTTCACTTTCGACCTCAGTGTTCACGACATCTACCTCGCGCTCAGCACGGGCGGGACGCTGTTTTCGCTCACCAAAGAAACCGCCGCAGACTTCCGGCAGCTCTTCGAAGCACTACGCCATTGCGGCGCGACGCAGTGGATGTCCACGCCGTCGTTCGCGCAGATGTGCATGATCGAGCGAGGGTTCAAACAAGAGATGCTGCCTGCAATGCGACGCTTCTTTTTCTGCGGCGAGACCATGGCACCCGAGACCGGCGCGCAAATGCTGGAGCGCTTCCCCGGCGTGGAAGTGCTGAATACTTACGGGCCGACTGAAGCGACCATCGCCGTGACGAGCGTGCCCGTAACACGCGAACTCATCGCACAGTGGAACCCGCTTCCCATTGGCCGCGTGATGCCCGGCACACAGATCATCATCCGCGGAGAAAATGGACAACCTGTCCCCGCTGGCGAGCGCGGCGAGATTGTGATCGCCGGACCCAACGTGAGTCCCGGCTACCTCCGCCGCCCCGACCTCACGGAGAAAGCATTCGCGCCGCACGAAGAAACGCGCTGCTACCGCACCGGAGATTGGGGCCGCGACCGCGAAGGGATGATCTTTTGCGAAGGCCGGATGGACAATCAAATCAAACTCCACGGCCATCGCATCGAACTCGGCGACATGGAGTCCAACCTCCGCGACCTCGAAGAAGTCGCCGATGCAGTCGTGCTGCCGGTAAAGAAAGGCGACCGCGTGGACAGCGTGTCCGCATTCATCGTGCTACGCGGAGCAAAACAAGGCAGCGACTTCGAGCAGGCCGCAAAACTAAAAACCAAACTCGGCGAGCGCGTGCCTCCGTACATGGTCCCGAGAAAGTTCATCTTCCTCGACAGCTTCCCGATGAATACGAACGGCAAAGCGGACCGGAAGAAACTGGCGGAAACCCTGCGGTAGCCGCCGTCCGCCGGGATGGGGCGCTTTTGAAATGACCAACGGCGAAGTCGTCACACCCCGATCGCCGCTCCTCCAGACTCCAGCCTTCCCTTTCCGCCGCCCGGCCCGCTAAGTTCGCCCCATGATGTCCGATGACCACATCGATCCGCTCGCCGCGCACACCGCAGAGCACCAGCGTCTCGCGATCGACGCTCGACGCGAGGGCAACTGGAAACGCTGGGGGCCTTACCTCAGCGAGCGGCAGTGGGGCACTGTCCGTGAGGACTACTCGGAGTCGGGCAACGCATGGCAGCACTTCCCGCACGACCACGCACACCTCCGCACCTACCGCTGGGGCGAAGATGGACTTATGGGCATCTGCGACCGGCAGGCGCGACTGTGTTTTGCGCTCGCACTTTGGAATGAACGAGACCCCGTCCTCAAGGAGCGCCTCTTCGGCCTCGCAAACGGCGAGGGCCCCCACGGCGAAGACGTCAAAGAGGCATACTGGTATCTCGATGCCACACCGACCTCCTCGTATTTGCGCGCGCTCTACAAATATCCCCAGCGCGAGTTTCCATACGCGCACCTCCGCGAGGAAAACGGTCGTCGGACTTCCCAGGATCGCGAATTTGAGTTGGGGGATACGGACGCCTTCGAGGGAGACCGCTACTTCGATGTATTCGCCGAGTACGCAAAGGTCGCGGAGGAGGACATCCTCATCCGCATCACCGTGGCAAATCGCGGGCCGGAAGTCGCGCGCATCCATGTTCTACCCACGCTGTGGTTCCGAAATACGTGGAGCTGGAAGCAAGATTCCGAGCGTCCGTTTCTCCGCGCGCTCGGGCCGCAGACCGTCGAGGCATCGCACACTTCGCTCGGCGACTACCGGCTTGTATTGGAGAAGGAAACGCCGCTTCTCTTCACCGAAAACGAGACGAATGTGAACGCTCTTTACGGCTCGCAAAATCCTCAGCCGTTCGTGAAAGACGCGTTTCATCGCGCGGTCATCCACAACCAGCAAAGCGCGGTAAATCCTGCACTCTCCGGCACAAAATGCGCCGCCCACTACACCCTCGACGTGCCGGCAGGCGGCGAAGTCGTAATCCGCCTCCGCCTTGGCAGCACGCTCGGAATGGCCTCCCAAGACTTCGCGGATTTTGAGGCCATCTTTGCAACGCGCATCGACGAAGCACGCCAGTTCGCCGAGACGAAATGCGCGGCAGGTCTCGACGCGGAGCAGCGCAACATCATTCGCCAAGCCTATGCGTCGCTCCTGTGGTCGAAGCAATTTTACCACTACGATGTAAAGACTTGGCTCGCTGGCGATCCCGCCCAACCGGCACCGCCCGCCATCCGAAAACAGGGACGCAACGGCGATTGGGGGCACCTCTACAACGGCGACGTCATCTCCATGCCGGATAAATGGGAATATCCGTGGTATGCCGCATGGGACCTTGCCTTCCACATGATCCCGATGTGCCGCATCGATCCCGAGTTTGCCAAACATCAACTCATGCTCCTCCTGCGCGAATGGTATCTGCGACCCGACGGAGCACTCCCCGCTTACGAGTGGAATTTCTCCGACGTGAACCCGCCCGTCCACGCGTGGGCCTGCTGGCGCGTTTACAAAATCACCGGCCATCGCGGTGAGCGCGACACCCTTTTTCTGGAGCGATGCTTCCAGAAATTGCTCATCAATTTCACATGGTGGGTGAACCGCAAAGACGCTCGCGGCCAGCATCTCTTCGGCGGCGGCTTTCTCGGCATGGACAACATCGGCCTTTTCGACCGCAGCAAACCGCTCCCCAGCGGCAAGACGCTGGAGCAGGCAGACGGCACCGCGTGGATGGCATTTTACTGCGTGACCATGCTCAGCATGGCCGTTGAGCTCGCCCGCACACGCCCGGCCTACGAAGACATCGCGAGCAAATTCTTCGAGCATTTCGTCGCAATCGCTGACGCGATGAACACCCTCGGCGGAAGCGGACTGTGGGACGAGCAGGATGGCTTTTACTACGACCGCCTTCGCGGCGAAGGCGATGATTCCGTCCCGCTCCGCATCCGCAGCATGGTCGGCCTCATCCCCCTACTCGCAGTGGAAGTGCTGGAGCAGGACACAATCGCGCAGCTTCCCGGCTTCCGCAAACGGATGCGCTGGTTCCTCGATAACCGCCCCGAGATTGCCAAGCACACCAGCTACATGGAGCGCACCACGAAGGACGATGGCGAGCTCCGACTACTCGCGATACCCAGTCGCGAAAGGCTCTTGCGAGTACTCCAGCGCATGCTCGACGAGGGCGAATTCCTCTCACCCTACGGCATCCGCTCGCTCAGCCGCGCCCACGCCGAGGAGACGTTCTGCGCCCTCCACGACGGCGGCCACGTCTGCATCCAATACGAAGGCGGCGAAAGCACCGACGGCATGTGGGGCGGCAACAGCAACTGGCGCGGCCCGATCTGGTT
>JAYTMG010000402.1:0-2668 GCA_043728745.1 Verrucomicrobiaceae bacterium
GAGGCGGGTGATGAGGATGACCGGGATCTGCGCGGTCTTCGGATCGGCCTTCACGCGGCGCGTGAGCTCGTAGCCATCCATCTGCGGCATGAGCACGTCACTCACGATGAGCGTCGGTGGGTCGGCCTGAATCATCGGGAGCGCCTCGCAGCCATCGCCGGCGATGGTCACCTTGCCGAAGTGCTGGAGGAGCAAATGCCGCAGCCTGTAAGCCTGCGTCGCGCTGTCCTCGACGATGAGGATGTGGACCTGAGAATTGACGACGTTCTTCATGGTGCGGAAGGAGAGAGCCCCGCGAGTAAAACAGAAATCGCGAGGATGACGAGTGCGCGGTGCGACCGGAGATGTGAGATTAAGATCAAGATTCGGACGACGAGCCCTCATGCTTGTCACTACCATGCCCGGACCCACGCCCCGCCCTTTCACTTCCGATGAAGTCCCGACCCTCGCCCGCGCAGTCATCGAGCGGGCAAAGTTCCCCATGCTCGCAACGATGGACGGCGATCAACCGCGACTGCGTCCTGTCTCACCGGTGCGCGTGGATGGGTTCACGATCTACGTTGCGAATCTCCGCCGCTACGGAAAGACCCGCGAGATCGCGGCGAACCCGCGCGTGGAACTTTGCTATCTCGACGATGCGCACGACCAGGTGCGCATCACAGGCATCGCAGAGGTGCTCACCGACGCGGCGACGCTGGAGGGAATATGGGAGGCCAACCCCTTGCTCCGCCGCTATCTCGGGACGCCGGAAAATCCCGAGCTGATCATCTACCTCATCCGTCCCGAACGGGTGCGCTTCATGCGCGAATGGGCGCTGGATTACCACGAAGTGCCGCTCGAATCGCCGGCCGCTGAGGGCTGAGATCTGAGGACTCAGCAGGCGTTGTCGTGCTTCACGAACGTCATGAACATGATCTGGAAGTCGAGCACGAGACTCCAGTTTTCCAGATACCAGAGGTCGCAACGGATGCGCTCGCCGAGATCGGTGTCGCCGCGCAAACCCTTCACCTGCGCCCAGCCTGTGATGCCGGGTTTGGCGTTGTGACGGGCGTTGTAGTGCGGGATGTCGTGCTTGAAATTGCGGATCAATTCCGGCCGCTCGGGCCGCGGACCAACGAGGCTCATGTCGCCCTTGAGGACGTTCCAGAACTGCGGGACTTCGTCGATGTTCCACTTGCGGATGAAAGCCCCGATTCTGAGCCGGCGGGGGTCGTCCTTGGTCGTCCACCCGACCGTTCCTGGCGCTTCCGCGTCCAGCTTCATGCTGCGGATCTTGAGGATGTCGAACTCGACGCCATTGCGACCGAGCCGGCGCTGCCGGTAGAAGATGGATCCCGGCGACTCCCAATAGACGATCGCCCCAAAGATCGCGACGAGCGGAATGGAGATGAGCAGCCCGACAGTCGCTCCGATCACATCGAGAGCGCGCTTGAGCACGAGATTGACGAAGCGATCAAGTGGCAAACGCGAGACGCCCAGGATCGGGATGCCGCTCACCGTCTCGAGATGCAGGCCCGAAACGAGGATCTGGAAATACGAAGGGATCACCTTGAACTGCACCATCTCGCGTTCGCAGTCATTCGCGAGGCCGATGATGTCGCCCTTCACGCAGTTCACATCGGTGAGGATGACCATGTCGATCGACTGCCTCGGCAGGATTTCGGTCACGTCCCCATAGTTCCCCAGCACGCGCACCTGCGGCTTGCGCTGAAACTTCGCGCGCATCGCGCTCACACAGCCCACCACCTCGTAGGCGCTGCCCGGATCGTTGGAAAACTCCTTCGTGAGCCGGTCCGACTCCTCGTTCCAACCCACGAACAGAATGCGCTGCCGCAGGCTCATCACCACGGAGGAACGCTGGAGGAAGCGGTGGAAGATCGCCCGCCACGTCAGGAGCGAGGCGAGCATCACCACTGCCGAGATCCCGACGAAGATCCGCGAGATCGGCGGATGGAACTTGAAGACCAGCGCGAACCCGAGAAACCCGACCGTCCAAAGCAGCGAGGCCTTGAGCACCTGAAGCGACACAAAGCGGAACCGCAGCAAGGCCTGCCTCTCATAGATTCCGAATGCCGTCAGGGTGAAGATCAGCGCCATCGCTCCCAGGCCGATATAGCCCGCGTAATCACGCAGGGTGATATCGTCCGGGACGCCCAGTTCCGCGATGGGCGTCTGAAAGCGGAACCAAAAGCTGAAGATCAGCGCATAAACGATGACCATCGAATCGCAGATCAGGCTGGTGATGACCAGGCGGTTGGGCAGCGCCTTGTCGCGATATTTCAGCAGCTCCGCATTCGCGAAGGGGGTGAACTCCATCTGCGCATTGCCACCGGAGTTCGCAGCAGCCAAACCCCGCTGCGGCGGGTAAAAACTACGTAAACAACTCTCTTTTTTCGGACTAAACATAAGTCATGAGTTCCTGGTGATTAGCTATAACCATTCTAGTCATTAGAAATTCGCGTATGTGAGAGACAAAGTTTTCACCCTTTTCGTCAAGAAGATTTCCTAGCTTGCCGGGTGATACCCCAGGGCTTTTGACGATGGCGGTGTAAGCGATTGAAGGCGAGGGCTTGAAATGGGGGCTAAACATTTTGCGCGCTTTGCGCTGGGGTAAGGTCGGAATGAAATCTCCCGCCACTGACGCACACGCCGGGGGCGGCCTTTTGCA
>JAYTMG010000403.1:0-1068 GCA_043728745.1 Verrucomicrobiaceae bacterium
T
This sequence comes from Verrucomicrobiaceae bacterium, assembly GCA_043728745.1. Lineage (GTDB taxonomy): Bacteria > Verrucomicrobiota > Verrucomicrobiia > Chthoniobacterales > Chthoniobacteraceae > SXWH01. The sequence goes on from JAYTMG010000403.1 coordinate 2, forward strand.
GCGTCCGTCCAGCATTCGTCAGGCTCGGGCGGCGATTGAGTTGTTTTTTAAAGCGGTCGTCGGCGTGGAGTGGAAGGTGTTTTCTCTCATCCGTACGAAGGGCGGGTTGCCGCTGCCGACGGTGCTTTCGCGCGGTGAGATTGCGGTGCTTTTTGCGGCGGTAAAAGTGCTGCGTTATCGCGTGGTGTTGCGGTTGTTGTATGGCTGCGGGCTTAGGATTGGTGAGGCTTTGGCGGTGGAGGTCACGGATATTCGGGCGAAGGATGTGGCGCATCCGACGTTGCTGATTCGCGATGGCAAGGGCGGCAAATCGCGCATCGTTCCGCTGCCGTTGGCGGTGTTGCGCGAGCTGCGGGAGTATTGGAAAACGCATCGGCATGAGCGCTTTATTTTTCCTTCGCCGGGGAGCGCGTGGCGGGCGAATCGGAGGGCGACTCCGACGGAGCAAGAGGCGGCGCTCGCCGCTCAAATGCAGGGCGCGACGGCGACGATGAGTGTTTCGAGTGTGCAGGCGACGATGCGTCTCGTCGTGGCTGCGAGCGGGATCAAAAAGGCGGTTTGCCTGCACACGTTGCGGCATAGTTACGCGACGCATTTGCTCGAAGCGGGCGTGGATTTGCGCAGCATCGGCGCGTATCTCGGGCACACGAGTCTGGATACGACGATGGTGTATTTGCACCTCACCGAAGCGTCCGAAGAGAAGACGCACGCAGCCCTCGCGACGCTCATCGTTTGAGCGAAGCGCCCGCGCATCCAGCACTCGAAAAGATCACGCTCGCGGATGTCTTCGCACGCTTTTGGCCTGCTTATAAAAGCGAGCACGGAGCGGCGATTCCGCGTGCGCATGTGAAAGCGGCGGAAGCCGTGCTTGCTTGTCGTACCGCGGTTCGCGGGGTCGTGCACAGTGTGTGCGATGCGTGTAGCGAAGTCACCGTCGCGCCCATCTCGTGCGGTCATCGCGCGTGTCCGAAATGCGGGACTGCGCAAGCGCTCGCGTGGCGCGAACGCAGCGCGGCAAAGCTGCTTCCCGTCGAGCATTTTCTCGTCACGTTTACCGTGCCGGAGGA
>JAYTMG010000404.1:0-4906 GCA_043728745.1 Verrucomicrobiaceae bacterium
AGCGCGGAGTAGCGGTTCTTGATTGCGACGATTTCAGCCAGCGGCGAGCAATCTCCGTCCATGCTAAAAACGGCCTCGGTCGCGACGATGACGCGGCCATCCGGTGCGTGCTCGCGAGCCCACGCGAGGTGGCTTTCGAGCTTGCCCAGATGATTGTGCGGGAAAACGCGGATCGTCGCGCCGCTGAGCTTTGCGCCGTCGATGAGCGATGCGTGGCAGAGCTTGTCGAGCACGATGACGTCGCCTTCGCGGGCCAGCGCCGTGAGCGTGCCGACCGCCGCCGCGTAGCCGGTGGAGAACGCGAGCGCAGCCTCGGTGCCTTTGAATGTTGCCAGCGTTTCCTCCAGCCGCGTGTGCGGTGCGAGCGTCCCGCAAACCAGCCGTGAAGCACCGCTGCCCACACCGTATTCATCGATGGCCGCCTTTGCCGCATCGCGCAACGCGGGCTCGGCGGCGAGGCCGAGATAGTCGTTCGACGAAAAATTAACGAGCTGCCGACCGCCCTGTGAAACGGTGGTTTGTTGGGGCGAGTCGAAAGTCCGCAGTCGCCGCAAAAGCGAGCGTGCGCGGAGATCGCGGAGTTCTTCGTCGATACCGTCGGGCATGATGAGTGAGAGTCCTACGTACAATTCTGTGTTCAGACGAGCCTTGTATGAATAAGGAACGAAGTTGCATGTCATCCACGCTCAAACTCGGCATTCTCGGCTCCGGCAAAGGTTCCAACTTTCGCGCGATCGCAGACGCGATCGCTGAGGGCAATCTCGATGCGGAAATTTGCATCGTCATCTCCGACATCGAAGACGCGGGTATTCTCACGCTTGCCCGCGAGCGCGGCTTCCGTGCCGAGTTCGTCGCGCCCGGTCGCTTCAAGACAAAGATGGAGCCGGAAAACGAAACGCGCCTGGCCGAAATGTTGCGCGAAGCGGGCGTCGAGCTTGTCGTCCTCGCGGGATACATGCGCATGATCAAGCCGCCGCTGCTCGATGCGTTTCCCGGTCGCATCATCAACATCCACCCGTCGCTGCTCCCCGCTTTCCCCGGCTTGGAATCATGGAAACAGGCCGTCGAAGCGAAAGCCACACGCTCGGGTTGCACGGTGCATTTTGTGGACTCCGGCATGGATACCGGCGAAGTCGTCGCCCAAGCGGAAGTGCCCGTTTTTTCCGACGACACAGCCGCGACCCTCCACGCGCGAATCCAAGTTGAAGAGCATCGTCTTTATCCCGCGGTGCTCCGCCGGATCGCCGCGGGCGAGTTGGAAATCGGGTGCGCCTGAGCTACTGCTTCAGCTTCTCGATGAGGTAGGCCTGAACGGACGGATGCGTCACATCAGGCGCGCCGGGATACACGAGCTCGCACGCGACGCCTTTCGCTTTCAGCGCTTCCTGAAGTTTCACGCCGAAGTTCGCGGTATGTGTGGGATCCTTCTGCGGCTGCCCCATCGCGGGCGGCGTGTGGTAAAGAAGGTGGATCGACGGGTCGTCGGAAGTGACGAGTGCATACGGCGAATACTCCGCGAGCCATGGCAGGATTTTTCCGCGATTGGCGAGGAAGTCTTCGAAAGGAGTGAGGCGTTTTTCCGGGTCGCCAACAAAGCCGAACGCGTGCTCGCCGTAATTACTATTGGGCGTCCATTCCCGCATCTGCTGCGGGTCGAGCGTGGTCTGGGCGTTGGTGACCGAGGCACACCAAAGCCGCGTGGATTCACGCGCGACGGGGTCGGCGCTCTTCGGGTCGGCGAGGTCGTCGTGAAAGGCGAGCCACAAGCTGGAGCACGCGCCCGCCGAACCGCCTGATGCGCCGATGCGCTTCTTGTCGATGTTCCACTCCGCTGCCTTGCTGCGGACAAATTGCAAAGCGCGTGCTGCGTCGTGCAGCGGTCCTTTTACGGGCGGGATTTCGCCGTCCGCAGTTGCCTCGCGAATGAAGCGGTATTCGATCGAAACGACGGAAATGCCGTTGACCAAAAATCCCTCCAGCATGTTGGTGAGGCCCGACGAGCGGTCGCCGCTTTGCCATGCTCCGCCGTGGATAAAGAAGAGCAGCGGCGTGGGTTTATCGGACGCCGCTTTCCAAAAGTGCAGCACTTGTTTCGGGTGCTTTCCATACGGGACATCGGCCATTGTCGGCTGGACAGTCGGGGGCTGTTCGGTCGGCTTTTTCGCTGCCTTTGCCGGTGCGGATTCGGCGGCGAGGACGCTGATTCCGGAGAGGGCGAATGTGCTGAATAGAAGCCGCAATTTCATGTCGGCACGCTAGAATTTTGCAGGATTCGCGTCAATTCCGGCACTCAAACCTCGCCACGCGCAGGGCAGTCGCTAGTGTCCCGCGGCATGTCCTACACGGTCGATATCATCGTCCTCCTTGCCTACTTCGGCATCATTCTCGCCATTGGTCTTTCGCAGCGATCAAAAAGCGGATCGGTGGAGGGCTTCACGCTTGGCGATCGCCAGACACCGTGGTGGGCCGTGCTGGCTTCGATCCTCGCCGCGGAGATTTCCGCCGCGACATTTCTCGGCGCGCCGGAGAGCGGATTTTCGAAGGGCAACTGGACGTATGCGCAGTTTGCCATCGGCACGATTCTCGCGCGCATCATCGTGAGCTTTCTTTTCATCCCGCTCTTTTACCGGCAAGGCGTTGTTTCGCTTTACGAATATCTGGAGACGCGTTTCGGCCCGCGGACGCGCACATGGGCATCGGGCACATTCCTCATCACTCGCGTGCTCGCGATGGGCACCCGGCTCTACGTGAGCGCCATCATTCTGGTGATCGCGTATCAAGTGTGGATGGGCAAAACGGTCGGCGCGGGCGAGAAGTTTGCGATCTTTGCCGGCGCAGTCATTCTCGTCACAGTGCTCACGTCCATTTACACCGCTGTCGGCGGGATTCGCGCAGTGATTTGGACGGACTTCATCCAGGTCGGAGTGCTCGTGGCGTCGCTCGGATTCTCGATTTGGTATTTGCTCGGAAAGCTTCCCGACGGATGGGCGACGGCATCGCAGTATGTGAAGTCGCCGGCGTTTTTTGATTTTGCCAAACCTGCCGAGGCGGGCGCATGGGCGTGGCTGAAGAACGTGCTTACCAGCGAATACACGATTTGGGCCGCCATCATCGGCAGCACGTTCGTCACTATGGCCACGCATGGCATCGACCAAGACACCGTGCAGCGCATGCTCACCGCGAAGAACCGCCGCGAAAGCGCGAAAGCGACCATTCTCTCGGGTCTGATCGATCTGCCGGTCGTCAGTTGCTTCATCCTCGTCGGAATCCTCGTCTCCGCGTTTTACAAGTCCGGCACCGCGACTCTTCCCGGCGACATCGTATCTCGCGAAGCATTCCCGTATTTCATCATCACTGAAATGCCCGCCGGTATGCGCGGACTCGTAATCGCAGGCATCATGGCCACTGCGATGGGTTCGCTCAGCACTGCGCTCAACGCACTCGGCACCAGCTTCGCGCGGGACTTTGTGCTGCCTCGTCGCGAGAAGCGCGGCCCCGTTTCCGAAGAGGAAAAAGTGAGCGTCCTTCGGTGGAGCACGGTACTCTTTGCCGGGTTTGTCGTCATCGTCGGCCTGCTCACTTCGTGGGCGATGGCGTATAACCCGACGCTCGAAATCATCCCGCTCGTTCTCGGGATTCTCGGCTTCACCTTTGGCTCGCTGCTCGCGCTCTTCCTCCTCGCGATCGCCACGAAAACGCGTGGAAGCGACACTGGAAATATCATCGCGATGATCTGCGGATTTGCGGCGGTGGTCTTCTTCAGCAATGGCCGGGTTCAGGAATGGACCGGATTCACAACGCCGGAGGGAAAGCCACTGCTCATCATCGCCTTCCCGTGGCGCATCACGCTCGGCACACTGGTGACATTCTGCGTTGCCGCGTGCTTCCGCACCTCGCGGCACGCGCAGGATGGCGCGGCTGCGCGGGAGATTGCGCTGGGATAGCAGCCGGGCTTTATTCCCCGCCTCTCGCGCTTTTCCTCCTGTGCGCGCAATCATCTCGCCGCTACACTCTCCGCCACGATGAACTCCGGCTTTCTCGACAAACTGCTCGAACGCATCGGGCGCGTGCGCCCGGAAGAAGTGCGCGATTACGTCCTCCGGCTTGCGGATGAAAAAGGCTTCTTCGAGACCATTTTCCACGCACTCCACGAAGGCGTGATCGTCACCGACCCCACCGGCCACATCACCTACCTGAACCGCGCCGCCGGCGAATTCTTCGGCATGGACCGCGAGTCCGCCATGGGCGTCCTCCTCACGGAAAAACTCCGCGGCCTCGACTGGAATGCGATCGCCCAAGCCGAGAAAACCATCTCCCGCGACATGGAGGTTTTCTACCCGATGAACCGCTTCCTGAACTTCTACGTCACCCCGCTCCGTGTGGACTCGGAAGTGCGCGATCTGCTTGGCTACGCCGTCATCCTCCGCGACATCACCGAGAGCCGCAAGAGCACCGAAGAGACCATCCACACCGAGCGCCTGAACGCCCTCACGCTCCTCGCCGCTGGCGTCGCACACGAGATCGGCAACCCGCTGAACTCCCTCCACATCCATCTCCAATTGCTGGAGCGCCGTCTCCGCAAGATCCCCGATTCGCAGCGCAAAGATCTCACGAAAATCGTCGATGTCGCCAAAGAAGAAATCGCCCGGCTCGACGCCATCATCCGCCAGTTCCTCGGCGCCATTCGCCCCACGCAACTGGACTGCCGGCTCGAAAACCTCAACCAGCTCGTCCAGGAAAGCATCCGTTTCCTCGAAGCCGAAATCGCCGACCGCAACATCATCGTCGAGTCCGAACTCCGCTCCGACCTCCCCCTCCTCGAAGTCGATCGCACCCAGATCAAACAAGTCTTCTTCAACGTCATCAAAAACGCATTCCAGGCGATGAAAAGCGGCGGCATCCTCCG
>JAYTMG010000405.1:0-2022 GCA_043728745.1 Verrucomicrobiaceae bacterium
CCGCACTTCACCGGCAGTTCGTGGCAGGGCGCGAGCACATGGCCGGGCAGCGACACGGGATGGGCGCAACTCACAGCCGAGGGCGGGCATCCCGGCAACACTCGGAAACACGCGTGTGTTCGGCGCTGGGTTGCGACGGAGGATTCGGAGGTTCAAATCTCCGGCACACTCAAGCACGAGCCCGAGCAGGGTGACGGCGTGCGCGCATTTATTTTGTCGAGCCGCAGTGGCGAGTTGAGGTCGGCGAGCGTTCATCAATCGACCGCCGATATGAGTGTGAGCGTCACCGTGAAAGCGGGCGATACGATCGACTTCATCGTCGATATCGGCGGGACGCTGAGCTACGATCAGTTCTTGTGGGTGCCGGTCGTGAAAGTTGGCGCAGTCACCCACGACGCACGAAAAGAGTTTTCCGGCCCGAATCCAGAATCCCAATATCTCACGCCGTGGGAGCAATATGCGCAGGTGCTCCTGCTTTCGAACGAGTTTGCCTTTGTTGATTGAACCATGATGAACCGACGCCAATTTCTCACACGCGCTGGAATGGGCATGGGCGCTCTTTCGCTCGGCGCACTTGCCGAGTCTCCGCTCGCTGCGCACGCGCCGCATTTTGTGCCGAAGGCAAAGCGGGTGATTCATTTTTTCCTGAACGGCGGGCCGTCGCATGTCGATACCTTCGACCCGAAGCCGATGCTCGCGAAGTATGCGGGGCAGGCGCTTCCGGGCGATTATCTACGGACCGAGCGGAAGACGGGCGCGGCGTTTCCATCGCCGTTTGCGTTTCAGAAATACGGGCAGAGCGGGCTGGAAATCAGCGAGCTTTTTTCCAAGACGGCTGCCCATGCGGATAGTATCGCAGTGGTTCGTTCGATGTATGCGCAGGTGCCGAATCACGAGCCGTCGCTCATGCTCATGAACTGCGGTGACAGTGTGCAGGCGAGGCCGAGTTTTGGGTCGTGGTTGCTCTACGGTCTCGGCTCGGAGAACCAGAATTTGCCGGGCTTCGTGGCGATGTGTCCGGGCGGAATGCCGATCAAAGATTCGGAGAACTGGCAGGCGGGATTTCTTCCGGGCGCGCTGCAAGGCACGTTTGTCGATCCGCAACATCGAGAGTTGGACAAGCTCATCGAGAACATCCGCAGTCCGCACGCATCGACTGCGATTCAGCGCCGGCAGCTCGACCTTCTGCGCGACCTCAATGCAGCGCATCAACGGACGCGCAGTGACCCACGGATGGAGTCGCGCATTCAATCGTTCGAGCTGGCATTTCGGATGCAGATGGAAGCGACGGACGCGTTCGACATTGCGAAGGAAAGTGCCACGACACGTGCCGCGTATGGCGACCACGTTCATGGAAGACAGACGCTCATCGCCCGGCGATTGCTGGAGCGCGGAGTGCGGTTTGTCCAGCTCTGGCACGGGGCGGGGCAGCCGTGGGATCATCACTCGAACATCAAGGACAACATCCGCAAACACTCGGGTGAGATCGATGGGCCGATCGCCGCGCTCATGGCCGATCTCAAACAACGCGGTATGTTCGAAGACACGCTCATTTTATGGGGCGGAGAGTTTGGACGAACTCCCACTGTCGAACTTGGGGACGCCGGTAAATCGCAGCTCGGACGTGACCACAACCACTACGGATTCAGCGTGTGGATGGCTGGCGGCGGAATCAAAGGCGGCATGGTCCACGGTGCGACGGACGAATTTGGATTCAAGGCGGTGGAGAAGCGTGCGAGCGTCCACGACCTCCACGCCACGATGTTGCATTTGCTCGGCTTCGACCACGAACGGCTTACTTACCGCCATGCCGGTCGCGATTTCCGGCTCACTGATGTGTCGGGCGATGTGATGCGCGATATTCTCGCGTAGTTACTCTGTTTCGCCAGCGGCCTTCCGGAAACGTGATGTCGCTAGGAAGGCGAGGACGAACATCAGCACGAGCGTCATCCCGAGAGCGGAGCCGAATGGCCAGTCGCGCCCGGCGAAAAACTGACCTGCGATGACGTCGCCGATCATGGG
>JAYTMG010000406.1:0-6263 GCA_043728745.1 Verrucomicrobiaceae bacterium
CAGCACTGCCCGGTGCGGTGCTCGCGGATTTGAAGGGCGAGAGCAAGTCGATGGTGGGGGCAATCGTCCCGCGCGATGGACAATGGTTCTTTTATAAACTGACCGGCGAAGCACCTGCGGTATCCGCCGCGCGTGAGTCATTCGTATCGTTTGCCAAGACAGGAAAATGAACAGACTTTGGAATATCATCACATCCGTCCGCCTTGCGGTCGTATTGCTCGCGCTCGGTGCGTGGCTTGTATTTGCGGGCACTTGGGCGCAGACGCAAGAAGGACTCTACCTCGCGCAAGACCGTTGGTTTAAGAGCCTGCTCGTCATTCGTCATGCGGGCGACGGCTGGTGGGTGCTGCCGATTTTCCCCGGCGGATACACCATTGGGACTTTGTTTCTGCTCAACGTCATCTGCGCTCATGGTCGGCGCTTTGTGAGCCCGCCCGGCGGCATTGGCGGGTTGCTCACGCACTACGGACTCGTGTTTGTGGCGCTGTGGTTTATCACCACGTTTCTGCTCTGGAATCCGCTCTGGCTCTTCCTTGCCTACGCTGCGCTGATGGTCGGTGACCTCGTGATTTGGCAAAAGGGAAGCGGGAAGAAGATCGGCGTCGATGCAGTGCATCTCGGCGTCATCACGCTTCTCGTGGGCCAGCTTGGGACGGACCTGCTTTCCGTGGAGACGCACATGAGTTTCGCGGAAGGGGAGTCGCGCAATTTCAGCGAGCATCATCACGACAGCGAACTCACTTTCACGCACGATGATGCCGATGGGCGCGACAAAGTCGTGGCTATTCACCAGAGTCTGCTCGGGGCCGGTCGCGTTCTGGCCGACCCGAATTTGCCATTCACCGTGCGGCTCAAACAATTCGCGAAGAATGCGAGCGTGATCGAGCGCGCGCAAGCCATCACGGACCTCGGAACTTTGCGCGGTGCACTCGCCACATTGGAGGGCAAATACTCATCGCCCGAAATGCTCGCGGCAGAGGCAAAAACTGTCTTCGCGGAAGGCGGGAAAATCCAGATCTGGCGTGCGGCGCTGGGCGCAGTCGGCGAAAAGGCGGACATCGATCCCTTGCCAGCGGTGACGCGAATTGCTGGCGATCCAGCGAAGGCTGCGAGGCTCCTCGGTGAACTGAAAGGGCGTTTCCGGGCCGAGATGATCGACGCTTTCAAAAACCGACAGAGCCCCGAAGCGGCCTACGCCGCAGAAATCGTCGAAAAAGGCGGGGAACTCTCCGAAACGCAGCCGCCGGCGGCTGGTGATAAAGGCGCAGCTCAGCGTTACTTTCTGGTGCCGCGGCCAGACGCACTCACGATGGACGAGCGCAACATGCCCGGCGCAGTCATTGAACTCTCGGCCAACGGTGCGACGCTCGGGAGCTGGATTGTTTCGCCGATGTTGCGGGAGCAAAAATTCGAGGTCGCAGGGAAGGAATGGCGCGTCGTCATTCGCTCGGAGCGGTTCTATCATCCCTTCCACGTCACTTTGTTGAAGGCCACGCACGAGAAGTATGAGGGCACGGAAATCCCGAAAGATTTTCGCAGCACCGTCCACGTCGCAGCGACGAACGCTGCTGAGAATCGCGACCGCGTCGAGATTTCGATGAACAGCCCGCTTCGCTATGCAGGGCTCACTTTTTTCCAGCACCAGATGGGGCGGGAAGCGGCCAATTCCGCACGCGGGACGAGCACTTTGCAAATCGTCCGAAATCCCGGGTGGTTCACGCCTTACTTTGGGTGTGCGCTGGTGGGATACGGCATGGCGCGTCACTTTTTGATGCACATGCTCATGTTCACGAGACGGAGGAAACAATCATGAAGACTGTCCCAATTATCATCACCGCGCTCTTCACGCTGATGGTCGCGATGAAACTCATGCCGCCGAAAGACAAGGCTGGCGAATTTCCGACTTTGGAGTTCGGGCGTCTTCCTATTGTCGAGGGCGGTCGCACGCAGCCGATGGATTCGCTCGCGCGCAATTCGCTGCTTCAACTCCGAGGCAAGCAAACGCTCAACATCGAGCCGTGGAAGGGAATGTTCGACAAGCCAAAGATCATCCCTGCCGTGAGCTGGATGCTGGAAGTGATGATGGACCCCGCGACCGCTGACACGCGGCCAGCTTTTCGGATCAATCACCCAGACGTAAAAGGTCTGCTCGGTGTCCCGATGGATGCTGACGAAAAGAAGCAATCCGACGGCAAACACTATACGTGGAACCAGATCGTCCCACGATTTGAAGCACTCCAAATGGAGACCCAGCGCGCATTCCGAGTGAAGGATGAACTGCGCGACGCGTATCAAAAAGCGCTCGTCGATTTGTGGAAAGCCATCCGCTCTTACAAGGCGCTGAAGGTCGCGCTCGGCCCGGCAGCAAGCGGCGATCTGGCTAAAGGACTGGAGACTGACGTGGCGATGATGACGAAGGCCCGTGACGCATTTGAGGCGCAAATGGATGGACGACAGGGCGACGCTGCCGCGCTCACATGGTTCAGCGAGCGGCAGGATGAGAATGTGCCGCTCGTCATTCCGCCGACGGAAGTTCGCGATGGAAAAGCGGATTGGACCCGCGCGATCAACTCAGTCCTCGCTGTGGACCGAGGAGCGCAGCCGAGTTTCGCACTCGCGGCCTACGCGAAAATGGCGGCTGCATTCAAAGCGAAAGACGCCGCCGCATTCACCACCGCCGTGAAGGATTACAGCGCTGCGCTAAAAGCCACAGGGCTCGCAGACAAGCGGATCAAAAAGGCGAGCAACGAACAATGGTTCAATTTCACCGAGCTGTTTTATCAGGGAATGTTGGTCGCCGTATGCGCCTTTATTTTCGCCATCGCGGTGTGGTTTGCGCCAGCCCGGATGGAATGGTCACGGCTCCTTGCGCTGTATCTGACAGTCCTGACTCTCGTCATCATCTTTGGTGGGCTTGTTTTCCGGATGGTCCACGAGGGGCGTCCGCCCGTGACGAACCTCTATTCGTCTGCGCTCTTCATCGCATTTGGCGCTGCACTGTTTGGCGTGGTGATGGAGGTCATCTGGCCACGAGGACTGGGTGTTGCGGTGGCGTCGCTGATGGCGTTTGGATGCCTATTGGTCGCCCACTTTCTTGCGCTCGATGGTGATACGCTCATCATGCTCCGTGCGGTTTTGGACACAAATTTCTGGCTCGCGACCCACGTCGTCATCGTCACGCTTGGCTACGCGGCGACATTTGTTGCGGGCATTCTTGGGGTCTTTTACGTGATCAACGGAGTGTTCACAAAAAACATCACTCCGGAGCTGAACAAGTCATTTTACAGCGCGGGCTTCGCGATTCTGTGCTTTGCGATGCTCTTTAGTTTCGTGGGGACGGTGCTCGGTGGGATATGGGCGGACCAAAGTTGGGGCCGCTTTTGGGGCTGGGACTCCAAGGAAAACGGGGCACTGCTTATCGTGATCTGGAATGCGCTCATCCTCCACGCGCGTTTGGGCGGATTGGTGAAGGAGCGAGGGTTCATGAATCTCGCGATTTTCGGCAACTGCATCACCGCATGGTCGTGGTTCGGGACGAATATGCTCGGCATTGGTTTGCACAGCTACGGTTTCATGGAGGGCGCGTTCAAAGCGTTGATGGGATTCGTCGCGTTTAACATCGCACTCATGCTCGTCGGCTGTATCCCGAAGCACAATTGGCGGAGTTTCGAGTCTAGAGCGGCCAAGGCGGGGAGTAATTAGTTTACGGTCCTGAAACAAGAAAGATGAGTGCGGGGTAGGGCGGGTATGGGCGTGATTCGAAGTGGAATCGAGTCAGGGCGATGGTGACGCGTGGAAATATCGATTGATGAATGCCGATTGTTGATTGTTGAAGTGTCGGATGGTGACGCGGTTCGCGAGAGGCGGAAACTTCAACAATCAACAATGGGAGTTCATCAATCAGCAATCAGCCGGATGAGTGTTGCAATTCCACTTTTAATCACACCCGCGCCCATTCCTTCTGCTTCTCAGCCCGAAACTGAGAAATAGTCTTCCCCGTTTCGCAATCCTGTAGTCGGAGAGCGGAATTATATCTCGTTTTTGAGGGGCGCGGTTATCCGCGAAAGCGTTTCTACTTTGCGCATGGGATTTGGTTGAGGCACTTGGATAGATGCGCTTTGGCGATCGATTTATGGAGAGGACTGCGCTTGGAAAGTGAGACGCACGTGCAAGGCGATTGCACGGAAACTCCTCTTGGTGAAGTGAGTTGGCCCGCGTCGTGCTGAAAGTGGGATGTAGCCCATGAAAATCTCAGCACAAACAAAGGCCAGCCTGCAACGCACAATCAGCGCGCTCGTTTTCGCAACGAGTAGCGCTGTAGCTCAGGATAAAGCACCAATACCAGCATCGATCGCTCCGCCGACGGCACCCGCCGCCATCGAGCCTCCGCGCTCACCCGCTCCGATTGCTCCACCGACCGGTGGCACCATCGCACCGGCTGCAATCGAACCACCGGTGACAGCTCCGGGCGGATTGCCAGAACAGCCGGGCCAGCCTGTATTGCCCGGCGACCCAAATGCCATCCCGTCTGCGGCCTCATTCGACACGAACGCTCCCGCCGGACGCGTCCACGAATTCCAAGGAGACGAAATCGGCCTCGTCCTGCGCACACTTGCGCGGCAGGCCAATCTGAATCTCATTCTGAGTCCCAGAGTTGCGCCTGATCCCGCCACGTCCACGCGTGTCACGCTTCGCCTGACGGACAAGACACCAATGGAGGTTATTGAGGTCATTGCGAGTTCCAACGGACTAATTATTGAAGAACGAAAAGGTGTGACCTACATCACGACTCAGGAAGAGAAGGCCAAGGAGCCGACCGTGAGCGCCCAATACACATTTAGTTATGCGCAGGCGGATAAGATCCTTCCGCTGCTCCAATCGCAGCTTCCGTCGGGCCCCGCACCGCAGGTGGATCAGCGCACTAACACTATTTTCTTCCGCGATAATCAGACGAATCTGCAAAAGATTATGAAGTTCCTCGAGGGAGTGGACTCACCGACGCAGCAGGTGATGATCGAAGCGCGTCTCGTGGAAGTGAACGCCAATCCCAAGCAGGCATACGGCGTCAATTGGTCGGGCGTCGTCGGCAGCAGCTCGTCTCCGCAGACGCTGAGATATGGCGGATCCGGCCCGAACGGTGTCCTTCCCTCTGGCGGCGGAACGGGTGGTAGCACACAGCTCAATGATTTCCTCCGCAACGGAAATCGCGGCGGGAATTTCCTGAATAATGCCGTGGGTCAGTTCGCGATTCTTTCAGTCCCGCAAATGTCCGTAACACTGCGAATGCTCAACGAGGACAGCGATGCTGAATTCCTTGCAAATCCCCGAATCGTCGCTGCGAACAATCAAGAAGCGACCATCAAAATCACCCGCGCGCAGCCAGTGCCAAATTTGACCTTCAACGAACAGACGGCGAAAGCGGTATTCGGTGGATTCCAAGACAAGGAGTTCGGAAACACGCTCAAGGTCACCCCGATCATCAATAAGGACAAATACGTCTCACTCAAGGTGCAGCCGGAAATCAGCAACAAAGTGGGTGATGCAAATTTCACCTTCGAGGGCGCTGTAGTTTCCAGCCCGATTATCGACAAACGCACGTTTGACTCAAACGTCCTGATTCGCAGTGGTGACACGCTGGCAATCGGCGGACTGTTGCAAGATGAAGGAACAAAGGGCCGGACTAAGGTTCCAATCGCCGGGGATATCCCGCTCTTCGGTTACCTGTTTCAGGAAAAAACCGCATCGCGGACCAAGCGCAATCTCATGGTCTTCGTCACCCCGACCATCATCAAACATGGATACGGAACCGGACTCGAATCGCAGGCAAGCGGCCTCACACACAGCGGAGAGGAATACGCGGACCCAAATGGCTGGAGGAACAATGCCAAAGGCGCGATTCGCCTAAAGCCGACCTCGAACCGTCCTTTGGCTGCGGACTATCCGATGCCCGGACTGCCGCCCGTGGCAAGGAAACGCTAAGCACATTTTTTCATAGAGCCCCGTTGGCAGAAATGTCGGCGGGGTTTTTCTATGTCCGTCCGACTGGGTGTGACCGCTCCGTGATGTAGAGGCGGAGGGTTCATCTTGAACGCCGCGATTGCCGCGTCGTGGCTCACGCAGCCCTCTGCGTGATTCTTCAACCGCGAAGCGCACTTTTTTCTGGCGGAACGCTCTTTTGATCTGCGCTTTGCGTGAAGGGAGTCACGCAGAGGGCTGCGTGAGCCACGACTCTGGGACGCAGATACTTTTTACATCACGCAGCG
>JAYTMG010000407.1:0-14767 GCA_043728745.1 Verrucomicrobiaceae bacterium
GGAGAGTCTGCCGGATGGACGGCTCGCGGTCGGCACACGGCGCGGCGACATCTACATTATAAAAGGCGCGTTCGACTCTCCGCCGAAGCCCGAGTTTCATCTTTTCGCCAGCGGGCAGGACGAGATTTTCTCCCTCTCTTGGCGCGGCGGCGCGATGACTGCGATCACTTGGGGCGAGGTCACTCGCATCTCCGATACCGATGGCGATGAAGTCGCCGACCGCTACGACACACTCACGAGCAACTGGGGCTACGCCGAAGGGCACGAGTTTGCCTTTGGCTCGAAGCCCGATGCAGACGGCAACATATGGGTCGCCCTCGGCCTCAGCGGTTCGTATGAATCGCACAATCTCTTCCGCGGTTGGGCGGTGAAAGTGACGCCGGACGGCAAAATGATTCCAGTGTGCAGCGGTCTGCGGAGCCCCGGCGGTGTGGGCGCAAACGCACAAGGCGCGATGTTTGCCATCGAGAGCCAAGGCCCGTGGAACGGCTGTTGTTCGCTCAAGCACCTTGCGCCCGGCGCGTTCCTCGGCCACCCCGCGAGCTACAACTGGTATCCCTTCGTCCCCGGCATGAAAGCGCCTGCACTGGAGCCCAAAAGCGGCTCCCGCATGGGCATCGAAAAGAAGCGCGTGAAGGAACTCATCCCGCCCGCCGTGAAGTTTCCGTATATCAAAATGGGACGCTCTATTTCGGGATTTCGCCTCAACAATACCGGCGGCAAATTCGGCCCATTCGACGGCCAGCTTTTCCTCGGCGACTACACACAAAGCATCATCATGCGCGCCACCACCGAGCAAGTGAACGGCGTCTGGCAAGGTGCGTGTTACCCATTCCGTGAAGGCCTCGCCACCGGCATCATGAACGTCGAATTTTCCCCCAAAGGCCAGCTCATCGTCGGCGGCTTCACCACCAACCGGCAATGGCCCGTCCGCGGCGCCGAGCCCTACGCCCTCCAGCGCATCGACTGGAGCGGCGTCGTCCCCTTCGAGGTTCGCGAAATCAACATCCGCAAAGACGGCTTCCGCATTACCTTCACCAAGCCCGTGAACCGCGAAACCGCAGCGCGCCCCGACAGCTACGCCATCACCACCTACACCCACATTTACCACGGCGCATACGGCAGCCCCGAAGTGGATCAAACCACCCCGCAAGTCCTGGCAGCCGTCCCATCCGAAGATGGGATGAGCGTCATCCTCCGCCTCGATAAACTCACCGAAGACCACATCCACGACTTCGACTTCAGCAAAGTCACCGAGCAAGACGGCGCGCCACTTCTGCATAAAAAGGCGTACTACACCGTGAACGAGATCCCGCGCGAGTAGCCATGCGGCCACCGAGTGGTGTATTGAGCGCACTACGAAGCACGATCACACATGATTACTCGGGCACGTAATTCAGCCACGGGCCAAGCCAGCGTTCTTCTTCGCGCATCGTTGTGCCTTTGCGCGCGGCGTAGTCGGCGAGTTGATCTTTGCCGAGTTTGCCGACGGCGAAGTAGCGCGAATCCGGGTGGCCGAAATAGAAGCCGCTCACGCTGCTGCCGGGCCACATTGCGAAGCTCTCGGTCAATTTGATTCCGGTCTGCGCTTCCACGTCGAGGAGCTTCCAAAGCGTGCCTTTTTCCGTGTGGTCCGGGCACGCCGGATAGCCGGGCGCGGGGCGGATGCCGCGGTATTCTTCGTTGATGAGTTGTTCTTTGGTGAGCGTCTCGCTTTTGCCATAAGCCCACTCGCGGCGGGCCTTGGCGTGGAGCCATTCGGCGCAGGCTTCGGCGAGCCGGTCGGCGATGGCTTCGGCCATGATGGAGTTATAGTCGTCGCCGTCTTTTTTGTATGCGGCGACGAGTTCATCGAGGCCAAAGCCCGTGCTCACTGCGAAGCCGCCGATATAGTCGGCACCAGTCGGCGCGACGAAGTCTGCCAAGCAACGATGCGGGTTCGCGGTGTCGTTGCCTTCTTTTGCGACTTGCTGGCGGAGGAAATGGAGACGCGTTTGCTCCGTGGTGCGCGTGTCGTCGGTCCAGACAATCACATCGTCGCCGCTGCTGTTCGCCGGGAAAAAGCCGTAGGTCGCGCGGACGGTGAGCAGATTTTCGGCGATGAATTTATCGAGCATCTCATTGCCATCGGCAAAAATCTTGCGGGCCTGCTCGCCGTATTTTTCGTGATTGAGAATCGCCGGATAAACGCCGCGCAATTCCCACGTATGGAAAAATGGCGACCAGTCGATAAACTCGCGCAGTTCGGCGAGCGTTACGCTGGCGGAGTCTCCGCAACCATCGCTAGTTCCTGAGCTTCGCGGGCTTTGCGCTCCGTGAGAAGCTGCACGATTCGTGTTGAGCCCTCGCCGCTGACCTTGCGCCAGTGCTGATGCCTCCATTCGCAGAATTCGTCCCATGCGGCCGGATCCTTTAGCTCGTCCGGGATTGGCGTCCAATTCAGGCGGATGCTCTCCTGATACATGTGTTCGTGGAGCTTCGCGTAGTGCTGCTGCTTTTCTTCGGATAAGTTCATATACTTCGTTCGGTTTTTCGTTCGCGTCGTCTGCGGCCTTACGGATGATATTAGCATACGCGTTGCCATGAGCAAGGCGCAGGTCTTCGAGGATTTCTTTCCAAGAAACGCCGACTGTTTTCGATAGGTGTTTCGCGAGTTGTTGTACGGTCGATTGGAACGCGGCTTTTCCTCCCATCGCAGCTCCGAGAACAATTGCGGCATCGGTTCGGATTCCAGCCACAGCGAGCGCTTCTTGCATCGCATTGAGCGTCTCGCCACTCGTCAAAATATCGTCAACGAGAACTACACGACGATTCCCGATCACAGCTCGTGTATCAGCGGGAACGACGATCGTTGTGGGTATGCCAATCTTGTTGATGTAGCCGCGGCGGTTCTTGGCTTCCTGCTGCGATTTGCATTTCAAATCCTTATAAATCTCGCCGCCGAATTTGGGCTGCAACCATTTTGCGAGGGCCTCAGGAAGTGAGTTTTCGCCCGACGTGGAGGGTGCGACCACATAAACAAAATCCCCAAACAACGCTGGCGCGTAAGCCTCCGCGAAGCAGTGGTCGTTCAAATAACGTTCCGCAAGTTCAGGTGCGAATTTCTGTCCCTTCAGCCACTTCTTTTCCTCCACCATCTTCGGCGTGTCGTTCGTGGTGTAATAAGTCGGCGGGCAATCGAGGGCGAAGATTTGTTTTAGCTCGTTGGCGTCTTCGATGTCGCGTCCGCCGATTCGCGCGGGGAAATCGCACGCGATTTCTGCTTCGCTCGATAGCACTCTTGTCCCCACAAATTCCGGCTGCGTGACTTCCGCGTAGCTGAGCTTCGGGGCGTTTGCGCGGGCTTCTTCGATGCTTACGAGTTTCGCGGCGCTTCCGCTAAAGTGGGCGCGCGCGGTTTCTTGATCGACGCTGTTTTTGGCGACGAATGCGGCTTTTCCATCGGCGGAAAGTAGCGAGCTGACGACCGGCACAGCGCGCGATGCGTCGAGGACGTGGACGACGGGGCCGTCGTAATGCGGCGCGATTTTTACGGCGGTGTGCGCTTTGGAAGTCGTGGCTCCGCCGACGAGCAGCGGTTGTTTCATTCCGCGGCGTTTCATTTCTTTGGCCACAGTGGTCATCTCGTCGAGCGATGGCGTGATGAGCCCGCTGAGGCCGACCACGTCTGCGCCAACTTCGATGGCTTTGTCCAAAATCTTGTCGCACGCGACCATCACGCCGAGGTCGATGACTTCGTAGTTGTTGCACGCGAGCACCACTCCGACGATGTTTTTGCCGATGTCGTGGACGTCGCCTTTTACCGTCGCGAGAACGATTTTTCCCTGCGCTTTTACGACTTCTCCGCGCGCGGCCATCGCGAGCTTTTCGGCCTGCATGTGCGGCTCCAGCCACGCGACGCTTTTCTTCATCACGCGCGCGGATTTGACGACTTGCGGCAGGAACATTTTGCCGGAGCCGAAGAGGTCGCCGACGACGCTCATTCCGTCCATCAGCGGGCCTTCGATGACGGTGAGCGGCTTGCCGTATTTTGCCAGCGCTTCCTCGGTGTCGGCGTCGATGTAAAGGTCGATGCCGCGGACGAGCGAATGCGACAAACGCTGCTCCACAGTGCCTTTGCGCCATTCTTCTTCCACCTTCTTATCGGCGGCGGTCGTGCCACTGCTTGCGGCCTTCAGCTTTTCGCCGAAGGTCACGAGACGCTCGGTGGAATCCGCGCGGCGATTGAGGATCACGTCTTCCACGAGTTCTTTCAGCTCGGGCTCGATTTCTTCGTAAACTTCTAGCATTCCGGCGTTCACGATTCCCTTGTCCATGCCGGCTTTGATGGCGTGGTAAAGGAACGCGCTGTGCATGGCTTCGCGCACCGGATTGTTTCCGCGAAAACCGAATGAAACATTCGACACACCGCCGCTCACTTTTGCGTTCGGGAGGTTCGCTTTGATCCACCGCGTGGCCTCGATGAAATCGACTGCGTAGTTGTTGTGCTCCTCGATTCCTGTGCCGACAGTGAGGATGTTTGGGTCGAAAATAATGTCCTCCGACGGGAACCCGACTTGGTCCACGAGGATGCGATACGCTCGCTCGCAAATGCGGATTTTTTCCGCGTAAGTCGCGGCCTGTCCCTGCTCGTCGAACGCCATCACGACGACCGCCGCGCCGTAGCGCAAAATCGTGTGCGCCTGCTCGATGAACGCTTCTTCGCCGCCTTTGAGCGAGATGGAATTTACGATGCCTTTGCCCTGCAAACACTTGAGTCCGGCTTCGATGACTTCCCACTTTGAGGAGTCCACCATGAACGGCACTTTCGCCACATCCGGTTCGCTGCCGAGGAGCTGCAAATATCGCGTCATCGCCGTGACGCCATCGATCATTCCTTCATCCATGCAGATGTCGATGATGTTGGCGCCATTCTCCACTTGCTGCCGCGCAACCGCGACGGCTTCTTCGTATTTGTTCTCTTTGATGAGCTTCGCAAACTTTGGAGAACCAGCGACGTTAGTCCGCTCGCCGATCATCTGGAACATGCCGACTTGCTGCGTGTAAGGCTCCGAGCCCGACAGCCGAAGCGGAATCGCCGCGCCCGTGGAAAATTTCGTCTCTTCTTTCCACTCGCGCGGTCGGGATTGCGCGACGGCTTTTGCGATGGCTGCGATGTGGTCCGGCGTGTTTCCGCAGCAACCGCCTGCGATATTCAGCAAGCCGCTGCTGGCGAAATCGCCGAGGAATTCCCCCATCTGAGCGGGAGAATACGGGAAGCCTGTCGGCGAAAGCGGGTCGGGCATTCCCGCGTTTGGATACGCCGAGACATACGTTCCCGACTTCGCCGCAAGCTCCGCCAAAAATGGACGCATCAATTCAGGTCCGAGCGAACAGTTCAGCCCGACAGAAAGCGGTTTCAGATGCTTCACTGCGTTCCAGTAAGCCTCGACTTTTTGCGCCGAAACAAGCGTCTCGCCGCCCATCCCGACTGCGGCGGAAATCATCACAGGTAAAGTGGTCCCGTCTTTTTCAAAAACCTCCTGCACTGCGACTAGCGCGGCTTTCGCGTTCAGCGAATCGAAAATCGTCTCCACCAAAATCACATCCGAGCCACCCGCAATCAGCCCGCGAATGTGCTGCATGTAAGCCTGCTTCACTTGGTCAAACGTGCAGACGCGAAAACCCGGATCGTTCGCATCCGGCGAATTGCTCAGTGACACCTGCATCGGTCCCACGGCACCCGCGACGAATCGCCGGATCCCCGTCGCATTTCCCACGCGGTCCGCCCACTCGCGGCACTGCCTCGCGGAAGTCTCGCTCATTTCCCACGAGAGTTCGTTTAGGAACGGGTCTTCGATAATCTTCTGGAAAAACTCCGGGTCTTTCCGCCCACCGTGCTCACGCGGGTCTTCGACGAAGAAGTCACTCAGTGCGATGCTCGTGACGCCAAAAGTGTTCGTCTCGATAATATCCGCGCCCGCTTCCAAGAACCGACGATGAATATCGCAAATCATCTTTGGCTGCGTGAGCGAAAAGAAGTCGCCGCAGTTCAGCATGTCCTTTTTCGCATTCTTAAAGCGCTCGCCCCGCACGTCCGCCTCGGTCATTCCATACGTGCGGATGGTCGTCCCCATCGCGCCGTCGATGATGGCGATTCGTTTTTTCAGTAACTCTGCAAGTGGATGCGTTTCCGACATGACTGCAATAAAGCGGATTCCACGCCCGTATTCAAGAAACAAAACATCGCATCAAGATATGATGATGGGTTTTGTTTTGGTTTGTGGAGGTTGATAGAAAGGGAGGTGTGGCACCGATTGTGCTTTATGGAAATTATGGATAATTATAGAAAACATGATGGATGGCAGGGCTTTACCCTGTTGGAAATCATGATCGTCGTTTCGATCATCGGGCTACTCGCGACTATGGCGATCCCGAATTACTTGAGGGCACGCCACCGTTCGCAGGCGGTGCAGGTCATGTCAGATTTGAGGGCTCTGGATGCTGCCGTGCAGCTTTACGTGATCGAGAACAACAAGACCGACACATCCGCGTTCGCGATTGACGACCTCATTCCCTACGTCAAAGCGGGAACCCGTCTGGCCGGGTCGGATGGGAATGACATCCTCGGAAATCCGTTCGTCATTATCCCGCCGGATCAAGTGCCGAAAGTCAACCCGATCACCTACGGAGCCCTCAGTGCCGTCGCCCCGCGTTCGTTCTGGTCTCCTCACATTCAGTAAGAGGCGCTTGCGAGATTGGAGCGGGATGGCACTGGCATTCCTGCCGCTCCGTGCGTTGTTATATTTTTAGTCGCATCCCCGGTTTGCGCGACCTTTCCGGCTCGACACTGGCGCGCCCTCCTCGCATTTAGCACGGAGATGAAACGCATCCTTTCCGGCATAAAACCGACCGGCGCTCCGCATTTAGGGAACTACTTTGGCATGATGAAACCAGCCATCGAACTGCAATCGCAGGGCGAGGCATTTTACTTTATTGCGGACTACCACGCGCTCACCACCGTGCGCGATCCGCAGGCCATGCGCGACAATACGCGTGGCGTCGCGCTCGACTTTCTTGCCTGCGGGCTCGATCCGCAAAAGGCGGTGATTTTTCGCCAGAGCGATGTGCCCGAGCACACAGAATTGGCGTGGATTCTCTCGTGCGTCACGCCGATGCCGATGCTGGAAAACTGCCATGCTTTTAAAGACCACGTCGCCAAGAACCACGTGCCCGTCCACGGACTGTTTGCGTATCCCGTCCTCATGGCTGCCGATATTTTGATCTACGATTCCAACATCGTCCCTGTCGGTCGCGATCAAAAGCAGCATGTGGAAGTCACCCGCGATATTGCCGCAGTGATGAACCGCACGTTTGGCAAAAAAGAGCCGCTCTTTGTCATGCCGGAAGCCAGCATCCTCCCACAAATGGCGACGGTCATCGGTCTCGACGGCCAAAAGATGAGCAAGAGTTACAATAACACGGTTCCACTCTTCGACACCGAGAAGGCGCTACGCAAAAAAATCATGTCGATCGTGACCGACTCCACGCCCGTGGAGTCGCCCAAAGATCCGACGGGAAGCAGCATCGTAGCACTTTACCGGCTCTTTGCCGGCGAGACCGAAGTCGCGGTGATGGAGGCCGACTTTCGTGCTGGAGGGCAGGGTTACGGAGTCTTCAAGCAGCGACTTTTTGATGCCCTGTGGGAGCATTTCCGCCCCATGCGCGAAAAGCGTGCGGAACTCGCGACAGACCCCGGATATGTGGACGGAGTGCTTCGCGACGGGGCTGCGCGGGCTCGTGCCGTGGCGGCGCGGACGATGGATAGGGTCCGACTTGCGACCGGTCTCCGATGAGTCGTCGGGAATGCGCGTGCGTACGTAAAAATTCCGCATTTCGCATTTGACAGTCCTGTGGTGGTCGCTAGTTTGCCCGCCCTTTTTCCGGGGTCGAATGGCGTCGGATAAAGGGACTAAATCAAACAACCGCAGGAGGGCGTTTCTCTTTTTGTAATCGAGAAAGGTCCGCCAGCACTGCAAACACAAAATGGCTCTTAAACGTTCAAAACGCTACCGTTCAGCCGCTGAAAAGCGCGACGGTGCAAAAGTATATCCACTCGCGGAAGCTGTCGCTGTTCTAAAAGCGATGCCGCAGACCAAGTTCGACCAGACGGTGACGCTCGCGTTCCGCCTCGGTGTGGACCCAAAACAATCCGACCAGATGGTCCGTGGCACAACGCCGCTCCCGCATGGTTCCGGCAAACAAGTCCGCGTGCTCGTCTTCGCAGAAGGCGCAGCAGCAGAAGCCGCTCGCGCCGCAGGTGCAGAGTTCGTTGGCTTTAAGGACATGATCGAAAAATGCGTCGGTGGATTCCAAGATTTCGACATCGCAGTAGCGACTCCTGGCGCAATGGCCGAAGTTCGCAAGCTCGGTAAAGTGCTCGGACCTCGCGGTTTGATGCCCAACCCAAAGACCGGCACCGTGACCGACGACACCGCGAAAGCAGTGCGCGAAGTCAAGGCGGGCCGCGTCGAGTTCAAGCTCGATAAGAACGCGAACATCGCAGTCCCCGTTGGTAAGTTCAGCTTTACCGCCGAGCAGCTCATCGAAAACGGCAAGACCGTTATCGAAGCCGTCGTCAAAGCCCGTCCGGCCACCGCAAAGGGCCGCTTCGTGGACAACATCACTATTGCAGCGACCATGACGCCCGGCGTCACAGTGGACGTTTCGCAATTCCTCAAACTCGCTTAATTTAAGAACGGAAACGCAACATCATGCATCCTGCAAAAGCAACCATCGTCGGTGACCTCAACAAGAAGCTCAACGACTCACCATTCATCTTCGTGGCCGACTATGCCGGCCTCAACGTCATCCAGTTCAGCGACCTTCGCACGCGTCTTCATAACGCAGGCGCGCGCTGCATCGTGGTAAAGAACAGCTTTCTCCGCCTTGCGGTGAAAGAAGCGGGCCTGCCGGAATTCGGCGAGCTCACGGGCCAGACGGCCGTCGTCATCGGAGACAAGGATGTCGCCGCTGCCGCCAAGGTTCTCAAGACGTTCGCCGCAGAGACCAAGAAGCTCGCCCTCAAAGGCGGCGTCGTGGATCGCCTGTCGGTGACCAAGGAACAGATTCAAAGCATCGCAGATCTCCCGAGCCGGGATGTCTTGCTCGCCACACTCCTCGGAGTGCTCCAGGCACCAGCGAGCACGCTGGTCCGCCTGCTCAACGAGCCAGCCAGCCAGCTTGCACGCGTCCTTCAGGCCAAGGCCGATCAGGGCGGTGGAGTCGCCGAAGCGCCAGCAGCCGAAGCGCCAGCCGCTACGGAGGCCGCCGCCTAAAACCAATTTTCGCTGCTGCCATTCAGCGGAACGCGGCACCTCGATAGGGGAACGCTGCGCAACCAAAACAAAAACAAACCAAATATGGTTCCTCGTCGGGACGGTGGCAGCCGACCTTAATTCGCCCGAAGCCTCGGGTGGCGACGACACCGACAAAAAAACATAACATTATGGCAGATATCAACTCACTCGTTGAAAGCCTCAGCGGACTCACCGTCCTGGAAGTCGCTGACCTCGTGAAACAACTCGAAACCAAATGGGGCGTCAGCGCCGCAGCACCTGTGGCAGCAGCCCCAGCGGGCGGCGGTGGTGGAGCCGCGAAGGAAGCCGTCGAAGAGCAAACCGCCTTCGACGTCATCCTCACGGAAGCCGGCGCAAGCAAGATCAACGTCATCAAGGAAGTCCGCGCAGCGGTCCCTGGACTCGGCCTCGCCGAAGCCAAGGCCCTCGTCGAAGGCGCTCCGAAGACCGTCAAAGAAGGCGCGACAAAGGCCGAAGCCGAAGAGATCAAGAAGAAGCTCGAAGCTGCTGGCGCGAAAGTCACCATCAAGTAACGAGACTCAACCGAGTTTCTCGAAATTCATCAAAGCCGCGCGGAGGCAACTCCGCGCGGTTTTGCATTCGACGGGATAGTCATGTCCTGTTCTCCTTCGGTGGAGTCATGCCGAACAAACAAATACAGGTCCAATTTGAAACCGCAGTGCGAAGACTGAGTCTTATTTGGGAATCGACACCCGGCAATCCGTGAACCAGTTTTCAGAATCCGCTACCATTAAGACGATGCCCTACATTGCGACCGGTGCCTGGATTTGCCACACAGGCAAAGTTCGGAAGATGAATGAAGACGCGTGCCTTTTCGGCGGCACCTTCAGCGGCGCAAGCACATCCTCACCCTTGGACGCCTCCTGCTTTACTCGTCGCTGGATCGTAGCGGTTGCCGATGGGATCGGCGGGCATAAAGCGGGAGCATACGCGAGTCGAGAAGTCGTGGAATCGCTGTCCAAGTGCGAGTCCGACCATATTTCGACGGCTGGAATCGCGAAACTTCTTCAGGATACCAATAATCGCCTGCATCAATCGGGGGTGGAAAATCCTGACTTGACCGGGACTGGTGCCGCTGTGGTGGGGATGTTTTCAGGCGAAGGCGGACTATTTGCATTTAATGTCGGCGACGCCCGGCTTTATCGGCAGGAAGGCGGCAAATACAAGCAGGTCACGCGGGACGATTCCGTCGAGGCAATGCTCATCGCGGAGGGACTGATGCGAGCCTCGGATGGAATCCGCCCGGCGACGATGCACGCCCTCACTCAATCAGTCGGCGGTTCGCGCGACATCGTGAAAATCGATCCACATTTTTATCCCCTCCCAATCACGAAAGCCGGGCGTTTCATCCTGTGTTCGGACGGATTGTCCGACATGGTTTCGCACAAGGAGATTGAGCGGATCGCAGTGCCTTTGTTGAGCGCATCCTCCGTCGTCATAGAGTTATTCAAAGCGGCAATGGAAGCCGGCGGGCGGGACAATTGTACGATTGCTGTGGTGGATGTGGAGATTGGTGGTTGAAATGACGAATGACGGGCGAATGACGAATGACGAATGACGAAACGCAAGCGAGTTGATCACGCCCTCACGCTTGCGTTTCGTCATTCGTCATTCAAATCCCCCTACTCCCGCTCGCTGAAATTCGGCACGGGCGTCACCAGCCAGTTTGCGAAATCCCCGACGTGCTTTTCGATCATTGCTTCGCAGCGGCTGAGTTCCGATTGCCTCACTCGGATGCCTTCTTGGGCGATGCCTTGTAGCGAGTCGATGTCGTAGAGATAGACGCCGTCGAGGTCGTTCACCGTCGGCTCGAAATCGCGCGGCACTGCGAGGTCGATGCAGAAAAGCGGGCGGTCCGTGCGGCGCTTCATCAGCGGCGCGAGCTTGGATTTTGGGACGACTGCGTGCGGTGCGCCGGTCGAGCCGATGAGGATGTCGATCTCGGCGAACTCTGCGTCCCATTGGTCGAAATGAATCGCCTTTCCGCCGAGAGTCTCGGCCAGTGAGGCGGCGCGCTCGTAGGTGCGATTGGAAACGAAGATCGCTTTTGCGCCGCGTGATTGCAGCGAGCGCGCTGTTATTTCTGCGGTCTCGCCGGCTCCGAGGATCATCACGTTGCAGTGCTCCAGTTTGCCGAAGATTTTCTCCGCCAGCTCCACAGCCACGCTGCCGACGCTGACGGCACCGCGGGTGATTCCCGTTTGCGTGCGCACTTCTTTCGCCACGTTGAACGCGCGCTGAAACATCTTGTTGAGGCACCGCGAAGTCGCGCCGCCAGTCTGCGCGGCGAGGTAAGCTTTTTTGACCTGACCAAGGATCTCCGTTTCGCCGATGACCATGCTGTCGAGCCCGCTCGCAACGCGGAAGAGATGCCGGATTCCTTCCGCCCCGCGCAGCCGGAAAAATGAATCCCCCATCGCCATTTGCGCGCGCTCGGCAGCGAATGCTTCAACCTGCCGCACGGCTTCTGCGCCGTCCTCGGCAGCGACGTAATATTCCACGCGATTGCACGTCGAGACGACCACGGCTTCCCGCAGTCCGGTCGTTTTGGCGAGCAATGCGGAGACTTCGCCGAGATGGGAATCTCCGATGGCAAATTTCTCCCGCACTTCGATGGGGGCGGTTTTGTGGCTCAGGCCGATGCAGACGATCTCCATCACCGGCTGATATGCATGAAGTTCAGCGCGCCGAGCGTCGATAGCGCCAGGATGAATGCCCCCACCGCGAGCCAAGCGAATCGGCGCTGGGAAAACGGACGCTTCCATCGCAGCCACAGCAAAATCCCGTAGGGTGCCCACACGAACCCCGAGACAACCATCGTCGCTTTATAAAACGCCGGCGACCCTGCCATCAGCCCCGCGAGTAGGCCGATGGTGAGCAGCACAAAGCCCGCGAGCATCACCCGTTGCAGCGCCACCGACAGCTCGGCGATGGGCGGGAGACTGTGGAAGAATGAGTTCAGCCGGTGCTTTTTCAAGAGCTTCTCCTGCACGACATACATCACCCCCGCGACGCACGCCAAAGCGAACGCCCCGTAAGCTATCAGCGCCAGCGCCGCGTGGAGCTCGGGCCAGAACCCTGCGCTGGGCTTGCTCACGGCGGGGAGCGCTGCGGAAGGCGAGAGCTGTGCGACGGTGAGCAAAAGAAATACGAGCGGCGCCGTGAACGCGCCGAGCAGCGAGAGCCGATACGTCCCGCCCACGACAAAGTACAGCAGCACGACGGCCCAGCTCAGGAAGACGAGAACTTCAAACAAGTTGGTCAGCGGACAGCGACCGACGGTGCGTCCGCGGAGATTTAGGAATTCCGTCAGCAGCACGAATCCCACCGACATAATCAGCAGACTCCACCGCGAAGGCCGCAACATGCGGGACCGCAACGCATACATCGTGTAGGCGAATCCAAGAAAGAAGATGACCGTAGAGGCCAGCAGGCAAAAGCGCTCCATTTCCATGATGCTTACGGTTCCCCCCGAAAAAGGGAAGCGGAGATCCGTTCGCGAAATTTTGGCGTGATTGTCCGCGCCTCGCCACCCAAGCTCCCGCGTTATGCGAACTCTCCTTTTACTACTCAGCGCCGCCGCGATGGCTGCTGCACAGAACGTCCCGGCGAATCTCACTGCCGAGGGCATCCCGGCATTTTCGCCCGAGCTGCGCCGCAGTGCTGCGCGGTACCTGGAGTTTCGGAAGGCGGAGTTCCTGGGCTGGCATCCTACGGAGCGGCGGATGCTCATCAGCACTCGTTTTGGCGAGACTTCGCAGCTTCACGCGCTCGCTGGACCGGGCGCTGCGCGGAAGCAAATTACCTTTTCTGCGGAGCCCACAGTGCGCGGCTCCTGGCAGCCGAAAAGCGCGCGTTGCATCGTCTTCTCACGGGACTCCGGCGGCGGCGAATTCTACCAGCTTTACCGCCTCGAACTCGATGGCACGGAGACTCTCCTCACCGATGGTAAATCGCGCAACACCGACCTCGCTTGGTCGCACGACGGCACCTTTATCGCCTACACTTCCACGCGCCGCAACGGGAAGGATAACGACATCATCGTGCAAGACCCGTTTGTCCCGGCGAGCGCGATGACCGTCCTCGAAGTCACCGGCGGCGGCTGGTCCGTCCTCGACTGGTCGCACGACCACACCCGCATCCTCCTCGGCGAATATATCAGCGCCAACGAAAGCCGCCTACACCTTCTCGATCTCGCGACTAGCAAAGCCACCCGCCTCACGCCCGAGGACCCGGAAAAGGTCGCATGGAATGGCGGCGAGTTTTCCCCGGATGGAAGATTCGTCTATGCCACCACGGACCGGCAGAGCGAGTTCCAGCGCCTCGTCAGCGTGGACATTGCGTCGGGGAAAATCGAACCGCTCATCCCCGGCGACGCCACTTATGATGTCGAGAATTTCACCCTCAGCCCCGACGGCAAGACCATCGCATTTGTGCTGAATGCCGACGGCGCAAGCCAGCTTCGCTTCCTCGAAGTCGCCACCAAAAAACCAATCGGCCACGTCCGCCTCAACTACGAGGGAAAGGAGACCGTCGGCGTCATCAGCCACATCCAATACAACCCCGCCGGCACCGAGCTGGGATTCTCGCTCAGCGCAGCGGGCGTCTCCACTGACGCTTATTCCGTCGGTGCCGACATGAAGGTCATCCCGTGGACCGAGAGCGAGACAGGCGGGCTCGACATGTCCGAGACCCAGCCAGCCGAACTCGTCCGCATCGAATCGTTCGACGGGATGAAAATGAGCGGCTTCCTCTACCGTCCCGACCCCGCAAAATTTCCCGGCAAACGCCCTTGCGTCATCAACATCCACGGCGGCCCCGAGGGGCAGTCGCGCCCCGACTTTCTCGGGCGCTGGAACTACCTCCCGCGAGAGCTCGGCATCGCCATCTTTTTCCCAAATGTGCGCGGCAGCGAAGGCTACGGGAAGTCCTTCCTCGCAGCCGACAACGGCTTCAAACGCGAGGACAGCGTGAAGGACATCGGCGCGTTCATCGCTGCGCTGAAAAAGGACGACGCACTCGACGGCACGCGCCTCGCAGTCATGGGCGGCAGCTACGGCGGCTACATGGTTTTGGCCTCGCTCATCCACCACAGCGCGGAGCTGCGGTGCGGCATCGACATCGTCGGCATCTCGAACTTCCTCACCTTTTTGAAGAACACACAGGACTACCGCCGCGACCTGCGCCGCGTGGAATACGGCGACGAGCGCGAGGCGAAAATGGCCGAGCACCTCGCCCACATTTCGCCCACCGCGAGGGCGGGAGAAATCAAAGACCCGCTCTTTATTGTGCAGGGTAAAAACGACCCACGCGTCCCCGTCACCGAGGCCCGTCAAATGGCCGAGGCCGTGCGCAAAGCGAGCGGCACCGTGTGGTATCTCGAAGCGGCGGACGAAGGCCACGGCTTC
>JAYTMG010000408.1:0-3341 GCA_043728745.1 Verrucomicrobiaceae bacterium
CATCCTGCTCATCGGCCCGACCGGAAGCGGCAAGACGCTCATGGCGCGAACGCTCGCCCGCGTGCTCGACGTTCCATTTTGCATCGCGGATGCGACCACGCTTACAGAAGCCGGCTACGTCGGCGAAGACGTGGAGAACATCATCCTCCGCTTGCTCCAGGCTGCGGATTACGATGTAAAGCGCGCAGAAATCGGAATCGTCTATATCGACGAAATCGACAAAATCGGACGCAAGACCGAGAACGTCTCCATCACCCGCGACGTGAGCGGTGAAGGCGTGCAGCAAGCGCTCCTGAAAATCCTCGAAGGCACCACTTGCAACGTCCCACCGCAAGGCGGGCGCAAGCATCCGCAACAGGAATACATCCAGGTGAGCACGGAAAAAATCCTCTTCATCTGCGGCGGTGCATTCGTCGGCCTCAACAAAATCATCGAGCGTCGGCGTGGAAAGAAGATGCTCGGCTTCGGAGCCGCGCCGCGCGACGAAAACGAACAAAACGTCGAAGTCCCAGAGAGCGAAACGCTCCGCCACACAGAGCCGGAAGACCTCCTGCGCTTCGGGATGATTCCCGAGTTTGTCGGACGTTTGCCCGTCATCACCGCGCTCGATCCGCTCACGGAAGACGAGCTCGTCTCCATCCTCACCGAGCCGAAGAACGCGCTCGTGAAACAATTTCAAAAACTCCTCTCGATGGAAGGCGTCAGCCTCACCGTCACGAAGGACGCCCTCCGCGCATTTGCCGAGGCCGCCGTAAAACGCGGCACCGGAGCCCGCGCGCTGCGCTCGCTCTTTGAGCGAATCATGCGCGACGTGATGTATGATGTGCCGAGCCGCGAAGACATCGCAGAAGTCACGATCAACCGTGCAGTCGTGGAAGGCAAAAAGCTCCCGACACTCCGCCGCAAGCAGGACAAAGACGCGGCAGCTTAAACGCTATTCCACGGACCGCTCATCATTTCCCGTGAGCAAGTAGTAGAGGTTTTTTAGGAAAACCCAGGCGCACACTGCCACCGCGACGCAAACGACGTAAAACGCGTATCCGAACCGCATTGCCGTCACACCGACGCCGACTCGTCCGAACGACATCAGCCAAACGACAAACGCCGAGGCAATTAAACCGATGCCCGAGCAAATCAGCATGATGAACGCCCGCTTTCGCACGGCCTTCCGCTTGGCCTCATGCGCGACGGCGAGCATTTCATCAGCAACCGCGCCGATGATTCCGTGCTTCGAGCCGAGCCATTGATAAACCTCAACATCGCGCGTCCCCCAATAAACCTTGGAGTTCACTTGCTGGCGGATCATTTCCCTTTTTTCTTCCGGAGTCATCGTATGCGCGCCGAATCAAGCGCCGCGGCAGCCGCGAGACAAGCATTGTTGCTTGCTAGAAACGTGATTGAGAACCGCGAAAAGCGCGAAAGGAGAAGGCACTCACCCGCTGGGTGAGGGCATCAGTTTTCGCAGGTTTCTTATTTCGCGTTTTTAGCGATTTTCGCGGTCAATCCAAAGTCGTATTCAGGATTATGGGCAGGCCACTGGAAGCGACCGCAGACCCAGCGTTACGCAATCAGCGCATCGACAACATGGCCGTGGACATCCGTGAGGCGGAAGTCGCGGCCTGCGTAGCGGTAGGTGAATTTCTCGTGGTCGAATCCCATGAGTCGCAAAATGGTGGCGTGCAAGTCGTGGATATGGACGGGGTTTTCCGCTGCCTTGAACCCGAACTCGTCCGTGGAGCCATAAACGCTGCCGCCTTTTACGCCGCCCCCGGCCATCCAGAGCGTGAAGCCGTGGTGGTTGTGGTCGCGCCCGTTGATTTTCCCAGCGTTTGAGCCGGGTGTCGGCAGCTCAACGGTGGGTGTGCGTCCGAATTCTCCGGAGCATATTACGAGGGTGTCTTCCAACATACCGCGCTGCTTCAGATCGGTGAGTAAGGCGGCGATTCCCTGGTCGCATTCTCCGGCGAGTTTGCGGTGTTGGATCTCGATGTCGTCGTGGCTGTCCCACGGCTGCCCGTCACCGTGCCAGAGCTGCACAAAGCGCACGCCTTTTTCGAGTAATCGACGGGCGATGAGGCATTGGCGGGCTTGATTTCCGGGGCCATACATATCGCGCACACTCTGCGGCTCGCGGGTGATGTCGAAGGCGTCCGAGGCGTCCATCTGCATCCGGAATGCGAGCTCGAAGGACTGCACTCTCGCTTCGATTTGCGCGTCTTTTTGGCGGGTTTCAAGGTGTGCGGCGTTGAGCTTACGCAGGAGGTCGAGTTGCTGGCGCTGCTCGCTGTCTTTGATGCGGTCGTTGCGGATGTTTTCGATGAGGTCTTCGATCTTCTGTTTCCGCGTATCGACGTAGGTGCCCTGGAAGATTCCGGGTAGAAATCCGCTCTGCCAGTTCTGCGATTCCTGAATCGGGTAGCCGGGGCATAGCGAGACGAAGCCGGGGAGGTTTTGGTTCTCGGTGCCAAGCCCGTAGGTGATCCATGAGCCCATGCTCGGCCGCGGCAGGCGGGAGTCGCCGCAATTCATCAAAAGGAGCGACGGCTCGTGGTTCGGGACATCGGCGTGCATGGAACGGATAAAGCACATGTCGTCCACATGCGCAGCGGTTTTTGCAAAAAGCTCGCTCACGTCCATGCCGCACTTGCCGTATTTTTGGAACTTGAACGGCGATTTGAACGCAGCGCCGGTCTTGCGTTCGGTGGGCAGTTTGGAGGGGATTTCTTTGCCGTGCCATTTGTCGAGCTCGGGCTTCGGGTCGAATGTGTCCACATGGGACGCGCCGCCGTTCAGAAATATGTGGATGACGCGTTTGGCCTTCGGCTCGAAGTGCCACGGCTTGCGCGACGCCAGCGGGTTGGTGCTGGAGATTTGTTCCGCAGCGGCCTGCGCTCCAGCGGGGCCAAAGATGCCCTTTTCCCCAAACAGTCCGCCCATGGCCAACATGCCCATCCCCATTCCCGTGCGACGCAGCAATTCGCGGCGTGAGAGAAAGAGATGCTCGGGACTCGGTAGATGATGACTCATTGCTGGGACAATCGCGCCCGGAGCCGCGTCTTAGTCAGCATTCCCGGCCCGAACGACGGGGGCGAGATCTAACTGGATTGCAACGCATTGACGGTTGCTATTCCCCGAAAATACTTCACCCATATCCTCGACGCGCGGTTTCCACCCTACAACCGCAACGTCATTCCTATTTAACCCATGAAAACTTCACGAACCATTCGTGCGATTGCAGCACTGGCACTTTTCACCTCATTCACGCCGCTTCGCGCCGTGGTGGACCTCGATAGCGACGGGGTCAGCGATATTTGGCGGCTGAAATTTAATGCTCCGGCGCT
>JAYTMG010000409.1:0-2218 GCA_043728745.1 Verrucomicrobiaceae bacterium
CCGGTAAATCGCCAGTTCATCGATGCGACCCGGAAACTGCGCGTCCGCCAAACCGCCCATGCTGCCGCCGATCCACAGCTCATCATCGTCTTGCACCGGCCCAAGCTCCGTCGGGCCGCCCATTCCCCAAGTGCCTTCGATTTCTATGCCATTGATCCACGTCTTCGCGCTATCGGGCTTTCCAAAAGTGTAGCTCGCGGCGACGTGGTGCCATTCCTCGCCGGGCGTGAAACCACGGGCACTCGTCCAGCGGTGCCATGCGCCTTCGCCCTCGTTTTTTTCATCGCGAAACAGAAACGAAACGCAGGCCACAGGTTTGCCGTCGGCGCGTCCGCCGCGCAGGCGCAGCGCCCAGTTTTGGTTGCTGCTTCCCGCCGCAGTGCGGCCCTTGCCTGCGATGTAAACGTGCTGCCCGTCCTTGAGCCCTTCGCAGCGCACCCACGCCTCCACCGTAATGGTGTCGCCCTTCGCAAAATCCAGCGCGCTTTTCGCTCCGGGATCTTTCACCCGCATAAACGCAGGCCCGCCCGCCGCCGTGAAGTCCGCCGCCATATTGTGCGCGTCGAATCCCGGAAACTTCTGCGTGCGGGGCCCAGGCTCGACGAACGAAACGACCTCCGTCTTTTCCGCCTTCAACTCATGCCGGAACGCCGCCTCCTGTGCGCAACAATCGAGCGCATCATCGAACCGCCAATAAGCAACCGGCGCGTCGGCAGTGACGATCTCCTGATGCGTCGCGGCAAAAGCGAACGCCGAAAAGGCGAGGATCAGGATGGGAATTCGAATGGCAATCATCGTTTCCTCTTTATAAGCCGAAACGCTGCCCGGTGTTAAAGACTAATGCGGTGCGGAGCCGCTCGCTTCGCCGCCTGCGCTTATCGCTTTCGGGGGATGGAAGAAGAGCGCGAGAATCACCGTCGCGACGACTGCCATACCGGCAGGCACCAGGAAAAGTTTGTGGTAATCGATCATGGAAACGTCCTTTCCATTGACGACATTCGTGATTTTCCAACTGTCCATGAGCGGCACAAAAAGCCACTTCGCAGCAAGATCTCCGAGGCCGAGGATAAGCAAATTGAACAGCCCTTGCGCAGAAGTCCGGATGTCTTTAGGGAATGCGGCGTCGATGAAGATATAGACGGTGGCAAAGAAGAATGCGTAGCAGATGCCGTGGAGCACCTGAACGGCCACGATGAGCGACACGGTCGTGGGAAAGAAGGCAAATACCGCATAGCGCGCTGCGTGGCCGAGGATTCCGACGATCATCGTCGTGCGCCATCCGAATTTCGCCAGCACTCCGCCAAGGAGGGCCATCGTGACGATTTCAGCGATTTGGCCGATGGACATGACGGGCATGATGTTCTCGGACTTGATGCCGATATCGGACAGGAAGCCGAAGACCATTACGAAATAGCCGTTGTGAATCGTGGCATCGATAAACGTGACAATGAATAGGACGAGCACGAACGGCACACCGAGAAGCCCGAATGCTTTGCGCCATGCGAGCGAATCACTGCCGGGGGCTGCGGGTTTTGGCGGTGTGTGCGGGAGTGTCAGCGCGAATGCGGCAAGGATGAGCGAAGCGACGCCGGCGATGATGAATGCGTAGCTCTCAGCGTTCACCAGGGCTTTCGCTGCGGTCGTGACTGCCTGGGTCGCGGATGCGAGCTGGTCGGTGGCCCCGCTGTTCTTCAAGTCGTCGAGGGTCTTCGCAGCGGCCCCGAGGAGGTCGGTCTTCGGCTTAAGAATGAAGTAGAGTGGCCATGCTGCGAGGATCCAGCCGATCGTTCCGCCCATGCGAATGATGCCAAATTCCTTGTTCGCATCCTTCAGGTTTGCGAATGCGAGGGAGTTGGTGACCGAGATGGTGGGGACGTAGAGGATCGAGTGAACGAGCATCAGCGCGAAGAACATCCCGAAGTCTTTTGCGAAGAACAGACCGATCATCGCGGCGCCGCCGATGAGATGACTAAAGGCGAGGAATTTCTCCGAGGCGAATGTGCGGTCGGCGAACTGATTGGAGAAGAAAATGCCGAGGACCGATGCGATGGCAAAGCAACTGCCGATCAGCGCTTTCTCATTTCCGCTGAAGTTTAGCCCGTCTGGACCCATCAAATGGAAGAGCGGCGGTAGCCATGCTCCCCAAATGAAAAATTCGAGGACCATCATGATGAAGAGTTTTAGGCGGATTCCAGAGTTCATAAGGCAGGTGTTTTAG
>JAYTMG010000410.1:0-7281 GCA_043728745.1 Verrucomicrobiaceae bacterium
GCTCGCAATGATAATTCCCAAAACGCGCCCTATCCGCGCCCTTCATCGAGACATCAGGACGTCACATTTTTTTGACGTTTTCCACACCGCCGCGTGACACCTCGTGCTGACGGACGGGATACTTTGGCCGGGATGAAAACATTCATTCTTACCACACTCACCCTCGTCACTTACGCCCAATCCGTAGAGCCCGCCGCGAATCCGCTGGTGGACTACAATGGCTTCCGGAAGATCGCCGCTCAGGCGCAAACGGTTCGACAGCAACGACGAGTATCGGAGGAAAAATTCATGACGCTCGCCGCGGAGGCCGGCACTGTGATTCTCGATGCTCGCAGCGCCGATAAGTTCGTGCTCCGGCATATCAAGGGCGCGGTGAGTCTTCCGTTCACCGACTTCACGGAGGCATCGCTGGCAAAGGTGATTCCGCGCAAGGACACGCGCGTGCTCATTTACTGCAACAACAACTTCGTCGGCGCACCGGTGTCTCTCGCATCGAAGGCCGCGCCTGCATCGCTGAATATCTCCACTTACATCGCCCTCGCGACTTACGGCTACACGAACGTCTATGAACTCGCGCCTTTGCTTGATGTGAAGACGACGAAGCTGCTGTTTGAGGGCACCGAAATCGGTCGCGAATAACACCAGCTCGAAGAATCGAAGAGACCCATGCCAGACGAACGACGAGTGGCGGGTTGGGTGGGCATCCTGCCCGCCGCGCTGCGCATCCTGCGTAGTGCCCGGTGGAGTATCCGGGCGCGACTCGCTCAATCGCCGCGCTTTTCCGACGCTGAAAGGTTCAGGCGGGACGCCCGAACCGGCGGGCAGGATGCCCACCCTACCCGGCGTCCATCGCACGACTCCGCTGAATGGCTCATTATTTTGAAACGGGATTTTCCTGCATAAAATCGTGCGATTTTCTAACAAAGCCCGAACGTGCCCGTCTGACCCTATGAACGATGTCTGCCGATTCTCACAAATACCGCTGGCGCATTTGGTAAAAATCCGATGATTCCGCCGCCCAGAAAACGATGGCCGTGAAAACACCGGACGAACCAAGCGCGCCGTCTCCACAATGGGAGACGATTGAGGAGGTATTTGCTGCCCTGGAGTCGCCGTTGCTGGCGTATGCCCGGCGGTTGCTCGGGGATTTCAGCACGGCGGAGGATGTCGTTCAGGAGGCGTTTATGAAACTTCACACACAATTTGTCGATGTCCGACAGCCGCAACCGTGGCTCTACCGCACGGTGCATAATCTCGTCGTGGACCATCAGCGCCGCTCGAACAAGCTGGTGCTCTCCGGCGACCGCACGAAAGACGACGATGCGCCCCAGAATGAACCGACGGATTCCCAGCCGATGCCCGATGAACAAATCGCCCGCAGTGAAGGAATCGGGCTCGTGCGACTGGTCCTGGAAACGCTGGATGCGCGGAGTAAAGAGATCATCCGGCTGCGGTTTGACGACGATTTATCCTACTCGGAGATCGCGGAAAAAACGGGGCTGAAAGTCGGTCACGTCGGCTATCTCCTCCACCACGCGCTAAAGGCAATGGCCGTGGAACTCGCGAATACGGAGGTGGCACGATGAACCCAGACGCACCACGCACACCCAGCGAGGAATTGGAAATCCGAATCACCGCGTTGCTCATGGGCGAACTCCCGCCCGATGAAGCCGCCGCGCTGCTCGCGCAGATTGCCGCCGACCCTGAACTGACGGCCCTCCACGCCCGGCTCCGCCACGCAGTGGATCTCCTCCGCGAGGCCCGCACCCTTCCCGAACACCCCGCACCGGCGACGCCGATGAAGCTGTCGAAGGAACGCCGCGAGAAACTCATGGCGAGATTTCAGGAACTGAAACCGATGCCCCCGCTGAAATCCGTGCCGTCGCCACGGACCATCCTCGCGCCGCAGCAGAAAAAGAAGAGGGATTGGAAATGGGTCGTGCCCATGGGAATCGCGGCGTCGATTACGTTCGTTGCTGTCGGATTTCTTTTACCCGCGTCGCTCCAATCGAGGCGGCGTGCGCAGGCGACGACGACTTTGAAAGACCTTCGGATGATTGATGAGGCTGTCGATCAATTCGCGACCGGAACCAATCGTTCCACTGACACTAACGCGGACGAGGCCGCCTTGGCAAAAGGCTGGGCTTCGGCTCCCGGCGCGATTCGGACATTCGATGCCTCATCGGACGCAAAGACATACTCGCTCTACGCGACGCAGGCTGACCAGCAGAAGGTCGCGGATGCAGCGACACCTTCGCGCGGCGCAAGTGCGCTTTATCTCCCGAAGTCCGCTCCCGAGGGACAGGACGGAGAGACTCGCCGCTTTGGTCGCTCGCTTGCTGATTCAAAACCGAGTTCCTCCAAATACCAACGTGTTCCGGGGCACCCAGAAAACACGCAATTTTCGTCCGCAAATCCCGAATCCGAGGCCATGCCCGCCGCCCCGGCGACCTCGTTCGGGACGACTGCTCCGACGGCGGGGACAAATTGGGCGTTCAACGGCGGCGGCGAAACCGACTCGCGAACCAAACTAGCGGTCCGCGGCCGCGGAGTGCTCACTCCGTTCACACAAGAGTCGCTCGCGGCTGGTGATGCCAAGTCGTCCGGCGCGGTCGCGAACAATCTAGCTGCGGTGGACAAGCTTTCGGATTTGAGTTCCGCAATACCGAGGGAAAAAGAAGTCCGTGCGGCAACGGGCAACCTGGCACTGGGGCGCAGCGAAGTCGCAGCAGTAAATGGAACGCTGATGTTTGATACCGACGGCACCGCTGCTGCGTCCGATTTCGCGATTGTCCCGCCGACCTCCGGGCCCGCCAGAGCTCCGCAGCCGACCAATGCACCGGCACCTGTCGCAGCGCTCGGAGATGCAGCGAAGGACATGGATGTTTCGGAGCCTTTCTCCACTGCGGGGAGAGTTATGCTCGGCAAGAAGCTCAGCACTTGGGGCGACAATTCGGAAATCGCACCCGCGCCGAAGCCGGAGGTTAAACTCGGGAATATTGGAACCCGCTCCACCGTTCAGGATGGGCGGGTTGCTGGAGCGACACCTCCGCTTCCCGCGCCGATTGCGACAACCGCTGCGCCGACTCCCGCTCCCGAAAATCCCGTATCGCTGACAACCGCCACTGCCGGAGTTGAAATCACCGGAGAACGCGATCTTCAGCGCCAGAATGATTCGTGGAAATCCGCTGTCGGCGGCGGCGGTGGCGCAGCCACTGAAAGCAAAACAAAGGTCGCTGCGCAGAAACCTGGAACCGATAATTTTTACAATGGCTCAGCAATCCCCTATTATCGCGGCGGTGATGGCTACGAAGAAGTAGATGAAGCGACAGCCTCCAGAATAAAATCCGGGATCGAACAAAACCAGTGGTTTGGCCAGACAACCGGAGCCTTCGTGGGCGACCCTCAACCGGTTGCCCGATCTGGAGCTGCCGCGCCGCAATCCGGCTCCGAAAAAGCGCAGCCCGGACAACCTTCTGACGCGCCGATTACATTCGCCAATGGCATGGCCTACTTTGCTACGCCCACGCTTGAGATGGCCCGAAAATCGGATCCCGGAGCGGTCGAGAAGGACGGCGAGAAAAAGGACGCGGACCAGCGCGGACTCGGCACAATTACTGTGTCCAGAGGAACGCTGGCGCAGATTGCGACAGCCAACGACGCCGCGCCGACGCCGGAGAAACGTGAGACGCTTGCCAGATTTCGCGCAATTATTCCGCAGGAAAAAACGGTTACTGCGAAGACCGGTTCCGAGCCGGTGGAATTGTCGAAGTCCCTCGCGGATTCCGCAAAGAACGCGCCGGACGTCACGCTCGATGATGCCATCACACTTGCCCCCGATGTCGCCGAGTTCGAGGGCTTCGTAAACCGAGGCACCCCGCTGCAAAAGGCGGGCGACGGCACGCTGAACATTACCGGCGTGGCGAGAGGCACCGAGCCTCAATCGGATAGCAACGGTAAAGACGCGGTGCGACTCCAGGTAGAAAAAGGAAAGAAGGCTTACGGATTGCAGCCAGCGGCAGGCGGAGAACAAAAACTGGAGGAGAACGTATCTGCGGGGCAGTTTTTCACTGGGACAATTGTCAATGGTGGCGGCCTCTCTGGACTTGCTGTTGACGGCAAACCCGCAGGCGGAACAAAGCCCGAGGATCAGTTGAAAAAGATGGATTCAAAACGCGCTTCAAAAACGGAGAGAGTCGAGGAATTGGAGAACCTCGCCGAAGTGCAGGCGCAACTCGCACCCGCAATCCCGCAAGCGCCCAAAGCCAAAGTCGCGAAGGCCCAAGAGGAGATTGCTGAAAGCGTAAGACAGAACCTCGAAAAGACTGTCGCGGAAATGAAGGCTGCGCCCGCACCAGTTTCGAGGCAGCAACAAGTCGAGCCCGCCGCTTCCCTTAAGTTTCTTCAGTCCCTTTCGTCCCCCGAAAGCGATCGCCAGCCACCAAAGCCCGCCGAGCCGCCGCCCATTCCGCAGCCGGAAGTTGCGACGGCGGAAAACGCCTTCTCCACGTTTTCGCTGAACGTCAGCGACGTGTCCTTCAAGCTCGCCGGAGTGAGTCTCGAAAAAGGCGCGATGCCCGAGCCCGCTTCGGTCCGCAGCGAGGAATTCATCAATGCGCTCGACTATCGCGACCCGGAGCCCGCCGCCGGTGCACCGCTTGCATTTGCATCGGAGCGTGCGCGGTATCCGTTTGCGCACAATCGCGATTTACTCCGCATCTCCGTGAAGACCGCCGCCGCCGGACGCCAGCCCGGCCGCCCGCTGAACCTCGTGCTGCTGCTCGACAATTCCGGCTCGATGGAGCGCGCCGACCGCGTGCGCATTTTGAAGGAATCGCTATCCGTGCTGTCGAAGCAACTCCAGCCGCAGGACAAGCTGAGCATCATCACGTTCTCACGCACGCCGCGTCTGTGGGCCGACGGCGTCACCGGCGACAAGGCCGCCGAGTTCACAAATCGCGTCGGCGAGATCACACCGCAAGGCGGCACAGACCTCGGCGCTGCGATGGACCTCGGCTACCAGACCGCGCTGAAGCATTATCAGGTCGGCAGCGTGAATCGCGTCGTCCTGCTCACCGACGGCGCTGCAAATCTCGGCAACGTGAACCCCGAAACGCTCAAGCAAAAAGTCGAGTCGCACCGCAAACAAGGCGTCGCGTTTGATTGCTTCGGAGTCGGCTGGGAAGGCTACAACGACGACTTGCTCGAACAGCTCTCGCGCAATGGCGACGGGCGCTACGGCTTCATCAACACACCCGAAGCCGCAGCGACGGAATTTGCCGGGCAACTCGCCGGAGCACTGCGCGTGGCGGCGTCGGACGTGAAAGTGCAGGTCGAGTTTAATCCGAAGCGCGTGACCTCGTACCGCCAGCTCGGCTACGCGAAGCATCAGCTCAAAAAAGAGCAGTTCCGCGACAACACCGTCGATGCCGCCGAAATCGGCGCGGCAGAATCCGGCAACGCGCTTTACACCGTGGAAGTGAACCCGCGCGGACAAGGCGACATCGCAACCGTGCGCGTCCGCTTCAAAGTCCCCGGCACAAGTGACTACAAGGAGCACGAATGGGCCGTTCCTTTCAACGCGCCTGCACCTGCGATTGAGCAATCGGGCACCAGCCTGCGCCTCGCAGCGACCTCGGCGGCGTTCTCCGAATGGCTCGCGCAGAGCCCGTTCGCCGGCGATGTCACCACGGACCGTCTGCTCGGAATGATCAACGGAATCCCCGCCATCTACGGCGCAGACCCGCGCCCCAGCAGGCTCGAATGGATGATCCGGCAGGCAAAGAGCATCAGCGGAAGATGAACATGAATTTCGCAAACAATTGGCGCGGGGTAGGGTGGGCGTCCCGCCCGCCGGTTCGCGCGTCCCGCGTGAACTACTCGTACGTACGACTGACGAAATTCCCGCGAACGACACATCTATTTTCTGCTCGATGTGCTGCGCAAGATGCGCAGCACGGCGGGCGGGACGCCCACCCTACCCCGCACACAATTTCACCAACTGAATTATGAAACTCCACAAACTCGCCGCATTCCTTCTCGCGCCGTGCCTCGTCTTCGCACAGACCGCCGAGGTCAAAGATCTTTCCATCAACGGCGGCGTCGCCGATGGAAAAGCAAAACTCACCATCGAAGGCACATTCGGCGCGCCTACCAGCGAACAAAAAGTCATCTACTCCACGAGCGTCCGCCAATGGCTCAAAGTCTCGCGCGAAAAAATTCGCACCCACATCGAGGCGACCCTCGACATTCTGCAAGGCGAGCCGAAGGAATTCGCGCTGACCATTGCGGGCGAAGGCGACATCAAGGAGGTCACCGGCGAAGGGCTGCAAGACTGGGGCATCCGCCAGGAGCCCGGCGGACCGCGCACGCTCATTCTCCGCCCGAAGAAAGGCGATAAACCGCTCACCCAACTTGCAATCACCGTCGTCGCCGAGCGCGACATGAAGTCATGGAAATCACCCGTCGCAGGCTTCACGCTCACGCCTCCGCAGCCCGGACTTTTCAATGGATTCGTGCGGGTGGAGTCCACAGCAGACCTCGATGTCCGCGCCGATGCCCCAGCGGGGCTTCTCCCGATGGAAGTGAAGTTTCTACCCGAGCCGATGCGCGGAGAATTGAAGCCCGACGAACCCGAAGCGCTCGCGTTTCAGTTTCACGGAAGCGCCTACACGCTCCCGCTAAAAATCAGCGTCGGCGACCCGGAATCCCGTCAGGTTGTGCTGCGTGACTTCAAGCTCAGCGGCCAGCTCGCGGAACAAAATGCGGCGTTTGTTCTGACCGCTACAGCCCGCGTCACCAACCCGAACGGCGGCTCAATTGCACTGCTCTCCGGCGGCATCGCGTTGACGGAAATTCCGAAGCATCCCGATTGGCGCGTGAGCGCGGGCGGCGGACGGTATGTGCTCATCTTCGACAAAGCCGGCGAGTATCCGCTTTCCTTCAAGTTCAACGCCGCCGTCCGGCAAAACGGCGGTTGGAACGCAGTGGACTTTCGCGTCGCTACCAGCGCGCTCCAGCCGATCGTGCTGCAAGGCCTCGCAGCCGACACACAGTTCGAGTTCCTCGGAGCCGCTAAGCCCGAGCGCACGGCGAATGATTTCACCAGCTTCCTTCCGCCCGACGGAACCGTGAAGCTCGCATGGAAATCCGCGCCGCCGG
Source organism: Verrucomicrobiaceae bacterium (assembly GCA_043728745.1). GTDB lineage: Bacteria > Verrucomicrobiota > Verrucomicrobiia > Chthoniobacterales > Chthoniobacteraceae > SXWH01. Next base: position 7,162 of record JAYTMG010000410.1, read on the forward strand.
AAGCTGAAGGACGTCTCTTTTACGCTGCCGAGATGCTTTCGCAAATCAGCGTCGGACCTGGACTCATGCGGCAGGTCGCGCTCCTCGACTGCAAAGTCATGCAGGGAGAACTCAGCAGCG
>JAYTMG010000411.1:0-12282 GCA_043728745.1 Verrucomicrobiaceae bacterium
GCCGATTTTCTTACCACTCCCCTTCTGCCAGATGACGAGATCTCCAACCATCAGCGCCGCATACGCGAGGAAGAGCCAGAGCGGATTCCAGAGCAGAAATGTCGTGATGAACCACAGCGCCACAAATACGAGCCCGTAATGCGTAATCATCGCGCCGATTCCGCCCGGCGGGCTCACAAATCGCCGCGCATGAGCGCAGATGACATTAATGAGAAACAAGATCCCGATGGTGTAACCGCCGGGAAAAATCGGGAGCACCCACCAGCCGTCCCCGGCGTGACGAATCACGATCAGACTCTTAAACCAACGGTCTTGTGCGAGGTAAAGCCCCTCCTGCGTCTGCGCCCAAGTGCCCGCAAACACAAGCCATGCGCCTAGTGCGAGCAAGATGACCGCAAGGCGGACGGATGTGAAGATATTCCAAAGTCTGTTCATTTTCCTGTCTTGGCAAACGATACGAACGACTCACGCGCGGCGGATACCGCAGGCGCTTCGCCGGTCAGTTTATAAAAGAACCATTGGCCATCGCGCGGGACGATCGCCCCAACCATCGACTTGCTCTCGCCTTTCAAATCCGCGAGGACCGCTCCGGGCAGAGCGCCGTCGAGCGGAGTCGTGCACGTCGCGAGCCCCGCTTCGTCCGTCGCGGGGAGCCCGACTTGGCCGCGCCAGCGATTGATATTTGCGAGCATCCCGCCCGTGTCGCTGGGGAAAACACTCACCGTCACCTCGGCCTTCGTGCCGTCTTTTTCGGGGACCGAAAACTTTGCCACCTGCATCGGGCCGGGTGCCTGTGCCGTCCATCCAGCGGGCAGCGCGACAGCAGGCGCATCCGCCGGAGGCACCGGGGCAGCGGGTTCTGGAGCAGTCGGGGCTTGGCCGGGCGCTGTAGGCGCAGCCTCGAAACGGAGGGTCGCCAAAAACTGCTTGAACGGCGCAAGCTGCGGCTCCACCGACTCCGGAGAGCCTTGCAGCTTGAAGAACCAGCTCTGCCCCGCGTAATTAAACATCGCCGTAACGATGCGCGCCTTCTTGCCACGCTGATCGCCCGTGAGGTCGAAAATCTTCCCGGTCCCGCCCGCGATCGGGAGATTCACAAGTGAGTCCGCCGCTTCCTGATCCGGAAGCGCCTCCAGCCCAAAAACCGAGCGCCACATGTTGACCAAAATCGGCTCCTTACCGCCGAAAGCTCCCAGCGGCGTGATATTCACCGTCGCGTCGCCACCGTCGATCGTAAATCGTCCGATCGCCTTCACCGGCCCGCCTTGCATATCCGGCCCCGCGTCCTTCCAGCCTGCGGGCAGCGTCCATTTTACAGTCGGTAAAACTTCGGTATCCTCCGGCTCGGGCTGTGGCGCATGAGCATCCGGCTTCGTTTCTTTCACGCGCTCCTTCGGCACCGTGTAAACGGAGATCGTTCGTTCCTTGCAAGCGGTTGATGAAAGCGCGCAACCAGCGGCGATGAGCGCGACTCCGCGCGTGATGAGTGTTGAAAAAGGCATGTCGTATAGCACCGGCGAGATGTTCAACCCTGCCGGGGCGCGGTTTATTAGCGGGGCCACCGTGAGTGGCAAGGTCCGTTCACTCGTTTTCCTGCGATTGCTAGAGGCCCCGCTGCTAGACAAGCTCCCAGCCTTTGCGATATTCACGCTTCAGGAACTTCGCCGCCTCGGGCGTGCCGGGGCATTCGAGTTTTGCAGCGTCCCATTGGATCTTTTTGCCGACGCGGTAGGCGACATTGCCGAGGTGGTTCGCCTCGGTGAGTCCGCCGCTGTAGTCAAAATTGCACGTCGTCGGGCCTCCATTCTTCGCCGCTTCGAGCCACTCTTTGTGATGACCGATGCTGTCGGGAATCGTCGGCTCGGGCCGCTTGAAGTCCGCAAATTTCTCCTCCGGCAGCAGGACGTGCTTGCTGTAATCGGAGAGCAACATTCCTTTGTCGCCGATAAAAAGCACCCCATCGCCCCACTGCGGGATCTTCTTTTCCGTCCACAATGCGGGACGCAGTTCGCCTTGGTGCCACGTCAGCTTGCACGCTGGCATCGTCCCGCGCGGGCCGTATTCGTAAGTCGCCGACATCGTCGCCGGAGCAAGCTCCGCGTGGGCCGGGCCGCCTGCTGCTTCGATGGTCTTGGGTGCATCGAGCTTCAGCGCCCAAAAAGGAAGATCGTTCCAGTGCGAGCCGAGGTCGCTCATCGTTCCACTGCCGAAATCCCACCAGCGATACCACTTCGGGCCGGGGAAATATACTTCATGAAACGGCCGCTCCATCGCAGGCCCGAGGAACAAGTCCCAGTTGAAATGCGCGGGCGGAGTCTGCGCTTCTTTCGGACGGTCGGTGACAAATACGATGTCGTGATTCCGCTTGGCCGCCTCCTCACTTTGAAGCCCCCACGCACGACTCACCCACACATGACACTCCGTCACGCCGCCGATCGCACCGCCCTGGATTAGCTCCACCACACGGCGATAGTTTTTCAGCGCATGAATCTGCGTGCCCATTTGGGTCGCCACGCCCGCCGCCTTTGCAGCCTCGCGGATTTTGCGACACTCCCACACGTTATGAGTCAGCGGCTTCTCACAATAGACGTGCTTTTTCATCTGCAGCGCCGGCAGCGTGGCGAAAGCGTGCGTGTGCTCCGCTGTGCTCACCGCCACCGCGTCGAAGTCCTTGAACTCGTCGTAAAGTTTGCGGAAATCGGTGAACGTCTTCGCATCCGGATACTTCTTCGCAGCGGCAGCGAGGTTATTCGCATTCACATCGCAAAGCGCGACGATGTTCTCGCCCGCACCCGCGATTTCGGCGAGGTTGCCCGCGCCGCGCCCCCCGCAGCCGATGATTGCGACATTGAGCTTCTTACCCGCCTGCGCCCGCACAAATGCAGGCGCGATCGACGTGGCAAGGACGGTAGTAAGAAAATTTCGACGACTGAAAGTTCTGGAATTCATAGCGTCTTGCGGTCTATCGCGCTCGTTCCCAACGCGCAAGGGAACACTTGCGTCAGGTAAATGAAAACGACGATAATCAAACCATGAAACTCATCATCGCCTGCGCCATCGCCATCGCCCTTTCCTCGTGCGGAGAAAAGAAGCTAAATCTCGGCGACTACCCGCTCGATATCTGCGTAGTCACCGGCAAAAAGCTCGGCAGCATGGGCGAGCCATACGCCTACGAATTCGAAGGCAAGAAAGTCTATTTCTGCTGCGGAGGTTGCAAAGAAGACTTCAACGCCGATCCCAAAAAATACCTCGCGAAAATCGAGGCCGCAAAAAAGAAAAACTAATGGAGGCATGTAATCGCGGGCGTTTCTTTGAATGACGAAGTCGCTAGCGCCCTCTGCCACCGCTACTTCGCCTTCTCGCGCTTAAAAGTTGCAGCGCGTCCCGTCAATTCCTTCGGACGCGCCGCCCCAGGCTCCGTATTTTCCATCCTCATCACATTGCCCTTCAACTCGATAATGGTCGTCACTTTTCCGCGCGAACCCCAGTCGATATCGAGAGCGACTGGCGACTTCGTCCAGTCCACCGAATAGGTCCCCGTGCCACCTTCATCGCCGACTTTCATCTGCACAGTCTTCGCTCCGAAAATCATCAGGACTGTGTCGCCCTCTCGTTGACTGACCCATGTGCCGACGAGCTTTGAATCGCCCTCTGCGGCGAAAGCGACCGAACCGAAAAGGGCGAGTAGAAATGCGGACCGGGTGAGATTCATGATGGCCCAAGGATGCTTCCAGATACGGCCCAATGCAAGCAGACCGTGTAACAAAAAGGATTGAGCAAAATATTTCGTAATCACAAATCACTCATCACCACATACTTGCGCGATGCCTTGTGAGATTGTGAAAAATTTCACTTGCGAGAAATCAAACACCGTGCGAATCTACAAGCGTTCTGGGGGGAACAGCGGCCTTCTGGTGACTTTCGTCACCGGGGGGCCGCACTTTTTTTGCCCGGATGGCTCGCTGCCAGAATCTCTCTTCGCGGAGAGCATTGCCCCGTTTTCAATTCCTGCTTTGCTCGCCGTCATGATCCGTATTTTTCTCGCCCTGTTTATTTCCGTCACCACCCTGCTCGCCGATGTCGGCAAGTGGGAGCCCGAGATCTCCGCTTTTGAAAAAGCCGACGTTCGCAAAGGCGGCATCCTCTTTACCGGAAGCTCGACCATCCGCCTTTGGAAATCGCTGGAGAAAGACTTCACCGATTTGCCCGTGCTCAATCGCGGGTTTGGTGGCTCAAAGATGCAGGATTCCGTGGATTTTGCCGAGCGCATCGTGGTCCCACAGGAGCCGCGGATGGTCGTGCTGTTCGCCGGCACGAACGACATTGCTGCGGGAAAATCACCCGAAGATGTCGCCAAGAGTTTTGAGGCGTGGGTGGCGAAAATGAAGGAAAAGCTGCCCAAGACGGAACTCTGCTTTTTGGAAATCACGACCAGCCCTTCGCGATGGGAACAGCGGGACAAAGTCATCGCCGCCAATCAGCTCATCAAGCCGATGTGCGAAAAGACGGGCGTGAAGTTCATCGCGATTCGCGAGAAGTTTTTCGGAGCGGACGGAACACCGCGCGCGGAGCTCTTCGTCGCGGACCGTCTGCACTTGAACGCCGACGGATACAAAATTCTCGCAGACACGGTCCGCCCATTCCTCCCAAAACCTTGAAGGCTGTTTTCTTCGACGCCGCCGGGACATTATTTCATCTACCGCGAGGCGTCGGCTGGCACTATGCCCGCGCTGCGAAAAAGCACGGCGGATATCTGAGCGCCGAAGTCATGGACCGGCGATTCCGGACACTGTGGGGTGCCATGCCGCCTTCGCCAGAGACCGATGGACCGCGCCCCGATAATGATCGTGGATGGTGGCGTTCGCTGCTCGATCGCGTGTTTTCGGACGCGCCGACGACGTTCGATCTCGACGCCTGCTTTCCCGACTTGTGGGACGAATTCACACGGCCCGGAGTCTGGGAACTGTTCCCCGAGACGCTCGAAGTTTTACGCACTTTAAAGGCGAAAACCCGGCTCGGAATCATATCAAACTTCGACAGTCGGTTGCGCAGCGTTTTGTCGAATCTCGGGCTGACGGATTTCTTCGAGCACATCGTCATTTCCAGCGAGGTCGGAGCTGACAAACCCTCGCCGAGAATTTTCACCCACACGCTCCAACGGTTCGAACTCGACGCAAAGGATGTCGTCTTCGCTGGCGACGATCCCGAGGCCGACTGGCTCGGAGCAGAACGCGCGGGAATGAAAGTTTTTCGCCTGAAGCGCCCGAATAACGACCTTCGCGGACTGATCACGTAGTCGCTTACGGCGAATGACGGGCGAATGACGAAGCGCAAGCTTGCTGTGAAATCAACTCGCTTGCGTTTCGTCATTCGTCATTCGTCATTCGTCATTCTTCCCGCCCTCATTCAAGATCCCCTAACTCGCATAAAACCTCTTCCCCGCCCACGCACTGAGCGGGACCATCGCAAGTAGGGCGAAGGCGCAGAGAAGGCTGTCCATCGTCTTCGGCAGGCCGCCACGAATATTGTCCGGCATCACGCAGAGCGCAGCCTGCATCACGAGCATCAGTCGGATGAACCCGCCAATCGCTGGCGGGATCGGGCGCGGCGGAATTTTGAGTAGATCGCCTGTTTGCATCACGCACAGCACAACGGCGACCAGCCACAGCGTCGGAGACGGGTCCATGAGGATTCTTCCCGTGAACTGCTTGAGGATGATGTATCCGCAAAATATCGCGGCAAGCGGGAGCATCTTTGCCAGTTTGGGCACGACTGCCTTAGTCTCATGTCGAGCCAGGTTCGTGACTGCTGCAATGTAGAGCGTAACGCCGACCGCTACAGCCGTCGCCGCAAGGAGCCCCCAGCCCGTGCGCTGAGCTTCCAACACAAAGAACGGCATGATCATTCCAAAGGAAGTGGGCAACGCATCCGCCCATGCAACCGTCGAGGAATCGAGACCCTGTCCCGCGATCGCACCGAGAATGACGCTCAGCCCGCGGCACGTCCCCATCGTCACCGCGCCGATGACAGGAATGCGCTTCGTCGTGGAATTGTAGAGCCACACAGCGAGCAGCAGCACCATGCCCATCACGGCTGACCGCGGGCCGAGTCCGGCGTGAAGCGCACCGATGCCCGCCACGCAAAGGAGCAAGATCGCCGAGACCGCCGCGCTGCGTGAAATCGCTCCGCTGGGAATGGGCCGCTTTGGGCGCTCGGCGAGATCTTCTTTGAGATCAAAGACATCATTCATCGCCAGCCCCGCCGCATAGATGCAGAGACTCGCGAGGATCGGCGGCACGACTCGATGGTCGAGGAATCCGCCCGTGGCGATCAGGAATCCAGCCAACGGATCGCCAGGCACCGTGAAGAGATTCGGCACACGGAAGAGTTGAAGCCAGGCGCGTATTTTCATGGTGCGAGCGATGTCGTGGCACAGGCGAGTCGCCCGGAAAGACCATGCAGGCGGGGCGCCTGCGCCACTACTGAGAGCGCACTTTTCATGCTTCGTCGAGCATCCGGCGAAGGTTCGCGATGCAGATGCGGCTCGCGGGTTCTGCGTTTGCAGAGAAGGCGTGCCCTGCTGGCAGATGCTGCGATTCGTGGTCGAGCGGGACGACTCGCCAATGAGTCTCCAGCGTCACCCACGAGTGATAGCCGTTCGTTTTCAGCGTGCGAAAATGGTTCGCGAAATCGAGTTGCCCCGTTCCGACTTCAAGGCACGTCGGCGCGGCTTTCGAGCCGTTGCGCCGTGCGTCTTTGATGTGGACATGCCCGACGATGCCAGCCACGGCATCGAATGCCTCGCCGACGGGATCTTCATCGCCGTCGAGATACAGACAATTGCAAGGGTCCCAAACGAGCGTCGCGCAATCGTTCGCAGGAAGATGCCGCCAGAACTCCGCCGTCTCCGCCGCATTTCCAACGATGCAGCTTGCTTCATTTTCAATCCCCACGCGAATGCCGGTCCCTTTCGCGATGTCGAACAGCGCGCCGAAATGCGACGCAGCACGAGCAAGGTCCGCCGAAGTCGCCGGATGCGAGCGGCGCAAAAACGCGAATACGCGAACGATGTCCGTGCCGAGAATATGCGCCGCGTCCACTGCGCGCTTGAACAGTTCCACATGCTCCGCGATTTCTGCGGGTGAATCGAGGTTGCACTTGAAGACGGGCGACGCCGCGCCTGCGATAGCGAGCCCGGCGTCCCCTGCCCTCGCCGCAATCAATCGCAAATCGTCGCGAGACAAATCGCGAAACGCTTTACCGAAAAGGCTGCGCACTTCGATCCCGTCGAGCTTCTCCTCGGTGGCGAATTTGATGACGGTGTCGAGGTCTTGCGAGACTTCGTCGGTGAGGATGGCGAGGCGATACCAGTTCATCAATTAGCTCCGCCGAATATCCCAAAGCTGCCGAGCCTGAGTGATGATCTTTTTGAGCACTTCCGGCGTCACAGCCTGCTTCGGGTCATCGCCGATTCCTTTGCTCGGCAACACGTTGGCCTCGATGCACAGGCCATCGGCTCCGTAGGCGATCGCCGCCAGCGCGGCAGCGGGGACGTAGGCGGCTTTCCCGACGGAGTGCGAAGGATCTACTACGACGGGTGCCCAAGTGCGCTCCTTTAATAGCGGAACAATGCTTTCGTCGGGATGATTACGATAGCCGTCGAGCGTCGGAGTCGTTCCGCGCGGGCAAAGGATGACGTTCGGATTGCCGAGCTGGACGATGTATTCCGCCGCCGCGATGAACTCTTGAGTCGGCCCCATGTGGATGCTGCGCTTTAGCAAAACAGCGGTGTCGCGGTTCGCGATGGCTTGTCCGATTTGGCGGAGCAGCGAGTAGTTCAGCGCGTTGCGCGCACCGACTTGCAGGCAGTGAACGCCGGCATCCAGCGCGAGGCGGAGGTGCTCTTCGTCCATCACTTCCGTGTCCACGGGCAGTCCGCTTGCGCGGCCCGCTTCCATGAGAATATCGAGCGCCTTTGCATCGCCTTGGTAGCTGTAAGGATTTGTCCGCGGCTTCCACACACCACCGCGCAGCGCATTGGCTCCGGCTTCTTTGATCGCGTGCGCAGTCTCGATGGTGAGACTCGGATTCTTCGGATCAATGGTGCATGGCCCCGCGCAAATAAATAGCGATTGCCCGAGCGTGACACCGCCGATTTTCACGCGATGCGTCGCGAGACTGGAACGGATGTCCATCAGCTTGTGCGGGCTTTGGATGCGGTCCACGCGGTTCACGTAGGGAAGCCCTTCGAGCTTCGTGATCATGTCGTCGTTCCGCTCATCACCGATGATTGCGTAAATGCACTGCACCTCGCCGTAGATGACCTGAATCTTGCAACCGAACCCGCCCACGATGTCGGTGACTTCCTTGAGCTGATCGTCCGAGAGTTTGCTGACGTTGGGTATAATCATAATCGTTTTCGTTTTACTCGACCATCCGCTCCACAAATTCGCGGCTGTCGAAAAATGCGAAATCTTCCGGCTTTTCGCCCGTGCCGATGAATCGCGTCGGCAACTTCAGTTCGTCCTGAATCGCCACAATCACTCCGCCCTTCCCGCTGCCGTCCAGCTTCGTGCAGACGATGCCTGTGAGTTCCGCGGAGTTCTTGAATTCGCGGGCTTGCGACAGCGCATTCGCGCCGGTGGTTGCATCCACGACGAGCAGGCTTTCGTGCGGTGCAGCGGGGTCGGCGCGTTGCAGGACCCGCTTCACTTTGTTGAGCTCGTTCATGAGGTTGTGCTTTGTGTGCAGGCGGCCCGCCGTGTCGCAAAGGATGAACTCGATATTCTGTTTCTCCGCCTTTTGATACGCGTCGTAACACAGCGCCGCAGGGTCGCCATTGTATTGGCCCTTCACGATTTCCACGCCAATCCGATCCGCCCAAATCCCAAGCTGCTCGATTGCCGCCGCGCGGAATGTATCCGCGGCGACTAGCAAAACACTGTGCCCGCGCTTTTTCAAAAGTGCCGCCATCTTTGCTGTCGAGGTCGTCTTGCCGGTGCCGTTCACGCCGACGACGAGGATGACCTTCGGCTTGTTGGCCAGCGGGCGCAGCGTCCATTGTTCCAAGGGGAAAATCTTGATGATTTCCTCCCGAGCCACTTTCACGACGGATTCCGCCGTCAGCTTTTCGCCGCCTTCTTGAAGCGTCTTGAGGATGCGCGTCGTCATCGGCAGACCGAGGTCCGCGCGGATGAGACTTTCCTCAAGTTCCTCCCAATCCACCGGCTTGCCAGTGAATTTCTGCCAGATGTTTTTGAGGAAGCCGAATGCCATGATTAGATTTGCGGAGTCGGCGGTTTGATCTTCTTCGCGTAAGGTGTCACCGCATCGCGCAGCGGACGTGTCAGTTCCCGCTTCACCTGGTCCAGCACGCCGTTCACGAACTTGCCCGAATCCTCGCCGCCGAATTTCTTCGCGAGGTCGATGGCTTCATTGATCGCCACAATCGGCGGGGTCTCCAGGCGGTGGAACATTTCGTAAATCGCCAGCCGCAAAATATTGCGATCGACCGTGTTCAAACGTCCCACTTCGAAATTTCGCAAGTGGCGCTTGAGCACCACATCGACCTCGACCCGCTTCGTCAAAAAGCCCGCAATCAGGCTCTCCATGAATTCTTTCACGCCCGCCGTTGCTTCACGCACGAGCCAGAAATCCTGCCGCAGGTCCGCGTCGGGTTGCCCGTGAATGTCGAGCTGATAGAGATATTGTACCGCAGCTTCGCGGCCATCGCGTCGTTTACTCATTTAAAATGGGACTTCGCACGAAGGCAGACTGTCCATCGTTTGGCACATGCGCACCGCAGCGCGGGCCGCCTCGGTGCCGCGATTGATTTTCGTTCCGATGCAGCGTTCGCTGGCCTGCTCCGCCGTCTTTACCACTAAGACCTCGTGCAAAACGGGCGTGTCGTAATTCAGCGAAATATCCAGCAGCGCATTCGTCACCGCCGTAGCAATCAGCCCCGCGTGCATCGTCTCACCGTCCCACAAAAGACCGAGCGCGATCACCGCATCCGCGTCTTCCGCTGAGTCCAGATAAGCCTTCACGCCCAACGGAATCTCATAAGAGCCCGGCACCTGGACCACGTCGATTTCGGCCTTCGGAGCGAGCGCTTTCAGCTCCTTCCGGGCCGCCTCCACAAGAGCATCGACGTATTCAGAATTATAAAGGCTCGCGACGATCCCAAAGCGGCGTTTGCCGGTAAGTTTCGACGGTCTGCTTGGCAGGTTTTTGGACATGTGAGGCGCGGAGAGTAGCGGCACCACGCTTTAGCGCAAGCGCCCTCGGCATTTTTTCCGTCCCGACGCGTGCGACTTCGTCATTCGTCATTCGTCATTCGTCATTCGTCATTCCCCTAGCACGGCTCAATATCCAGCGAGAAATCCACCGCCGGGGCCGAGTGCGTTAGCGCGCCGACGCTGATGAAATCAACCCCCGTTGCCGCGATGGCGGCCACGGTGTCGAGTGTCACACCGCCGCTCGCTTCAAACTGAACGCGCTTTGTCCCGCGCAGATTCACTGCTTCGCGCATCTCATCGAGGCTCATGTTATCGAGCATGATCACGTCGATAGCGTCCATCGCGAGGAAGTCGCGCACTTGCTTGAGCGATTGCGCTTCCAGCTCCAGCCGATAGCCGGGATAGCGCGTGCGATACGCGGCGATGCTGGCGGTGAGCTGCGCGAGGTTCGTCGTGGCGACGTGATTATCCTTTACCATCGCCATGTCGTACAGGCCGATCCGGTGGTTCGTTCCACCACCGCAAACGACCGCCGCCTTCTCCAGCGAGCGCAGCCCCGGCGTGGTCTTGCGCGTGTCCAGAATCACGGCCTTGTGCGGCTTCACGGCCTCGACAAACTTGCGCGTGAGCGTGGCCACTCCGCTGAGCTGCTGCATGAAATTCAACGCCGTCCGCTCGCCCGTGAGGATGCTCCGCGTACTGCCGCTGATTTCCAGGACGGTGTCGCCGCGCGAAAGCGCCGAGCCTGATTTCCGGATGATGCGGACCTCTAATGTCGGATCGACGACGCGAAAAACCTGCGCTCCCACTTCGATTCCCGCGGCAACGATGCTCTCCTGCTTCGAGAAAATGCGCGCGTTGCTCCGCTGGTCGGCGGCGACAAAGCATTCGCACGTCACATCGCCCGCGCCGATGTCCTCCGCGAGCGCCACGGCGATCGGGTCGGGCGGATGGTTGATGAACTGCTTCAGAGTGTCCGTTAGTGAAGTCATGATTCCGCCACGCTATTCGCGGCAAATTGGAATTGTAAGACTGAATTGATTCCCGGCGGAACGATTGCATTGCGCGGGCACCGCCGCTAGGCAGTCTCGTTCCATGCGAGCCTTCGTCATTCTTCTCTTCCTGTGCACATTCGCCGTCGCCGCCGAGCGCCGCCCGAACATCATCTTCATCCTCGCCGATGACCTCGGCTACGGCGAACTCGGCTGCTTTGGCCAAAAGCTCATCGCCACGCCAAACATCGACAAGATGGCCGCAGAGGGAACCAAGTTCACCCGCTTCTACGCGGGCGCGCCGGTCTGCGCGCCGTCGCGCTCCGTGCTCATGACCGGACTGCACACCGGCCACACGCGCGTCCGCGGAAATGCCGGAAAGCTCAACCGCAACGCCCAAAACCTCCGCGCCGAAGACACCACCGTCGCCGAGGTTTTGAAAAAAGCCGGATACGCCACCGCGCTCATCGGCAAATGGGGCATCGGCCACGAAGGCAGCGACGGCCTGCCCGGCAAAAAGGGCTTCGACTACTTCTACGGCTACCTCGACCAACACCACGCGCACAATCCCTACCCGCCATTTATCATGCGCAACGACGAGAAAATCACGCTCCGCAACGGAATCGTCGCCGGCACCGACGGCGGAAAAGAAGGCGCGGAATCCGGTGCGGGAATCGCCCAGACACCCCTCGACTTCGTCCCCGACCTTATGGCCGACGAAGCGCTCAAGTGGGTCGAGAGCAAAAAGGACGCGCCCTTTTTCCTCTTCTGGTCCCTCATCACACCCCACGCCAACAACGAAGGCACCAAGCACGGGCGCGGCCAGGAAGTCCCCGACCTCGGCGACTACAAAGACAAGCCCTGGCCCAAGCCCGACCAAGGCCACGCCGCCGTCATCACCCGCATGGACGCCGACGTAGGCCGCCTCCTCGCCCTGCTCAAAAAGACCGGCCTCGACGAAAACACCCTCATCATCTTCACCAGCGACAACGGCCACCACAAAGAAGGCGGCAACGACCCCGAGCTCTTCGACGCCAACGGCCCCCTCAACG
>JAYTMG010000412.1:0-2096 GCA_043728745.1 Verrucomicrobiaceae bacterium
GGCGTGGTTACCAAATCAGGCGCTGCGCGCTATAAAAACGGCGGCAGGAATGCCGCCGCTCCTTGGCTCGCTCACGCTCGCATTTCCACTTTTAATCACACCCTCTACTTTCGCCACTCGGATCGGCGTCTTGCGTTCTTGGACGGCAGCGGGTAATGCAGCGGCGTCATGAAAATCGCCCACGCATTTCTCGCCACTGTCGCTCTCGCCGTCACCGCTTCCGCAGAGCCACCGAAGATCTATTCGATTCCGCTCAAGGATATCGACGGCAAGGACACTTCACTGAACGCATTCGCTGGAAAAGTCGTGCTGGCGGTGAATGTCGCGTCGCATTGCGGCAACACGTCGCAGTACGAAGGGCTCCAGTCGCTATTCGCGAAGAACAAGGACAAGGGGCTCGTCGTGGTCGGATTTCCTTGCAACGACTTCGGCAAGCAGGAGCCCGGCTCCGAGGCCGAGGTGAAAGAGTTTTGCTCCACGAAGTATCAAGTCACCTTCCCGATGATGGGGAAAATTCACGTGAAAGGCCCGGAGCAGCATCCGCTTTATAAAGAGCTGACGACCGCGCTCCCCGGCGACGTGAAATGGAACTTCGGCAAATTTCTCATCGGTCGCGACGGCAAGGTGCTCGCGCGCTTCGAGCCCGGTTTGTCGCCGGACGACGAGAAAATCACGAAGGCCATCGCCGACGCGCTCGCCGCGAAGTGAGCGTCGGGGAGAAAGAACTCCAGCTCGCCGAGCGACTCGCGCTCATCGAAGATCCGCAGGAACGGCTTGCGGCGCTGATGTCGCGCGCGAAAAAATGGCCCGTCCCGCAGCCGGAGCAACTGGTCGATGAAAACCGCGTGCTCGGCTGCCAGTCGCGCGTCTGGCTCGTGCCGACGGTGCAGGACGGCGTGTGCCGGTTCGCGATGGAGTGCGACGCGCCGATGGTGAAAGGGCTCGTCGCGCTGATGTGCGAAGTGTTCGACGGCGGCACGCCTGCGGATGTGGCGGCGACGGAGCCGCAAATCTTCGAAACGCTCGGTTTTACGCGAATGGTCACGCCGACGCGGCTCAACGGGCTGGCGGCGGTGCGTTCGCGCATCCGGGAATTTGCGGCGAAAAACTGAAACTTCCTGTTTGCAGGCGAGCGATGAAGGAATACGCTGGGCCGTAGATGTCCAACCTGCCCCGCATCACCGCAATTCTACTCGTCTTCGTTGTAATGTGCTTACAGGCCGTTGCGCTACCGAAGCCGCCGCGCCCGCCTGTGCCCAAGCCAAAGCGTCCGAACAACTCCCATCTTTTGTCGAAAGCCGCCGCCGCGAAATCGCTTCTTCTCTCCAAGCAAAACGCCGGCAAGGCCGCACTGCTCAAATCGGCCGCAAACGCAGGCAAGGCGAAGCTGCTCTCCGCTCGCAACTCCAACAAGGCCGCACTCCTGCGCTCGAAGAATGCGGGCAAAGCCGCGCTGCTAAAATCGGCCGCGAACGCCGGTAAAGCCAAGCTCCTTTCCGCTCGCAACGCCGGAAAATCGGCGCTGCTTCTGTCGAAGAATGCCGGTAAAGCCGCATTGCTGAAATCCGCTGCGAACTCCGGCAAAGCGAAGTTGCTCTCCGCGTTAAACTCCCGCAAATCGGCGCTGCTTGCCTCGAAGAATGCGGGAAAAGCCTCGTTGCTCAAATCGGCTGCCAATGCCGGAAAAGCGAAGCTTCTTTCGGCACGCAATTCGCACAAGGCAGCGTTGCTCAACTCCAAGAACGCGGGCAAGGCGGCGCTTCTTTCCAATGCGCGCAAGCTGTCGCGGCACAGCCGCTCGAACAGCGCGCTGTTGCTTCAGGCTTCGCGGCGCGCCCATCATCATCCGGTATTTACCCGCCGCCATTCGCCAAAAAACAACGCCGGAGCAAAGCTTTCGCTTGCTTCACGCGCGGCGGCGGCGGCTTCGCATCAGCATTCAATCCTCCAGCAGGCGCGGCGGGCGGCGCACAACTTCAAGGCCTCGCAGCACAACGCCGGGCCGAATTCGAAGAACCATCAGTTGCTCCTTCAGCAGCAGAAAAACACGGTCCGACTCCTTCATGCCGCGCAGGCACGGCGGGGCAACACCAGCG
>JAYTMG010000413.1:0-9030 GCA_043728745.1 Verrucomicrobiaceae bacterium
GCGACTTCATCCGCCACGCTTCCATCGCTCACAGAATACCGCAGCCCGCACGGAACGACGGGCTTTCCGAGCTGCACGGCGGGCTCTAGGAGCGACGTGCGAAATGGAAGGACGACACTGCCGTCAGTGCTGGTTCCCTCGGGAAAAAGGGCGACGGGAATCTGCTGATCGAGATGCCCTTTCATGAGCTCCGTAACATCCGCCACCGCACTGCGGCGCTCGCGGTCCACAAAGATGGTGCCGCCCATCGCTGCGTACGTGCCGAAGACCGGCCAGCCGCGCACTTCCTTCTTCGAGACAAAGCCGCAGCCCGTCACGATGCTGAGCGCGAGGATGTCGAGGTAGCTGACGTGATTGGAAACAATCAGCCCATCCGTCGGCACCGGTCCGCACACGCGAATACTCAGCCCCATCCACTTCGCGTGTCGCCGGGAAGATCGCCGCAGCCAATCGACTCGGGATTTCAAGTTGGCCGATGCGCCACTGAGCCAGAAATCACCAAAGCAAGCAGCCGTGAGCGCAGGAAAAACACCCAGCCGAGCCGCCCCGCGGACGGTTCCGAGAACGCCCGCCATGACTAGCGGTCCTCCCATCGTGAAATGATGGTGAGATGGGAATGACGAATGACGAATGACGAATGACGAATTCGCAGGCGTGCAACGGAATCAACTCGCTTACGTTTCGTCATTTTATGAAGTCACGACGGCGCGACCATTAGCCGACGAAGCGGCCCTTCATCACAGTCGGCATGTCGTGCAGATCAATCAGCGTGAGAAAATCGAGCGAGCCGAACTCGCGATCGATCGCCGCTGGTCCGCAAATGCGGGTGCCGACGCTGAGGTAAGAGCGCAACAAACGCGGCGGCTCTGGACAGGGATCTAAAGGAGCAACATCGGGCAACCGGAATTGCGGAAGCGGGACCGTGCGGAAATGCTCCGGCACCAAATAATCCGCGAGCTTCAAATACATCCCATGCCCCAAGGCTGCGTCCTGAGAAGTGAGTGAACTACAGCCAATGAGGTAGCGAGCGCTTCTTTCCACAGAGTATTCCGCAATGCCGCGCCAAAGCATGTTGAGGACATTCGATCTCCGGTGAGAAACATGGACGCAAGCACGCCCCAACTCCACGGTTTCAGCGCGAACGGATTCATAGGGAGAAAAGTCGAATTCCTGCTCGCTGTAGTAACCAAGATTCGCCGCCGCCATCGCGCCAGTTTGCAGACGATAAGTCCCGACAATCGCGCCTGTCGGAGTATGCTCCACGACGAGATGGTCGCAAACGGCGTCGAACCGATCGACATCCATGTGCGTGCGCCAGCTTTCGGCTAGGCCTTCATTAAGTTCAAGATTGAAGACCTCAAACCGCAGTCGCTGAGCGGCGCGGATTTCTTCGGGATTTGCCGCCAGCCGAGCCCTGTAAATGGGTGCTGGTGCGGGATTCGCTGCGGTCGATGTCATTGGTAGCACGTCACGCTACCAGTTCCATACGGTCTGTGAAGCGAAGAATCTGTGACGGAAAGGTGGCTGACTGAAGAGCGAATTCGCGCAATGGCGGTGGAGGGAAAATGACGAATGACGAATGACGAAGCGCGGGCGTGGGAACGCCGTCCTCTCGCTTGCGTTTCGTCATTCGCCCGTCATTCGTCATTCGTCATTCGTCATTCCGCCCGCTACCCCTCTCGATTGGTCGGCATGTAGCGGTAAAAAACCTCGAGCATCAGGATGCACAGGGTCGTGCGATAGACTTGTCCCGTCTTTGTCGCGTCATTCTCACGGTGCCCGCCTTTCCCGCCGGTCATCGGCCAGCTTCCGTCCGGGCTTTGGGCGGCGACGATTTCATCCTGAAACCAGCGATTCCATTTCTGCCATGCAGCACCGCCAAACATGAGGCACGCTTGCGTGTGGTAATACCATGCGTAAAGGTCCGCCTTTTCGCCTTTGTATTTGAGACCGCCCTCTTTTTCTGTCGTGTCGATAAGCCAGTCCATTCCCTTGCGGAGTTCACCGCGTTCACCCTTCCAGAAAAGATTGCAGAGAATTCCGACGCCAGTGAGCGAGTAGCGGTCTTCCGCCTTGCGATAGCCGTATCCTCCGTTGTTTCCCTTTACGCGCTCGAGATTTTTCATCGACCGGTCAAGGGCTTCGTCCACTCCGGGAATCTTCAGGCCGGAAAGATTCGCCGCCTTGAGAGACTGAATTTGCCATCCAGAAACCGATGTGTCGCTCTGCGTCTTGTCAAAGGCATACATCCAGCCGCCATCCGGTCCTTGCCCTTGGACGATGTAGCCGATCGCTTGCTTGAAAAGCTCAATCACGCGCTCGTCCTTCGTCATCGTGTAATACTCGCCAAGGGCGTATGTGCAGATGCCGTGTTCATACACGCCGGGCTGCGTGAAGTTGTCATCCATGCTCAGCCGTCCTTGATACTTGGTGCCGGTATCGAGAATCCATTGGATGGCCTTGTTCACCGTGACGCCGTATTGCGGCGACTCGCCCGTCTCACCGTGGCCAAGAAAGCATAATAGCGCAAAGCCCGTCATTCCACCGGTGTTCTGGTCGCCCCACGAACCGTTCGGGTTCTGGTTTTGGCGGAGCCATTCCAAACCGCGCAGCACTGCAGCCTCGCTTGGCGGCTTCATCCTGTTCTGATTCATCGCAGTGGCCCGCCCCGAGCCGACGCGACCACGCATTGTTCCTGGGAGCGATCCGAGCCCGCCGGAAAGTCCCTTCGCCACTTGGCCGGTCGCTTTTGCGAGGTCGGCGGTCTGCGGCGTCTGGATGTTCACTTTCACCGCTGCGGGAGCGACTTTGAAGGTGGCGGTGTTGGAGGTCGTGGAAAGAATATCGACTGTCGGCGAATTGAGCGTCGGAGTCGGCTGCTGGAATGACTCCACCGGAACGGAATCCTGCGGCTGCTGGTCCGGTGCTTGCGCGGTATCCGGCGCGGCCATCAAGCCATCGCCACCCTCTGCCACAAAGTCCGGCGGCTCCATGTATGCCTTAAAAAGCACGATACTGCCGCCGAAAACGACGAGGAGCACGTGAATGGTAAAAGACATGAAGAAGAAACGAGACTCCGCGAGTTTCTTTTGAAACTTCTGGGCGGTCGATTCTTGATGTTCGATGATGGAATCCATGGAATGAATAGAGATGATTAAAGGCGTGGTGTCAAACAGCGCTACGTGCCGCTCGTCACTTTTATTAGACCGGAGAAAATTATTTTATTTCGAGACGCGTTCGATGTGCGCCTTGTCGTATTTTCCGAGTAAAACGGCGACGGGAATGCTGATATAACCCGCGCACACGACCCAGGCCAGCGCTTGAGCACCGATTCCGAGAATGCACGCCAGCTTCTTCGTTCGAATCCCCAACGTCTGGAAGAGGCTCGAGGCACCGTGGCTGAGATGCATCGCTAGGAGAATCATCGCGACGATATAAAAAACCGAGATCCCCACGTTACTAAATCCCGCCACGAGCATCCGATACACGTCGTGGTCCTCGCCATCCGTCCACCCCGAGAACTGCGGCGAAACATTGTGCGTGGTAAAATGGAGGATGTGGAAAACGATGTAGCTCAAAAGAACGATGCCGCTCAGAGCCATCAAACGCGTCGCGATTTTCGACTGCACACTGCTCTTCTTCGCATACCCCTGCCCTTTCGCGACACGGTTCTCTTTAATAAGTATAATCGTCGTGCCAATATGCGCGACGACCACCGCAAGAAGCCCAAGGCGCATGACCCACAGGAGCCCGAACGGCAAATGCCGGAGCTTGGTGCCGTATTCATTGATCAGCTTCGGGCCTGCAAAAAATTGCAGGTTGCCAATCAAATGCATCACGACAAATCCAATCAGCATGGCGCCAGTCACGGCGACAACGGTTTTCTTTCCAATGGACGAACGGTAAAACGAACAGCAGTTACTCACAGTAGTAACGTCTATACGTTCTCGAACCGTCCGCTGGCAACGGAGGACTTTCGATAAAGTGCCCGTCCACCGAAAAAACTTCACATTTTGTGAAGTGGTGGAGCCTAGGGGGTTCGAACCCCTGACCTCCTCAATGCCATTGAGGCGCTCTACCAACTGAGCTAAGACCCCGAAACTTTTACGTCTGCAACGCACCGAAAAAGTGCGCCAGTCGTATCGGAAAGGGCGGCGAAATTATCAGCCGCCCCTCCGCGGTCAAGCGAAACATTTTCGCGCAATACGTCCGCGGCCCGTGTGATTAAAAGTGGCAGCGCAAAGTAAGACAGGTTTCCAACCTGTCCCAGCGGGCATCTCACGAATACCTCCCCCGTGTTTGCGAGCCCGACAGGTCGCCGACCTTCGCTGCCACAAGCTCACAGCCCCATTGCGAAAAGTGCCCGTCGCTGGTCCGCCGATACGTTGGGTCGCTACTCCGCCGATACCGAAACTCGGCGGTAATACGCTCTTTTGAAATCTGGTAATCCCCCTGCATCGCGCGGATGGTGGTTGGTGGAATACGTGACAATCAGGAACTCGAACGCTTCGAGGCGTTGCCTTCCGATGTGCCTGTAAAAGACCAGATTGATTTGATGTCGCGCTGCTGGTTCAGCCTCACGGCAGGCCGCACCGATGCAATCGAACATCGCTACACCGATGCCAGCACAAAGCGCGTGGAAACCGTGCGAATCACCGGCTCGCCGGAGTACGGCATCGCGACGATTCACGATCAGGATTTGCTCATTTTTATCATCTCCCATTGGATTGAAGCACAGCGGCTCGGGCTGAATCCAACGCGGCGAATCAGCTTCACGCCGTATCAGTTCTTCGCATGGAACAGTTGAAAAGCGTTACGTGATACGTTACACTTCACTACATGATTTACGAAAAGCTCACCAAGCTGAAAGAGCAGCTCGACACCTTCCGCCCGCTGGCTGCGGCGCTCGCACGCAACCTCGACGAGTGGTTCAAGGTCGAGCTGACTTTCACCAGCAACGCGATTGAAGGAAACACGCTCACGCGTCGTGAAACCGCGCTCGTCATCGAAAAAGGTCTGACTGTCGGCGGCAAAAGTCTGCGCGAGCATTTGGAAGCCACCAATCACGCCAAAGCGCTCGACTTCGTGCCTTCGCTCGTGGGCAAGAAACCATCGCAGCTTTCCGCGAACGACATTCTCGCGATTCACGAAGTCATTTTGAGAGGCATCGACGATGATCACGCCGGATACTATCGCAGCGTTCCGGTGCGGATTTCCGGCTCGCGCGTCGTGCTGCCGAATCCGCGCAAAGTGCCCGATTTGATGGACGAGTTCCAGTCGTGGCTGCGCAGCAAACACGGCCTCCATCCCGTAGCATTCGCAGGCGAAGCACACTACCGCCTCGTGACCATCCATCCCTTCGTGGACGGTAACGGACGCACCGCCCGACTGCTCATGAACCTCATCCTCATGATGCACGGCTGCCCGCCCGCAATCATCCGCAAACGCGACCGCCTCGCCTATATCGCCGCACTGGAGAATGCCCAAACCGGCGGCACCAAAACCGACTACGAAAAGCTCATCGCCAAAGCCGCCGAACGCTCCCTCGACCTCTACCTAAAAGCCGTCCAAGGCGAAACCGCCACCGACGATTTCGACAGCGACGACCTACTAAAAATCGGCGAACTCGCCACCGCCGCGGGAGTGACCGTCCCCACGATCCGCCATTGGACAAAAGAAGGTCTGCTCGAAGTCGCCGAAGTCACCGAATCCGGCTACCAACTCTACGCCGCCGAAATGAAAACCCGCTGCGAAGAAATCAAGACGCTCAAAGAGCAGCGGCTGACGCTAGAGGAGATCAAACGACGTTACTGAGCCTCGACAAACCCGCCATCGACGACTACGTTATTCGCATGTCTGAACAAACTGCGACATCGCCACTCGACTGGACGAGCGTTTTTCGCCCGATGGGGGAAAAGCTCACATCGCAACTTGGCGTCGCTCTCAAAGATTTGCGACTTAGTGAAGAAGCGCAAACCCGCTACGAATCCCTCGCTTCCCGCAACACCGAAGGCACCTTGACCGAAGCAGAACGAGTGGAGTTAAGTGAATTCATCGCGCTCAACCGGATGGTGAGCATCCTCAAACTCGAAGCCGCAATTTCCCTCCGCAATAAAGCCGCAGCGTGAATCGCGAGGCCATCCGCCAGCGAGCAGCGCATCAGTGCGAATACTGCCGTGCGCCGGAAGAATTCTCACTCGCGACATTCCATATCGAGCACATCATCGCTCGCCAACACGACGGCAGCGACCAAGACACGAACCTCGCGCTTGCCTGCCCCGACTGCAATTTTCTCAAAGGCCCGAACATCGCCTCATTCGACCCCGAGACACAACAAATGGTGCGCCTTTTCCACCCGAGAACTGACCGATGGGAGGACCATTTTCGAATCACCGAAACCCACATAGAAGGCATGACGCCAATTGGCCGTACAACCGTTCGGCTGCTCGACTTTAACTCCGCCGCCCGCGTACGCCAACGCGCCCTACTGATGCGGTTGCGAGAATAACTGGCGGAATGCTCGGACTTACCGAATCCGGCTACCAACTCTACGCCCCCGAAATGAAAACCCGCTGCGATGAAATCAAGACACTCAAAGAGCAGCGGCTGACGCTGGAGGAAATAAAGAGGCCAAGATCGGTGGCCGCGAGGTAGTCTGCCTCCGCTTTCGTAATCTGTTCCAATGAGCTTTCAAGTTGAGGCAAAGACGCGCCGGATTTTTTACTGCTGGCAAGGCGCGATGAGGGAGCATAGTCGCTGCACTACGTGACTGAATCGGAACGCAGCCAGCGGTAAAAAAGACAAGCGGATTTGCCTCAACTTGAAAGCGAATTGGAACTAATCACGCGTCGCCGCCTTCATACATCACGCGCCCTTTCGTAGTGATTTCAGCCAAAAAGCAGTCCCCTTCTCGCAATCGCTCGCGTAGAAAAACCGGGTCGCGCACCAGCACATCCACCGCAAACCCAGCCGTCACCTTCTCGTGAATTTTCTGGGTCGTCTGCATCCAAAAGCGCCGAGCCTTCCGCATCACCACCAGCACATCCACATCCGAGTCCACCGTCGGCTCCCCGTAAGCATGGGAGCCAAACAGAATGATCCGCTGCGGCTTAAAAGCAGCCGCAACCGCATCGCAATACCGCTGGATGTCCTGCATCGAAACCATGCCGAGAGTAAATGATGCATGGGAAGTCCGGGCAATGAGATTCTCCATAAAACCCGTTGCTAAGAAATCAAAGCGCTCAAAGCGCAGCGGCTGACGCTGGAAGAGATCAAGCGACGCTATTGATCGCACGCTTGATTGAATGCTCACTCAGACATACGCTCCCAAATCATGAACGCCGCCGATGAACTCTTGGATTTCCTTGTAGGGAATATCCCGTCTCCAAAGCTCGCAAATTTCCATTCATCCGAAGACGCCCGCAGCCGTGTCTGGATGCTGATTGAGAAAGAAAAAGACTCCGGCCTTTTGCCCGAAGAAAAACTCGAACTCGAAGACTACCTAAAGCTCGAACACCTGCTGGTCCTCGCCAAAGCAAAAGCCCGACTGTCGTCCGCGAATGGCTGATACCGTTTAGCAAACTTCTCCGCCGCGAAGTGTCGGATAGAGCGAGCGGAAAATGCGAATATTGCCACACGCCAGAGTGGATATTGCTCGCTGGTTGCGAAGTCTATCACGTCATCAGCCGCAAACACGGCGGAATCACCGATGCGTCAAATCTGGCATTCTCATGCGCCCGCTGCAACCGCGCCAAAGGCTCCGATGTGGGCTCAATTGTTCCCGACACAGGGCAGTTCTGCCGACTCTTCAATCCCCGAATCGACCAATGGACGGAGCATTTCGATATCGAAGGTCCACAACTCATCGGAAAAACGGACGTCGCTGTGGTCACTATCAGGCTACTCCGGCTGAATGATCCCGAGCGGCGAGCCGAGCGACTTCTGCTCCAACAAATCGGCGAGTTTCCGGGGTCGAGGTGAATCAACAATCACAGCGCCGCCAATTCCTCCGCCAACTCCCGCAGCGAAATCGCCTCGACTCCCTCGGCGAGCGGGTATCGCTCACTGCCTGCATAGACGACGAATGATTTTGTCGGCTTCAAATCTTCTATCGAATGGTAAAATCCGCGCTCTGGCTTTGCAGTCAGCCCGCGTTTGATCTCGATTGCCCACAAGCCGTGTTTGCCGCCGAGTTCCAAAACCAAATCCATCTCCGCTCCGGCGGCAGTGGCATAAAATCCCGCTTGCGTCCGCTCTGGCGCAGCGGCGAGCAGCGATTCGATGACGAAGCCCTCCCAACTTTTTCCGATAACGGGATGCCCTGCGAGTTCGTTCAAATCACCAATCCCGAGCAACGCATGAAGCAGCCCGCTATCGCGCACGTAGGTCTTCGGCGATTTCACGAGCCGCTTTCCGACATTGGTCATGTGCGGCGTCAGACGGCGCACGAGCAGCAAATCAACGAGCAGGCTGATATAGCTCGTCACCGTCGGCGCACTGATCGAGAGCCCGCCTGCCAGTTTCGACGCATTCAACAGACTGCCCTGATTGTGCGCCAGCATCGTCCAAAGCCGCTCAAGCGTTTCTGCCGGAATACGCGGCCCAAACTGCGGCACATCACGCTCCAAATACGTGCGAATAAATCCACGGCGATGACGGAAACTATCCGCGTCATTCTTCGCGAGAAAACTGTCAGGAAAACCGCCGCGCAGCCACAAACGCTCCTGCGCCTTCGTATCGTCGTCGATTTCCAAAGCATGAAGCGGCCCGAGGTCCACATACTCAATGCGCCCCGCCAACGTCTCTCCCGACTGCCGCAACAAATCAATCGCCGCCGACCCCAGTACTAAAAACCGCCCCGTGCGCTTCCCCTTCCGACGCCCTTGGTCAATCAGCCCGCGCAACGTCTGAAACAACTCCGGCACCCGATGAATCGTAAGCGTAACGCGTAGCGCCGTCTGAGTTCGGTCGCCGTAAATTGCGTAATCCATACATTACGCAATCTATGAATTCGAAAACGGAACAGGTTCT
>JAYTMG010000414.1:0-1429 GCA_043728745.1 Verrucomicrobiaceae bacterium
GTGACGATGTCCGGTTGCAATTCCGCGATGTCGCGCCGGAGCCATTCGAGGCCCTGCCGACTTGTATAACCGGGGCACGCGAGCGGGATGACTTCGACCACACGGCCCGCGAATTTCGCGCGGATGATTTCCTCAAGCAGTGCCGGATACGGCTGGCCGCCCTCGACGATATGCGGATGATTACGGTCAAACGCAACCGGCACGCGGTAGCCAAATGTCACCGAGTCTCCGAGCGTGACAATTCGCAGCGAGCCCGGCTTTTTGGCGGTGATTTCGCGCTTCATGCGAATGCCGCGACTGTTCGTGGTTACGGGCGTGAAATCCCACCATGCGCTCCGCAAATTCGGCCGAATCTTCCAAGTCAGAAGCGGGTCGAACTCGAACATCCCCGACGTATTTTCGCCCTGCGTGTCGGACCTCAACTGCGGCGATGAAACGAAGACGGTCAGTGGATCGAGATGCGGACGTAGAATGCGTGTCGCCACCTCGAACACGACCAGCAGCAACGGGATTAAAGCGAAGGCTGCACCGACAAGTGCCCATTTTGCGCGACGACCGGGTTTTGACATGGGGAACTGTTTCGATTTCTCCGCAGGGAATCCAGCCCTCAGTAGAAATACCGATAAATTACAAAAAATTCTGTGGCAATTGTAACAGTTTGGCGATATTCACGAATCAACCCGCCTCCACAACACCTACACACCCATGACAGACGACCGTATTTGGGCTCATTGCCCGAAATGCAAACACACACAGCGCTTTGTTCGCGTCGAATCGCGGCACCTGTTTCACCTGTGCATCACCGTGCTGACGCTCGGACTGTGGGGCTTTAGCTGGGCCGCACTCGCCATCGGGCGCTATTTCTGGCCGTGGCGGTGCAAGCACTGCGACTGCAACGACCCCGACCTGAAAAAGAAAATCGTGCGCTCGCAGCGTTCAAAGCTTGCAGAGAGCGGCATTTCAAAGGCACCGGATAGGGTGCAGGTCTGACCCGTCGTGATTGCGGCGCGGCAGACCCGCGCTTTTTATCGCAATCATCATGGCCGGACTCATCGTAAAACCTCGCTCCCGTATCTATCATGGCCACGACTGGGTCTATTCCAGCGAGGTCCTCAAAGTGTGGGGTGAGCCCAAGGATGGCGACGTCATCGCGGTCAAGGACGGCAAAGATCGGCTGCTCGGCTCGGCGATCTACAACTCGAAGTCCCAAATCGTCGCACGACGCTTCTCGCGGCAGCGGCAGGAGCTCGACCTCGACTTTTTTCAGCGGCGCATCCGCCAGTCCGTCGAGTATCGCACGCGCCGCGGCTGCGACCCTCGCTTAGGGCGCATCGTGTGGAGCGAAAGCGACGGGATGCCGGGCCTCATCGTCGATCGGTACGGCGACTATCTCGTGGTTCAGACGCTCACATTTGCCATGGACCAGCGG
>JAYTMG010000415.1:0-24714 GCA_043728745.1 Verrucomicrobiaceae bacterium
GAGCACGTGACGACGCAGGCGTTCAAGGCTGCGGGCGATGTGATTATCCTCGTCGGCCCAATCATCGATCCCGCCGCCGGGCAGCTCGGGCTGGGAGCGTCGCATTATTATAAAGTGGTCGTCGGACAAAAAGCGGGCATCACTCCGCGACTGAACATCACGCTGGAGAAAGGCGTGCAGGCCGCAGTGCTGGGGCTCATTCAAGGCGGCCTCGTGAAGAGCGCGCACGATTGCAGCGAAGGCGGACTCGCAGTGGCCATCGCCGAGAGCTGCATGAGCGGCAACCTCGGCGCCACCGTGGAACTCGCGAGCGGCCCCGCCCTCGCAAAGTATCCCGACCACGCCGCACGCGCCGGTCTGCTCTTCGGCGAGAGCCAGTCGCGCATCGTCATCAGCGTCGCGCCGGAGAACGCGGACGCCGTGCTCGCGCAACTAAGCGCACTGCCGCACAGCCGCATCGGCACCGTCGGCGGAGACACCGTCGCGATTTCCGCATACGAAAAAACAATCACCGCCACCGTCGCCGAGCTTCGCGAGACGTTCGAGCAGAGCATCGGGAATGCGATGGAGTCGTAGTAAACGCTACTCCAGATTTCGCGACAAAGCCGGCGGTGAGATAGTTGAGCAATTCATCGTTCACCGGCGCGTTGGCGAGATTCAAGACATTCGCAGATTCCGCGATTGGGAAGAATCAGTGTGCGTGGGTTTAAGCCGCACGGCGCGAACTCACGGGCGAGCCGTTCAAAGTCTTCGCGCTTGGGCTTCTGTGCGGATTGCGGAAGCGGGAGATTGACCTTCTCACTTGGGGGCAAGTGGACTTTGAAAAAGGCATCGTTCGCATCGAGCGCACGGAATACTTCCAGCCGAAATCCGAAGACAGCGCGGGAGAAGTGGACTTGGACGCGGAGACGCTGGCGCTTCTGCGAGGCTGGAAAATAGCGGCAAGCGGCCCGTTCGTCATCGAATCCACCCGCGCACCGCGTCACGAATCCAGCCGCATGAACTACCGTTGCACGCCGCACTTCGACACGCTCTATGCGTGGCTCAAAAAGCAAGGCATCACAGCGCGGAAGCCGCTCCACGAGCTACGCAAAGAACTCGGCGCATTGCTCGCCAGTTCGCAGGGGATTTTCGCCGCGCAATCAATTTTCGACACGCGCAGATTTCCACGACCGCCGCTTACTACACAGACAAAAAACGCCGCATCACAGCGGGACTCGGCGCATTGCTCGCGCCGTCATCGGCAAGCGTCGTGGAAGGAGATTTCAGCGCGAAACCAGCACCAGCAAAGGCGGAGGGCGAAATGAAGAAGTCCGCGAGGAAATCGAAACTCAGGAGAACGAACGCATAGCTTGACGAACTGGCGCGTCGCGCTCGTCGTTGGCCCAGCGCTCAAAGCGCAATCGCTGGATCGGGCGAATACTTTCCGTCTGCTCGTGGTAGCGGGCGGCGAAAATTGAGCGGCACTTTGGCTCGTCGCGGAGGTGCCCGGCGAGAAGAGTTACAAATCACAAATTCACCGTTGCCATCAACTGCCAAGCGGTATCCAACAAATGGATTTCAGACCTCAGATGACTATCCAATCTACAAACGTAACCGCATTAAATATCAGCGAGTTTGTTCGCCACCTTCGCACCCAAAAGATTGCCCAGCAGGAATGGCCGCCGGGGAGTATGCGATTGACGCTGCCTGAGTTGCTGTCCTTGCACGCTCCTGATCTCGGTGGAGAACTCGACCGTGCGATGGGCCTTGCGGAAGCGGTGCTTGATAATCCGATTGTTGCGGTTGCAGGGCTCAATGATCAGGGGAAATCTTCGCTCGTTGCTTCCTTCCTTTCACCTGCGGGAGCGGGACGCGTGCTGAGAGGCACCAAGTCAGCGCAGGCGACGTATCGGTTCACGCTCTGGCTGCCAGCATCTTGGGGCGCGGATATGCAATTACGCGCTGTTCTGGACAAGGCACTTGCCTGCGTCTTTGGCCATGCGCTGGAGCCTTTGCCGGAGGACGCAGCAGCAGCTTTTAAGGCGCAAAATGCAAATGACGCGCTCCACATTCCACTCGTGGCTTGGGATGAGCGCCTTGATGAGTTGGGACTCGCCCTGCTGGATTGCCCGGACATTCAAAAGCGACCGCCGGGGGCAGCCGAGGGTAGCCCCGATTGCCGATATGAGGTTCTGAAAAAAGCGGGGACTCTTTGCGCTGCGTCCATCATCATCGCGAAGGCTGAGAATGCTACGATTAGGGAGTTTGAGAAAGTGAGGGACGCGATGCCGGGGGAATCGCACGTTTATGCGTTTAATCAAGTCCGGCCAAATGAACCGGATAATACACAGCACGAACTCTTGGCCGAGTTACGCCAAAACCTTCAACTGCCGCCGGATACCCTGTATTTCGCAGCCTACGACTACGGCGTGATCGGATACGAAGAGCGAACCCCGATGTGGGATACCAACCGCCAATTACCAAAAACGGCGGTGCGTTTCCCCTGCTTTTTCCGGCTTACGGATAATGCGGAGGAAAGTGCGCCTGAGTCGATTTCAGAGGACCGTTCACTTCATCATCTCGCGAAGGTTTTGAACCCCGACTCATTGATTCGCGACTTCCATCGTGAAACTCGGCACCGCCTTGCCAGTGCTGCCGGCGCTGCATTGCAGGCGGTGGAGCAAAAAGCGGCAGCTCTGACAGGGCGAGTGAAGACTGCGCAAACAGATGTGGAGGACTGTTGCCGCCAAGCTCTGAAGGGGAAAGATGGGCAGCGCATCATCCTGAGTGCGGATATGGCACAGGATTTTGCTGACAGCATCCTCCGCTGTGCGCCTTGGTACATAAAAGGGCCGCTCAAAGTAAAAGCGGCAGCCGCGTGGGTCGCCGGAAAGGTAAGTGGAGTTGTAAGCTGGATGACTCCAGGGATGGTTGCGCGATATGGCCGGACCATCGGCATGGCTGTACGGGCTAAATTTTTTGCTCGCAACGGAGGCAAAGAGGCAGCGCCAGAGGAACCAACAAAAGATACTTTTTCAAGAATGCTTTACGCACGTTGGAGCGACGTAGAGGAAGCTGTGATTCAAAATTCGGCAGTCCAGATTTTTAAGAAATTCGAAGCAGTAGGCATGAGTAATCTCTCGCAGAAAAAATGGGATGAGATTGCGCGTTCATTTTGGAGCACAGCGCCAAAAGGAACGGCTGCCATTACGACGGCGACGAGCATGGTGGGCGCACTTGGGGTAGTGATTTACACTGCATTCGAACCGCTGGGAGGTGCTGCGCTCACTACCTTTGTGCTTGGCGGAAAAGGGTTGGTTGCACTCACCGTAAAAGAGCTTCTTGCTGCGGTAGGCGTTGGCGCTTTGGTAGGAGGAGTGTGGGCTGTTGGATTACAAGTAGTGCTTGAGAAGGAACTTGGTCCGTTTCAAATACGCCGCTTCTATACACTCGCCTGTGATGAATTGGGATTGCCGCGAGACAAGTCAGTTGAGGGAGACCCGCCAGTTGATGTGAATCTCGACGGTATCTGCCTACGAACTAGGAAACTCCGGCGCGAAACACTTGATGTGACCGCAGTGAAGGAAATGAAGCAGCATCTCGAAAACCTATGACCGATCCTCTTGTGCAACCCACCCTCACCGCGTGCCAAGAAACGGCGCGAAACATTGAACAGTCTGCAAACGCTCTGGGCCGGGAGTGGCCGGGACACGGGCCGCTCCTCACTCTTTGCGGAGCATTTCGTCGGAAAAGCGATGAGTTTGTCGCCGGACGAGGACTCGACATGGAGACGATTGCGTTTATCGGCCCAAAGAAATCGGGCAAAAGTACGCTACTGCGACTGCTGATCAGCGATGAGGTCGCAAAATCGCAGATCAAAGCAGGCTCTTCTTTGCGCAACTCGACCGAGAAACTCGTGTGGGTAGGGCCGAAACAGCCTGTCGGCATGGATTCGAGCATCGAGGAATATGTGCCGTGCAGTGAGAACGCGATGCCGCGTCTCGGAGTCGCTTGCACACTGGCCGATGTTCCGGGAGAAAATGAGCGCAATGCAGCCCGCAGCAGTGCTGCTGAGCGGGCGCTCGACCTCGCCGTGGTCAAGGTTCTCGTCCTGCGATTCACCGACCGTCGCAACGAAGCAGTGGATGCGCTCGTCCGTCGCGCCGGACGGTCCGTGATCCTACCAGTCATCACGCAAGTCAGGCCCACCGATGACCGTGATTCGCTCAAGGAATTTTCGCAAGAGCTTGCTCGACTTGCGCCGGACGCGACTATTTTGGCACCGCTCATTTCCGATGACTTTGACCATCAGGATGCACCGAAAGACTTGCGAGAACGCCTCGCTGCGGAACTCACTGCGCGTCTCGGCAGTGCGCTTGCCGCTCGCCCGGCGGAGGTGCTGGTTTCCGAGATACTCGAAGGCGAACGCCGTCGTTTCATCCGCCACGCCCGTGAGCTGGCTGCGCGGCACCTCCGAGCCTCCGCGAGTGCTACCGAGAAACTCAATGCGGCTGTCGAACGTGCGCTGAAACAATCTGCATCCGAGCTTCTTGGCGATGATCGCGATCTCCACGCAGGGATTCGCTGGTCGCTGCGGATGGCCTTGCTGGAGCACACGCCCGGCTTTTGTTTCCCGTGGCGGCCATTACTCGCTGTTGCGTCTCTCGCTTCTGGGGCCTTGGATCGCCTTCCCATGGCGTTAGTTGGTAGCCTTCCGTCTTTTGGAACCCTTATTCTTCAAAGTCTGAAAAACGTGAAGTCAGGCATCGCCTTTCAGCAAGCCACACATGACGGGCTGCGTGACCGGCTCAGCCAAAATCTCCGCGAAAAATTGGACCGCGATTTTACCCTGCTCGACGATGCCATGCGCCAAGACTTTGGGAAAACCGGCCCTGTCATTACTTCTGGAGAGCGTGCGCGACTTGAGATTGTCGGCCTCGTTGAACTACAGCAGCGCTCCACCGCATTGATCCATAAATGTGTCGAAAACCGAGCGCCAAGTGCCCGCGTGGGGATCACCCTGGCTCTGCTCGGGGCGCTTACTTTCTGGGCCATCTTCGGCTGGCCCCTCAGTTCCCTTTACGAGCAGTTCTCCCGTGGCGCTCGTGCTGTGTGGGCGGGGAATGCCGACGCTGCATCTCTGTTTCCGCAAAGCGTAGGCTCAATGCTCATTACCGCCATATTTCTCGCGGTAATTCCTGTATTCCTTCTGCTGCTTGCGGCGCTCGGCTGGCTCACCCGCCAACGCCGCGTCCGCGATTGCCTGACCGAGCTTCGCGCCGGGCACGAGCAGCTTTGCGCAGAGATGATCCAGAAAAAGACGGTCTCCGTGTGCGTAAGAGAGCCGAAATTGGACGCGTGTTTTACGCTTCTTTCTTCCTCTGGCGAGACTTGAGTACCACCCGCAATGCCCACCAACCCGGCGCTGTTTACAAACCGAAACCCTTGAGGATAACGTCTAGCATTCCTTCCAGCCAGCGCCCTGTGATGCCACCCTTCCGCCCGCCATCGGGGACTTCCTCATACACAAACAACCCTCGTTCCCCAGTGAAGAGATCGTTGAACAGGTCCTCCTTACCAAGCAGGTAGGGAATGAACGTCTCGCAGCGCGTGTTCTTGTACTCGAGATTGGCGCTGAATCCGATGGTTATGGACTGATTTATCATCCGCGGTTGCCCCTCGTCAGGCTTCTCGGCTCGGATACCGCGACAGCCTTTGAGGATCAATTCGCAGGGGCCGTGGAAGACGAGATACCGGAGTTGGAAAGTCAGCCATGCGTGAAGGCTAAATATCCGCCAGTGGCGAGTGATGCGTAACGGCACGCCCTGCCGCTTTACCACACCGGCAAGCGAGCGTGGATGCACAACCATGGCCGCGTGTTCCGCCAACTTGATACTACCAATTTCTCCAAAGGCATCCTTCTGAGATGATACGACTACGCGCGTGGATTCGGAATCGTCTGGGCGAATTCCCGTAAGCAGCCACATGCCGGATGCGATGCTGCTGAACGGAATTTTAGGATTCAATAGGAATTGGGTGCACTTACGGGCGTTCTCGCTGCTGCTTTGCAGGAAGTCTGGATGGATTAGTAGTTCTTCGTCAGGTCCAATCTGGAAAGACATTGAGACGGATGATTGTGGGGGTGCCGGAAGTGGGGGTGCCTGCACGGTTGGAAGCACACATATGGGCTTCATCCGGCAGGCGAAAGGAGCAAAGACAAAGTAGCAGACCACCTTAAGAATCAGCGGCGTGATCGTCATACCAGCGAGGATCCAGAGCGCGGTTGGAATCCATTCCTTTACAGCATTGAGCGCACGCTGGCGCGGGTCGTTGGCGATGGCCTCCCGCTGGCGCTGCAACGTCTCTTCGTGAGCATCCACCACTTCTTTCCTCATCTTCGCTTCGTCGCGCAGCTTCTGTTCTTCTGGGGATGCGGCACTGGTCGCCTCTGCCAATTCCTTTTCCTTCTCCTGCCTGCGTTGGTTAAGAGCCTCTACATTCGACTGGGTGATTTCACCCTTTAGCTTGCCCCTGAGTTGATCGTTAAGTGCCGCTGCCTGCTCGGCTGCTGAAAGAGCTAATTCTTTCGCCGAAAGTTGAACTTTCCGCGCCCCACTATACGGCCCCCATCCCAGAAGCCATTTGTTGTCATGCCAGTTTACCTGTGACCGAGCATTGTCACGCGCTTCTCGAGCCGCATTTACGGCATCCCTCAGCAACTTGGCTTGTCCTTCCTCCGTGCTGAGTTGTTTCACCTGCTCCGCGATTAATGGGCCTTTCTCACGCAACTCACGGTCGATGGCTTCGATTTGATTTTGGATTGGCCGCAAGATCGTGTCCTTTCTTTGCTTCCACTCTGACTCGTGCTTGCCGAGAGCATCCTTCGCACGTTGATCGCCCTGCTTTGCGTCTTCGAGCAGCATCGCTGTTTTATTAAGATCGCTTTTGTGCTCTTGAAGTTTGGCCCATTCAGACTGAAACCAAGCAATTCCCAGAAGGATGACCAAAATAACGACAAACTTGCCGACGAGTGAAGTGGCAAACGTTACGAGCTGATGTAGAAGTTTTCCCATTGTTGCGTGACACTATTTTCTATGCAGACCGCCTCTTGATTGCACTACCCGATAGTGAGCCTCCCGGAGGTAGCCATCTTAAATGAGCATTTTCAACGCTCGCTCAGACACGAAGGCAATGCCGATTTACACAAAAAAGGAACCAAAAAACCAAAGGCACCGCAATCGCGGAGAAAGCCCGCGCTCGCTCCAACGGCCTCACCAGCGCCGAACGGCAACGCAATCTCGCAAAGGCAAAGGCGCTCATTTACGGAGGCGGAATTTCCTGACGGAATCTCGGACTTGCGCCTACTCGTAAGCGACAATCCAAAGCAGCACGACGACGCTTTGATCGAACGAGTCGTAAAGTTCAACGGCCCGATCTTTGATTGGCGGAAGCGGCAGCTTCCAAATATCCGCGCCGCTTTCGCGTGCGATGAACACGCCAGACGACGGATGACGGGCAAGCAAATCCTCCGCCGCTGCAAGGTATTCATCCGCCCACGGCTCCCAAGGAATGAGCGCCGCAAGCTGTTCGTCAAATTCCGCGTTGCGGATGACGCTACGCCAGCCGCTTGCCATGCTGTTCCAACGCACGCCGCGCAATCGGCCCGAGCATCTTTGCGATCTCGCGGTCCTTATCCGTCACATCGCTGAACGGCATCATTGCGACGATCTCCCGCGTGCGAGGGGAGCAATCGGCGACGGCTTTCAAGGCCCGTTCGCGCCGAGTTTCCGGCGTATCAGAATGTGAAGTTTTCGCGCTCATCTCTGGAAACAATACTCGCATTTCCCGCGCCGTAAAGCCTCGGAATACAGGACCGAACGGCCTTTCAAGAGCGCAAAGCTACATCATTCCCCATAGCCGTGCTTCCATCGCCTGCAAGGTCGTTGTCCGCGTCAATCGCTCGCAGCTTATCGGGGAGGCGGTATTCTGTCCCCGTGTCAGTCGTCTTGATGGACTGCCACAAATCCGAATCGCGCGGCAACTCGCCAACCCTTGCCCGCACAAGCCGTGCGATGAAGTCGCGCTTCTCCGCGATGGAAAGCACCGCCATTCCGACAACGCCCGTTGCCGCATTCCGAATCCGCGAAACCTCCGCCTGAATGTCAGCATTTTTTAACAATCGCGACGCCGACGTATTCGCAGCGGCCCCGCTGCAACTCGGATACGCGGCCCGATAAGCAGCAGCGGCGTTTCCATCCGTTGCATACACCGCGCAGAATCGTTGCTGTTGAGCCGAAAGCATGAAGGACAATCAACATGACTCTGCGGAATCAATCACCCAATCGTGCGATCTGGAACCGAAAAAACGGCCAAGAATCGGCCAAGCCGAAATTTCTTCACTTCTCGGATTCTCCGCAAGTCCCTGTCGGAGAGTGGTGCAGCCATTAGGAGTCGAACCTAAAACCTTCTGATTCGTAGTCAGATGCTCTATCCAATTGAGCTATGGCTGCGTTCCTGCAATAAAACAGGGCGCGAAAGAAAGCATACGGGAGGCTTGTTTGGCAACTGTTTCGTGGATTTTATTTCGCTCCGAGTTCGTTGATGAGCATTTTCAGCGTCACGCGACCGGTGATTTCCAGGCTCGCGGCGCTCAGTTTGTCGAGCGTGTCGCCGCCCGTGTGCCAGACCGGATACTCGAAATCAATGATGTCCATTGCGGTGATGCCGGCGATTTTGATGAGCGGCATGTGGTCGTCGAGAATGGGCTGCCCGAAGTAACCGAAATTGCGGCGAACGCCGAGTTGCTCTGCGGCTGTCATGAGCGCTCCCGAAAGGGCTTTCGGCGAATCGGAGGGAAGAGTGACGGTGAAATCTTTGTCGCCGATCATGTCCCAAACGAGCGCGAATTTATACTGCTTCGCGCGCGGACGAATCTGCTTCGCGTAGTATCGGCTGCCGACTAATCCATCGGGGCCAAACTCGGCTTCGCCAAATCCCACGATCGCTTCCTCGCCATCGAAAAAGACGAGCTCGAACTGCGCGGCAAACGCAGGCGCTATAGCCAAAACTCGCGCGAGCTCTAACAGCGCGCCTGTAGAACTCCCGCCGTCATTTGCGCCCAGAAAGCGAACGCCGGACATGACTTTCGTGTCGTAGTGCGAGCCGATGATCACCCGCTGCGTCG
Organism: Verrucomicrobiaceae bacterium; assembly: GCA_043728745.1. Taxonomy (GTDB): domain Bacteria; phylum Verrucomicrobiota; class Verrucomicrobiia; order Chthoniobacterales; family Chthoniobacteraceae; genus SXWH01. Next base: position 9,167 of record JAYTMG010000415.1, read on the forward strand.
TGCGCGAAGCTGGCGTGGGAAAACGCGCGATGATGTTCGCGTAGGCGACTTCCCCGCGACCGGGCACGGGCGTTTCCTTAAACTCCTGCCGCTCCGCTTCCCAGCCGCTCGCGGTAAGCGTGGCGATGATGTGCTGCCGGGCTTTTTCCAGCGCCGAGGAGCCGCTCGGACGCGGGCCAAACTCGACCTGCTGCTTTACGAGTTCCAGCGCTTTTTCGCCAGAAAACTCCTTCCACAAATCCGCCGATACTGCGACCGGAGCGGTAGGCTCAGCGGGCTTTGGCGCGTCGCCGCATCCAGAGAGAAGATAGACAACGAGGGCACACCAGAGGGCGGAATATCTCACGGCTCTATTCCTCTGGAAGGCCGAGCAATTTGAGAATGCGGCCGAGATCATCGTTGCCGTAATACTCGATCTCGATGCGGCCTTTTTTCTCTCCATGAAAGACCCCGACCTGCGTGGCGAAATGCTGACGCAGCCTGTTTTGCAGGTGCGCAACTGCGGGCTCGATCTGCGGGCTGCTGGCGGGACCGCGCTTGGGTTTGTTCGTCCCATTTCCGGAAAAATGATCCGCCATGAGCTGCTCCGCGCCGCGCACGGTGAGGCCGCGGCGAAGGGTTTCTTCGGCGAGCTTCAGTTGCTCATCCTGGGATTTTACGCCGAGCAAAACTTTTGCATGGCCGACGGAGAGACGCTCCTGCACGACCCATGTTTGCACCTGCTCGTGAAGCTCCAGAAGCCGCATGGCGTTCGCAACGGCGGCGCGGCTCTTTCCGACTTTTTGTGCGATGTCCTCTTGCTTCAAACTGAAGTCTTTCGCGAGGCGGAAAAATGCGCGTGCTTCCTCGATTGGGTTGAGGTCTTCGCGCTGGATGTTTTCGATGAGCGCGAGCTCCAAAACGTCTTGATCGGTCGCGGTGCGAACGATGATGGGGGCTTCTTTCAGCCCTACTCGCTGCGCGGCTCGCCAGCGGCGTTCGCCCGCGATGAGCTCTAGCTTTTCCCCCACGCGCCGCACGATGAGCGGCTGCATGATGCCTTTTTGCTGGATGCTGTCGGCGAGCTCCTGGATGTGCTCGTCGCGGAACTCCGATCGTGGCTGCCACGGCGACGGGATGATTTGATCGAGCGAGACCATCTGGACGCGTTCGCCGTCTTCTTCGCGGGGAGTCGGCGAGGCGACGCGCGTATTGATCAAGGCACTGAGGCCCTTTCCGAGCGCAGGTTTTAACATAGTGGGTGAATCCGTACGTGGTTCGACGGGTCTCGGCAATTCCGAATGACGAACTGTCGCGCTTTCTGTAACACGTCGGCGTGCTTATTGAAAAACTCCGCGTCATCCACGATCGCTCGCCACGCGCCGCAGCGGTGAATATGGCGTTCGACGAGGTCCTTCTGGAACGCATCGCCGTCCCGACTCTGCGGCTTTATTGCTGGCAAATCCCGGCGGTGAGCTTCGGCTATTTCATCCGCCACGCCACGGTCGCCGGGTTCGCGAAAGGGCGCGAGTTGGTGCGTAGGATGACGGGCGGCGGAATCGTGGAGCACGGCTCGGACCTTACGTATTCGCTCATCTTCCCCGCAGCACACCCTCTCGCGGCAAGCCCGCCCCGCGAGAGCTACCGCGCAATCCACTCTGCCATCGCTGAGTGGATGTCGCGCCGCAGCATCGAAGCGCACCTCGCTCCGCCCAATGCGGGGACTGCGGAGGTGTGTTTTGAAAAGGCCGCCGAATTTGATTTGCTCGCTGGCGCGCAAAAGGTGGCCGGAGCCGCCCAGCGCCGCACACGGGCCGGACTTTTGCATCAAGGAAGCATCGTTTTCGGTGACATCAGTGATGCTGACCGAACGGATTTCCCGTCCGCTTTTTCCAGTAAATGGAACGCTGAGTCTGCGGACCCCGCAGATCTCGCCGCCGCCGCACAACTCGCGGCGAACAAGTATGCGCTCACTGCTTGGACGACGCGAGTGTGACGCGCACCAGCGCGAAAAAGCCGCATCCAAATTCGGATGCGGCCTTGAAACTTCGGCGACATTCACTCCTCGCTGGGAATGATTGATGACGCCCACCTCGTGGGTGAAATTCGTTATTTCCGCGTCAATTGGATGGTCCACTCTTTTTGAGCGTCCTGAGGCACCGACGTTTTTGGACGCAGTTCGGTGCGGCGCATCGGCACTAGGATCGGCTGGTCGCTGTCGTGTTGAAGCCAGACGCCCTGCTCGCGAATTGCGCGCACCTGGACCTTTAGACGCTTTCCTTCGGCAGTCACTGGAAGGTATTCGCCTTCTTCGAAAGAACGGCCATTGATGGTAGCGAGCGAAGGATTCCCGAGAAGGACACTGGTCACGTTAAAGCTGTCTCCGGAAATCCGGAATGCAGGTTCGTTCGCGACGGTCTTTGCGACTTTGACGGCCGGCTCCGCGCCCCCGTCTTTGCGCCGCTGCCAGCCGATAGGCCAGAACGGTGCACGCGCCTCTTTATCCATCCCAAAGCTCGAACGATTTTTCAGTTCATACGGCTCTGGCTTCGCGTTGTCCTCGCCGCGGGAAACCGTGCAAGAGAGCAGGATTGCAAGTGTCAGAATGATAGTCGGCTTCATAGTTTGATGATGTTCTGTGCGGTGAGCGTTGCACGCTGGGCTGCGGCGCTGTCCACGGAGGCTTGGATCTCGAATCCCGTAAACTCGAACAAGGGTTCGGCGTTCTCGAATTTTGCGAGCGCCGACGCGAACGAGCCGAAATCGACGCTTGGGATTTCGATCGTCCACATCAGCCGACGGTAACCTGTGAGGTCCTTTTCAGGCGCTTCGTTATTCATCCGGGCTGTGGCCTTCTCGACGCCGTTCTTCTTGAAAAACTCGGCGATTTTTGGCGGACACCACGCGATGGGCGCACCGTCCGGAATCATCGCATTGACCTGAGCGATCATCGCTGTGGCGCTTGGCCCCTTCGCGGTGAGAGCGCGGGCTCGGGCGATTTGGCCCTTCATTTCGCGCACCTGCGGCTCGGCCTTGACGATTTCATCGGCGATCGTGGCTCGCTCAGTCGCCAGAGGCGAGAGCAAGAACTCGTTCGCAGCGTAGAGAATTCCGAACATGAGCATCGTACCTAGGACGATTTTCTGTTGCTGGTCTTTATTAAGTTTCATGGTGATTAACGTTGAGCGGTTTTCGGAGGTTCAGGAGCAGCATCCACGCCTGCGGAGGTGAAGCTCACCCCGATGGAAAAGATTGCAGTCCCCATTTCGGAGCCATCAAGATTGACTCGCTCGATACTGTCGTCGAGTGAGCGGAAAGAGGCTGTCACGCCTTTGAATTTTCGTCCGAATGCATCGATCACCGCGAGACGGATATCCTCTGCGACTTTGCGGGGATGCTCGCCCGCTGCGATCCCGTCTATTGACAGACCGATTCGACGCGGAGTTTCCGAAGAGCTGACATCTCCTACGAGTTTGGTGATTTGAACATTCCGCGGGATCACTCCCGCGACAATCTCGACGACCGGTGCCCAGTAAAAACGCTCTTCGATCCGTTTGGTGAATAGGTCCGCAAGGTGAAGTGTTTTGGTCAACTCGGCCTCCGAGATCTTTGCGGCTGCGGCCTGCGGTTGAAGTTTCGCCATCTCGGCCTGGTGGGTCGAATATTGCTCGCGCGCTTTGTTTGTTTCGGTCAGCCGCATGAGGTACCAGGCTGCGAGGCAAAGAGCCACGACGCCAAGACTCATCATGGAGATCTTGAGGGGGTCGAATTGCTCCTGTTTGCGAGCTCTCTGGATTTCGTGATAGAGATTGATGTTGAGTGCCATAGGATCGTCTTTCTAGCCTTTGAGTGCTTCGGTTGCGGCTCCGCAGGCGACGCTCAGATCGAGCATCTCTTCGGTAAACCGTGCGCGCCTTGCGGCGGGGACATTGATTTCACATCGTTCGGTCGCATTCCATGCGAGGCATGGCATTCGCAGTTCTTCACTGAGAACCCGCAGCACCGTTTTGCTCTTCGACAGTCCGCCGGAAACCCATACCTGACCGATGGCCTCTTCCCGCCGTCCCTCGAAGAAGCCTATCGAGCTTCCAATTTCCCGCGTCAGAGCCATGAGCGCCATGCGGGCATTCTCCACCATCATCTCATCTTCATGGGCGAGCCCACGAATGACAGTCTCGCGGTCCTCGCTGCTAAGGCTGCAAAGCGTCTCGATGAGCGTCTTGCCGCCAAATTCCACGGTCCGAATCAAGACGAGTTCACGCCGGACGCCGATCATCATCGTCGCGCTGCTGTGGCCGATGTCCAAGAGGAAGAATGCGTGCTTGTTGAAGACCTCTTCCTGTGCGAATTCGAAAGCGTTAAACACAGCGATTGGTGCAAGCTGCAAAGTGGCGACAGGTGGTGCGCCGCCCTCGTAAAATGCCGTGCCGATGCTGCTCACTTGCGTGCGGGGAAGTCCGGCGACCAGATATCGCTTCTGCCCGCTTTGACCCGGTTCGACGGGGGCGCTGGACGGAATCATATCACAATCGAGCACATAGCTCTTCGTATCCTGATTCAGCAACGCCATCCCGTTGAACTTCAACGCGTCGCGGAGCACGTCGGTCGGCGTCTCGGGCTGGTCGATGAGGCGTAGAAGCGCGTCGGGATGAGATACCGCCACAGCGCAAGCCTTCGCGCTGCCGCCCATTTGCTTGAGCATTGATTTGATATTTTTGCCCAGCTCCGCAGGCGTTTGCTCGACGGTGTCGTCGAGAATGTGTGATGCGAAGTTGGTGACCACATAACGATTGGCACCTTTCTTTTGCATGATTACCGACTTCAGCGCATAGCGACCGATGTCGAGTCCGATTACCGATGTTAAGGTTTTAGCCATTTGCGTAATGAGTTTAGCAGCACGTGTGCCGGGTTCTGGAGATTCTTAAAAAACTTATCGTTCCGCGTTTTCATGGATGCCGCTAGCGCCCGTTTGCCTCTCGGTGCGATAAGTATCGAGCAGAGTCATCAGGAAGAACAATGCCCCGGCCAAGACCGCCAAAACGAAGACGATGCTCGCGACTCGAACGCCGGTGCGATTGCTTCCCCGGCTTCGATTGCTGCGCATAGAGTTCATTTGGAGATCGAGCATTTTTAAAAGTTGCTCTGGCGTTGGCTCTGATGTCTTGGTTTCGTTCACATTCATGACTTTAGATTTCGGAAAATGATGGGCACTACGCCGCAGGAAAGAGCTTATATTGGGCCGTTTGTTCTGTTTCTTGCATTTTTGCTTTTTTCCGAATTCGTGGGAAAGCTGGACGCTTTCTCCGGTCACTGGGCCATCGCCTCGTCCAAATATTGGATATTCCCCCTGCAAGCATTGGTCTGCGGCGTCATCCTCTGGCGCGGGAGACGATCCGTGACTCTATCTCCGTGGCGCGGGTTCGGATGGGCGGTGGTTGCAGGAGTATTGTCGCTGATCGTGTGGATTGCTCCGCAGGCGTGGCTGGGCGCGGAGCCGAGAAATGTCGGATTCGACCCTGCTTTTTTCGGTTCCTCCGGCTCACCGTATTGGCTGAACGTGACAGCGCGCCTGCTCCGGATGGTCGTCATAGTTCCGCTCGTCGAAGAGTTATTCTGGCGGGGATTCCTGCTCCGGTTTCTGATCAAAGACGATTTTGAAACCGTGCCGTTTGGCACTTTCGCTTGGAAATCATTCAGCATTGTTTCCGTGGCATTTTGCTTCGAGCATCAAAAGGCTGACTGGCCCGGTGCGTTGGTCACGAGTGTCCTTTACAATTTGGTCGCCTACCGCACCAGAAGTCTCGCGGCCTGCGTCGTTGCTCATGCTGTGACAAATTTGGGGCTCGGCATTTACATCCTGCGGACCGGGCAATTCGGTTTTTGGTGAGGCTGGCGGGAGACCTGCTCATTCGCAGGGATGCACAATACATTCTCACAAAAAGTCGTTCTCGTCCTTTTCTTCGCACTCTGTGCGGCGGGTCTAATGGAATTTTACCGACACATGGTCTGGCAGGCAAATGAAGACGTGAACGGCGAGGCATCCGTCAAAAAGGCATACTCCGGCCCTCGTCGCTAGATTTCTTCGTTCAGCCGCAGCCCTCAATCTGGATTTTCACGAGCGATGCGATGCACCGCGCCGCTGAAAAACTTTCACGTTCCATTTAATAACTGGGATTGCCTCCCATTCCCGTTTCTGAGAGTCCTTTAAGGAGAATGACCAACGAAAAGTCACTACCGGCGTCGATTGTCAATGCCATCGCTTGCGGCGCTGATGCGGCGCTGGATGCCGCCATGATGCACTTCGACTGCCAGGCGGGGACGATCCATTGGTTGGGGGCGGATGGAGTTTTGCAACTTGGCGCGCACAGGAATTTACCGCCGGCAATCGTCGGGATCATCCAGCAGGTGCCCATCGGCAAAGGAATCGCGGGCTTAGCCGCAGAAAAGTGCGAGCCCGTTTCGTTCTGCAATTTGCAAACCGACGACACGAGCCGAGCCCGCCCTGCGGCAAAAACGACGGGCATGGAAGGCTCCATCGCCGTCCCGATGCTCGTGGATGGCGAGCTCCGCGGGGTTCTCGGAATCGCCAAAATCTCCGCCTACGAATGGAATGATGCTGAAAAGGCATCACTCCTGCATATCGCTTCGCTTCTAGGTGAAAAGCGACCTTAGTTTTCAGCCCATGATAAACAACCAAATCCGCCGTAATTCCCATACTGACTTATCCGATTCTTCCGGGCACTCCGCGTGCTCTCGCTTTGAGGACAACATTGTATCACCCCTCGCCGGGCCGATTCGCCCAAGTATCAGAGTTTCCCGCCTTTTCATCCCGGTTCTTTTGCTGGGCACGCTGGGAACGATTGCGCAAGACCGAGGAGTAAAGTTCCGTGGGGACGTGCCGCTCGCGCCGGAAGTGGTCCCTGCCAGCCCTGGAGCGCCAGCCGCCGTGGAACTGCCCGACCCGCAACCGGTGCTTCCGGGTTCGAGACTCGTTCCCGCGACCAAGCCACCGCTTATTCCAGACGCGGCAGCCACGCAGCCGCAGCACGACGCAGTGCCGCAACTCCCCGATCCTCTACCAGTAAATCGGGCCGCATCTCCGCAGACCAATCCCGCCGAGCTTCAAGTTCTTCCTGACCCAACATCTCTCCGCGTCCCGCCGCCGCCGATGCCGCGGGTTGACGTGCCGCAGATTGACAGCGTGAATCTTTTCCCGACGCCTCAGCAGCAGTTGGAAAATGCCAGCGCGGAAGTTGAAAAGGGCTGGCAACTCGTTCTCCACGGCGGTGTCCGTGCGACTTGGGACAGCAACATTTTCATCCAAAGCAAAGACGAAGAGTCCGACTTCATCATCACGTTTTCACCCGGCCTCGCAGTGGGCATCGGCGACTTCCGCCAAGAACTCACCACGCCGGGAACATTCCGGGATCGCTTCGACCGGACCGATGCCGAACTCGGTAAACGCTACTTCTTCCTCGACTACAATCCGAACTACCATCTCTTCACCGGAAATAGCGACGAAAGCAGCTTCGAGCAGGACATCCGCGCGGAAGGACGTTACGCCTTTGCGAAGCTGACGCTTGGAGCCACGGCGCGATTTGAGACGCTGAACATCGCAGACTCCGACCTCGGTGAACGCGTGAAAATGCGGAAATACCACGGTCGTTTCGGCGCGGATTACGCACTCACCGGCAAGACCACGCTGGAAGCAATTTTCGACCACACCGTTCGCAACTACGAAGGCGACCGCAGCGACATTACCGAGTATCGGGCAAGCGCGTGGGTGGATTATCAGGTCCTGCCGAAAACAAACCTCGCCCTCGGCTACACGCACGGCTGGGTCGATGTGGACAATGGGAACAGCCAGGAATTCGACCAATTCCAGCTCCGCACGGTCTGGAAGGCATCCGAAAAAATCAGCATCCGAGCGAGCGGCGGCGTCGAGTTTCGCGGCATCGACAATCGCGACGATGTCACCAACGGCACATTTGCCGTCGGTCTCATTTACAATCCATTCGACGCGACAAGCATCTTCTTAAACGGCTTCCGCAGGACCTCGACCTCCGCCAGCGGGCAGAACGAATCTTACACCACCACTGGTTTCGACGCCCGGGTTGTGCAGCGCTTCTCGCAAAAATATTTCCTCACAGCGGCGGCGGGCTACCAGACTGCGGACTACGAGGAAAACCTCATCAGCGGCTTTTCGCGCGAGGATGAATATGGGTGGGCCCGGCTCAGCCTCGGATGGGACGTGAACAAATGGATGACAGCCATGATCGCCTACGAATACCGGGATAACGACTCCAACCAGGACAAACGTTCGTTCGAAGACCACCTGTTCTACATACAATTCAGCTTCCTGTTTTAACCATGCGCACGCTCGTCATTCTCGCACTCACATTCATCTCCGCGCTCATGGCTGCGCGCTCACAGGACAGCGCAGTCATTAAATCGAGCGACAAGCTGGAGATTAAAGTGGCGGGTGAAGAGGACATGACGAGCCAACTCACGGTAGGCTCGGACGGCTCGGTGAATGTCACCTTTGTCGGCCGGGTGCGCGTGAGCGGAATGAACGTGGACGACGCCGCCACGAAGATCCGCGCCGAACTCATCCGGAAGCGTTTCTTCGTGGACCCGCAAGTGAGCATCAACATCACCGCCGCAGCTAAGCTCTTTTTCACCGTCATCGGACAAGTGAACAAGCCCGACCGGATCGAGTTTCCGCCGGATGGAAGGATGGAACTCATGTCTGCAATCGCGAGCGCTGGCGGGTTCAGTAAAATCGCCGATCCCGGGAAAGTGACCGTCAAGCGTGCAAAAGGCGGAAAAGAAACCTACGATACGCGCAAGCTTACCGATGCCGTCCCGATTTATCCGGGCGACATGGTCCAAGTCGGGGAAAGCCGCTTTTAATTTTTAACTATGGCAGTCTCATACCGATCCAATTCGCGACCCGGTTCCCCTGAAGAGCCTCGCCGTCGGCAGAGCCGAAGCCGGAAGGATTCCGGCGCACCGACTATCGACCTTCGCTCGTGGGTGTTCCTCCTGCGCGAACGGCTGCTTCTCATCGTCCTCTGCATGGGTGTCTCGGTCGGTGGCGCGCTCTATTACCTCGCGAAAACGCCGAAGACTTTCACGGCAGTCGGTGCTTTGGAGGTCTTGACGGAAACGCAGCGCGTGATGGGGGATGTGAAAGCGTTTAACCCCGAAGCCTCCAGCAGTATTGAGGCGGTGAAGACCGTCGAGAACGCTCTCATGAGCGATTCACTCATGCTCCGCGTCGTGCAAGTCAACGAGCTCCAACTGACCCATCCGCGATTCATGTCCGACCCAAAGACCGGACGTGCGCTCACCGAGGGTGAACTCGCGAAAGGGATGGCAGGGAAGGTGGCCGCAAAGCAAAAACGCGGCTCCCGGACGATCGAAGTCGTCGTGGACGACCGGGATCCAAAAATGGCCGCAAAGCTCGCTGCTTCCATCATGGAGTGCTACATCGCATCGCGCGACGAATTGCAGGTAGGCACCCAAGGCGAAGCGGTAAAAGACCTCATCGCGAAGCAAGCCGAGCTCGAAAAAGAACTCCAAGAATCGGAGCAGGAACTTCAGGCTTTTCGTGAGAAAAACAACACGACGGACCTCGACAAAAACGAGAACCAACTGAAAACCCGAATCGAAGATCTCGGCAAACAATTCACCGCAGCGAAGGCTCGCCGCATCGCGCTTGAGGGAGATCTCCCGATCCTAAAGCACCGGACCGAACTCACCACCGAGCAACTCCTCGCGCTTTCAACGGTCGCCGCCCAGCCCGATGTGCAGGAGGCGCAAAAGAAGATCATCGCCGCAGAAGCGGACTTCGCCTCTGCAAAGCGCGTGTATTTGGAAAACCATCCGAAATACAAACGCGCCAGTAGCACGATCCTCGACTACAAAACATCGCTCGAAAAAGCAGTCCGGCAGGCCGCCACGATGGCCTCGAACACCTACGGAATCGCCAAGGAAACCGAAGAGAAGCTACAGAAAGAACTGACCGAACTCGAGAAGTCCTACATCGAACTCAAAGGCATCTCGCTGCCCTACCAAATGCTCGCAGGGAAAGTGGACGGACGGCAGAAAATCCGGGCGGACCTCAACGAACGCATCGACCAACTCAAGATCGCATCCGGCGTCGGTGCACGCAATGTTGTCGTCAGCATGAAGCCCGTGGTCCCGGACCAACCAAGCAAACCTGGCCGCATGAATATCATGGCCCTTTCCGTCGTATTCGGCATGGGCCTCGCAGCGACACTCATTGTTTTGTTGAAGGCGTTCGACAACACGATCCTCTCCATCGACCAGGCCGAAACCGAGCTCGGTCTCCCCGTTCTCGCCGCAATCCCACAGGCAAAAGGGAAAGCCTCCCAAACGCAGCTCGTCATCGCCGATTACCCCGCATCCCGGGAGGCGGAGGCATTCCGTTGCCTTCGAACATCCGTCTCTCTCGCCAACAACGACGCCTCGCAAAAAGTCATCCTGTTTACCAGCGCCGTGCCCGCAGAAGGAAAGAGTTACTGCTCCGCCAACTACGCCGCCGCACTCGCACATCAGGGGCTGCGCACGCTCCTCATCGACTGCGATCTGCGTCGTCCCGCACTCGGTCGCGTCTTCCCCACAAAGAAAGATGCACACGGGATCACGGACTTCCTCACGGGCAAATCCAAGTTCGACGAATGCTGGCACGTCACCGAAGTCAGCAAGCTCTACTTTATGCCCGCCGGCACCATGAACGCCAATCCTGCCGAGCTACTCTCCGGCGAAGTCGTGGCAAAAATCCTCAAGGAAGCCGCACGGAAATTTGACCGCGTCATCATCGACTCCGCGCCCGTCAACGCCGTCAGCGACACCCTGCTCCTCGCCGAGCACGTCGATGCCGTCGTCTTCGTTGTCCGCGCCCGCAGCACCCCATTGCGCGCCACCGTCCGCGCGCTCCAGCAACTGCGGCAGGCCAACGGAACGCCGTACGGCATCGTCCTCAATCGCCTGCCCACCCGCGGGGCCAATTACTACTATTACGATGAAGGCTCGTATCATTCGAAAGGCGTTTACGGAGCATGAAGTCTGGCGCTGACAGAAACATTCCTTTCTCGACGCAAGCGTGAATCCGGAGCCTTCTCTCCGCGCGAAAACCAAGCGTGGACTCATCTGGGGTTCAATCGAGGCAGGAAGCCGTTTCCTGCTCCAGTTTGTCGTCATTGCAGTCCTCGCACGGCTACTGGACCCGCCGGAACGTGGGCAGGGCGAAAATGCGACCATCGTAGTGGGAATCACGGCGATTTTCAGCCAGCTCGGCGTAGGGCCTGCACTCGTGCAAAAGCGCGACGACTTGAGGCCGGAGCACCTATCGAGTGCGTTCACTTTTTCCGTCATATTCGGCCTCGTCGCGATGGGAGCTCTCTGGCTCCTCGCGCCGACGATTGGGGGATTCTTCAAAGATCCGCTACCAGCAGACATACTCCGCTGGATGGCGATAGGGTTTCCGATTTCCGGTTTGGCAGTCGTCAGCGAGTCTTTGATTCAGCGAAACATGCGGTTCGACTTAATCGCACGCGCGGAGATTTTTTCTTTCCTCGCCTACGGAGCCATGGCGACCATGCTTGCCGCGTTTGGATACGGTGTATGGGCGCTCGTTTGGGCCTATTTGCTTCAGCTCTCGCTGAGGAGCCTAATGTTCATCATCTATGCGAAATGGATACCAGTGCCGGGCTGGAACCCTTTCGCAGCAAAGGAACTCGTCGCCTACTCGGGCGGAATCACCGTTGCAAGAATCGCGAACTACCTCGCGACCAACGGCGACAATCTCGTCGTAGGCGCAAAACTTGGGGACGCAGCGGTTGGATTTTACGGAACGGCCTACAAGATCATGGTCGCCCCAGCGAATCTCATCGGCCAAGTATTGGAGAAAGTGCTCTTCCCCGCGATGTCACGCGTGCAGGACGAAAATGCTCCGCTTGCCCGTGTGTATCGGCAGGGCATCCGCCTTCTCGCTCTCGGGATGCTTCCGGCGAGCGCCGCGATTTTCATCCTCGCGCCCGACCTTGTGGATGTGCTGCTCGGCGAAAAATGGAAGCCCGTCGGACCCGCGCTGCAAATCCTCTCCGCCGGACTTCTTTTCCGCACGAGCATGAAGCTGAGCAACTCTCTCATCCGCGCAAAAGGCGCGGTGACGCAAATGGCGGTTTGCCAGGTTCTCTACATGGTGGCGGTGATCATCGCCGCAGTCGTCGGATGCCGCTGGGGAATCACCGGCGTAAGTTGGGGCGTCCTCGGTGCGATCTTCATTTGCTTCATCTACGGAGCAGCGATTTGCCACAAACTTGTGGAGATCAAATGGAGCGAATTCATCGCCGACCACATCCCCGGTGTCGTCCTTGCAGCGATTGTGCTGGGCGCAGGTTGGCCCGCAAATACGGCGCTAAAATCCGCCAATGTTGAAAGCATCATCGTCCTCCTCGGCACAGGAATCATCATCGCGCTCGCCACGCTCATCCCCGCGCTGCTTCTGCCCAACCGATTGCTGGGGCCCGACGCTACGAAACTTCGGGATAAAGCGAAAAAAATCATGGGGAAAGTCACAGGAGGGAGCGAGGAATGAGCGCCGAAACCGACATTGCGCCCACGAACGGCGACGAAAAGTCCGTCGGCTCGAAGAACGCCGGAAAACCGGAACGCATCGCCGAACTCGATGTCCTTCGCGGAGTCGCCGCCGTTTGGGTCATGCTCTTTCATTATACAGTCCGCTGGTTCGAGCAGCCCGGGCCTCCGCAAAGCCCCTTCGGCGAATACGCCGTGCATCTCTTTTTTATGATCAGCGGCTTCGTGATTTTCATGACGCTGCGCAACACAAAGACCGGTGCAGACTTCGTCGTATCGCGCTTCTCGCGGCTTTACCCAGCCTACTGGGCGGCGGTGCTGGTGACCGCTTCGGTGATGGCATTCATCCCTCCGTTTGCAAAAAGCGCCGTCACTTTTCCACAAGTCGCAGTGAACCTCACGATGCTCCAGCAATGGCTGCGCGTGAAGGAAGTTGACGGTGTGTATTGGACCCTGGCCATCGAGCTCGCGTTCTACGGCTGGATGTTTCTGATTTTTAAAATTCGGGCGCTCAACCGAATCGAACTCGTCGGAACCATCTGGATCTTCGTCGAACTATTCGCCCGTGCGTGGGAGCGGATGCAGTTGGCTGCATTCAAGCTCGATCCCGACATCATCCCCACAGTCATTTCGCGGACCTTCATTCTCGAACACGCGCATCTTTTCGTCGCCGGAATGGTGTTCTTCCGCATCCGCACGGAAGGCTCCACCATTGGCCGCGCCGCACTCTTGGGGCTGTGTCTGTTCACGCAGTTTTTTATCCACGGGCCGCTCGGTACGCCATTCATCGGCATCTTCTTCGGCATCTTCCTGCTCATCGCAAAACGCCAGCTCGCGTGGCTCGCATTTCGCCCGCTCGTGTTTCTCGGTACGATTTCCTACACGCTCTATCTTGTGCATCAGAACATCGGCTACGCTGTCATGCGCCAACTTGTGGAGCAGCCCCGTATCGTTCAAGTTTCCGCCGCCGCCGCCGTGGCCATAGCGCTCGCGACACTCATCACATTCTTCATTGAAAAACCGGCCCTCCGATTCCTTCGCCGTTGGTACGCCGCCCGTATTTCGTCCCGTCCCGACGTGTCATCAAAAGATTCAGAAACCCAAGTCGAAAAAATTGGAAAGGTGAAGGTATGATCGAAAAGGCGATATTCATCGGTGGCTGCGCGAGGGCAGGCACCACACTTCTAGGCTCAATGCTTGGCGGACACAGCACCGCCGTCTGCATCCCGGAGTCTCAATTCAAAGTCGGGCTCCTGCGCGATAAACGCATCACCAATCGCGAGCAAGCGCTCCATTTTCTGAAAAGGCACTGGCGCTTCAAGCTGTGGGATATGCCGGTAAAAACCGATGACTTGCCGAACCACGAAGAATTGAACCGCACGGGCATCATGCGACGTCTTTGCGAAATGTATGGAGAACGCCATGGCCGCGGCGGGCGGAAGGTGTGGGTCGATCATACTCCTCACAATATCCGTCACTGCAAACTGCTCGCCGACCGTTTTCCCGGATCAAAATTCGTCCACATCATTCGCGACGGACGCGCCGTTGCTGCGAGCGCGATGCCGCTGGATTGGGGGCCGAACAATATCATCGAGGCTGCACATTTCTGGATCGAGCAAACCGCCTACGGGCTTGCAGCGGAGGATAACTTCGGCCCGGAGCGCATCCACCGCGTTTATTACGAGCAACTCGTCACCGAGCCCGAGCACGTCATGCGGAAACTCAGCGCGTTCATCGGCTGGGAGTTTGAGCCGGGGCTGCTGGAGGGCAACGGTTTCACCCCTCCCGGCTACACCGCACATCAGCATCAACTCGTCGGAAAACGCCCCGACCCATCACGGATCAACGCCTGGCAGACAAAATTCTCGCCACGCGACCACGAGATCTTCGAAAGCCTCACGGAGGACTTTCTCGATTACCTCGGCTACAAACGAATGTTCGAATTCCCCGCCCGCCCGGCCACCTCGCTCGAAAAAGTCGGCATCAAAGCTGCGGGCATCTTTCGTAAAGAAATCACCAATCGCTTCCGCAGTTGGATACGACGACGCATATAAAATGACGAATGACGAATGACGAACCCGATATCAGCACTTACTTAAACTTTCCAAAACGCGCGATTCCGCGAACGTCCGCCCGAGCTAAGGCTCGCCGCTTCGTCATTCGTCATTCGTCATTCGTCATTTCCTAGTGCGCATCCTTCTCGTCACCAACAAATGCCCTCCCGATTTTGACGGCGGCTACGAACTGCGCGCATTCCAAATCGCAGCCGCACTTCGCCAGCGCGGACACGACGTCGATATCGTCACCGCGAAATTCCGCGACACGTTTCTCGAAAAACATCCGGAACCCGCCGCACGCCAGGACCCGCCGTGGGTTCATCGAATCTTTCGATACGTCGGCATCAGCAAAACGACCGGCCTCCGCCGACACATCGACCGCGTCTTAAAGCACCTCGAAAGCACCAGCGTCGCCGCCGAGAACGAACCCGCGATGGAGCATTTCCTTGCGCAGCACCACGACCCAAAACCGTACGACATCGTCTATGCGTTCGGCATGTTGCGCATCAGCTTCGCCGTCCTCCGCCCAGTCACGCAGCGCGCCATCCCAGTCCTCCACCACGCCGGCGGCACCTGCATCGCCGACCACTTTCACTACTGGCCGAAAAAATATCCCGGCTACGGCATCGCCATGCGAATGCTCACCCGCGGATGGTATTCGCGCGAGCACGAGATCGACCGCACACACGTCGCCTACGTGTCCACTTTTCTCCGCGACCGTGAAGCCGAGCGCGGCCACACCGCCCCGCACCGATACGTCATCTCCCGCGGCATTGATTTCCCGCTCGCGTCCGACGTGGATCGTCCTCGCACACAACCGCCGACATTCCTCACCGCAGCCCGCATCGATCGCCAAAAAGGAATCCACAACGTCATCGCAGCCGC
>JAYTMG010000416.1:0-3095 GCA_043728745.1 Verrucomicrobiaceae bacterium
GGTAGCTTTTTCCGGATGGCGATCCAGCGATCCCGGCACACCGACTCGTCTCCACGACGGGACACTTCGGTTTTGAACCAAGGGATGACTTTTTCAGCCTCAGACTTGAAGCCGGTCCGGGTCCTGTCGTTGTATGGCAGGGCAAAATAGAACGGGTTTTCCTTTGGGACAAATCCCTTGGGAATCGAGCCGCCGCCGGGAAGTCCGACGCGCTGATTCGGGTCGTCGTATCCGCCGAAGCTGGTCTTCCAATTGACATCCCAACTGCTGCTGATGTTGTGGACGGGGTTATTTTGGGCGGCCAGTTCGCCGACCCAGAAGACGGTCGTCACGATATTCACCTTCCACGGGTAGCGGTTCTTCGAACGCTCGGTGGGAATGATGACTTGAGGTTCTAGCTTCAACAGAGACTTCTCTCGCAGAAGTGATGCGAATTTGGCAAAATCCGCACTGCTCCCGTAAGGGCTCTGGGCAAACACCGCGCTCGAAAGCCCGGCCAAAACTATGCAAACCGTTGCGTTTTTCATCGAAAGGTTTGTCGAGAGTATGGATGAGCGGCCCTCCGGCAAGAGTTATTTCCCGGGCTGACTCGGGGAGCGTGTGATGAAAAGTGGAATAAAGCTCGTGGCAAACCAGTCGTGGCTCACGCAGCCCTCTGCGTGACCCTGCTACCCGCGAAGCGCTGATCCAATGAGCGTTCCACCAAGTATAATGCGCTTCGCGTGAGGGGAAGCACGCGGAGGGCCGCGTGCGCCACGACGCAAGCCTGGTCGCTTGAGCATTTCCACTTTTAATCACACCCACTCGAGAGCGTGTGTGGTTAAAAGTGGAACACCCGCGAACGGAGCAGCGAAAGTAAGACAGGTTTCCACCCTGTCGGGCTCGCAAGCAGGGGGGAGGTATTCGTGACATGGCCGCTGGGACAGGTTGGAAACCTGTCTTACTTTGCGGAGCGAGCGGACTTGCCCATTCAGGAACTCCGCGCAAACACCGGACGGTTGCGGAAACTGTGCGGCCTGTGTTCTCGACACTGCGTCGAATCGTGCCAAATTGCTCACCCGACTATGAAGCCAGTTTCTATCCTCAGTGCGTTGATTTTTCCTGCGATGGCGCTCGCGGACGACGGTGCGTTCTTCCGTGAAAAGGTGCGGCCAATTCTTGCGGGCCATTGCTTCAAGTGTCACAGCCATGAGGCGAATAAATCCAAGGGCGGACTAATCTTGGACTCCCGCGAAGCGCTGCTCGCGGGCGGCGATACGGGCGCTGCGATGGTGCCGGGGAAACCCGAGGAGTCGCTCATTATCAAAGCGATCTCGTATGCCGACGAAGACCTTCAGATGCCGCCGAACAAGGGCGACTCGAAGAAGCTCGGCGACGCCCAAATTGCGACGCTGACGGAGTGGGTAAAAATGGGCGCTCCATGGCCGGGCGAGGCGAAAGGCCAGAAGATGACGGCGCGCGCAAAAGGTGGAATTACGGACGAAGATCGGAAGTGGTGGGCGATTCAACCGGTCGCCAAAGTGGAGCCGCCCAAGGGCGCGAAGCATCCCGTGGACGCGTTTCTTTTGGCCAAAATGGACGGCGTATCTCCCGCAAAGCCCGCTGCTCCAGAGCAGTTGGTCCGGCGGATTTACATGGACCTGGTCGGGCTCCCGCCGTCCTTGTCGGAGAGCGATGCTTTTGCGAAAGCAGCGCGCGAAAACAGCGGGGCGGCGGTGTCGGAGTTGGTCGATACGCTCCTTGCTTCACCGCAGTATGGCGAGCGGTGGGCGCGCTACTGGCTGGACCTCGTCCGCTACGCCGAGAGCGACGGATACAGGCTCGACGAGTTTCGCCCGGCGGCGTGGCGTTACCGTGATTATGTCGTGCAATCGCTCAACGCCGATACGCCCTACGATCGCTTTGTGCAGGAGCAACTCGCGGCGGATGAGCTGTGGCCCGGCGATGCTCGGGCGTTGGCGGCGACGGGCTATTTGCGCGCGGGCATCTACGAATACAACAATCGCGATGTGGCCGATCAGCGCGACAGCATCATGAACGAAGTCACCGATGTGACCGCTGATGTTTTCATGGGCCTCGGCGTGCAATGTGCGCGCTGCCACGATCACAAGTTCGACCCGATTTTGCAGCGCGATTACTTCCGGCTGCGGTCCTTTTTCGAGCCCATGCTGTGGCGCGAGGATGTCCCCGCCGCGACCGCGCAGGAGCGGGCCGCGTATGCACAGGCGATGAAGGCGTGGGAGGAAAAGACGACGGCTGTCCGCGCAAAAATGGCACCGCTGGAGGCAAAGGCGCGGGAAGTCGGGCAAAAGAAAGCAGTCATCGCATTCCCGCCGGAGACGCAGGCAATTCTGGCCAAGCCGCTCGACGCGCTGACACCCGAGGAGCGTCCGCTTTACGACCTCGCGTATCGGCAAGTGCGGTATGAGTGGGACCGTATGCTCACGCACCTCAAGGGCGAGGAAAAGGACCAGCTTATCAAACTGCAAAAAGAGCTCTCCGCCTTCGACTCCGCCAAGCCCGCGCCGCTGCCCGAACTACTCTCGATCTCCGACATCGGCCCCGTGGCACCGGCGACCCGCATCCCGAAAAAGAACGGCGAAATCGCGCCCGGCTTCCTTACCATCCTCGCGCCCGATGCCGCCACGATTCCTCCGCTCGCTCAATCCACGGGCCGCCGCGCCGCGCTGGCGAAATGGCTCACCGAGCCCGCGAACCCACTCACCGCGCGCGTGATGGTGAACCGCGTCTGGCAGTCCCACTTCGGGCGCGGGCTCGTGGTGAATGCGAGCGACTTCGGCAAGCTCACCGAGCCCCCCATCCACGGCGAGTTGCTCGACTGGCTCACGCGCAGCTTCGTGGAAAACGGCTGGTCGCTCAAGAAACTCCACCGCGTCATGATGACCAGCGCCGCCTACGCGCAATCCAGCGAGGGCGACACCACTCGCGACCCGGAGAATAAGTTCCACGCCCGCCAGCCCGGACGCCGCCTCGACGCCGAGCAAGTCCGCGACGCCGTCCTCGCCACCACCGGCGAACTCGACCGCCAGTCCGGCGGCGCCAGCGTCGGCTGGGACAAGCCC
This sequence comes from Verrucomicrobiaceae bacterium, assembly GCA_043728745.1. Classification (GTDB taxonomy): domain Bacteria; phylum Verrucomicrobiota; class Verrucomicrobiia; order Chthoniobacterales; family Chthoniobacteraceae; genus SXWH01. The sequence continues at coordinate 3,084 of JAYTMG010000416.1, forward strand.
CGCCGCACCATC
>JAYTMG010000417.1:0-1723 GCA_043728745.1 Verrucomicrobiaceae bacterium
TAGGAATTTCGTACAAAAGACAGCGCTTGAGATGCGCCCCGACCGGGGCGCATTGAAAGCGTTCTTTTGTGGGCCCTCCTAGGTGCCTGAGATGGGACGTAAGTAAGTGCGTCCCATTTTATTTCAGGCACCAGAGTTCCCACAAAGACAGTCACCACACAGGGCTGATTCGCACGCGAGCGAAGAAGACCCTGCATGACCAATCTTGAACGCGCCTTTGCGGACGGGCATTTGAAGCTCACCGGCGAAGGCAAAGCCGAGCGCGTCCATTACGCCGCCGTCAGCCACAGCGAACGCTGGAACGACCCGGAGGAAAAAGTCCGCGCCGAGTTCTACGCCGAACTTATCTACCGCTACGAATACAAGCCTGTGCGCATCGGCGTCGAAATTACCGTCCCGGACCGCACGCCGAAGGACAGCGCCGATCTCGTCATCTTCCGTGACGATGAACGAAAAGACCCTTACGCCGTCGTTGAGTGCAAGCGCGACGGCATCACTGATGCCGAACTACGCCAGTCCGTTGAACAGGCGTTTGGCAACGGGCACGCGCACAAGTTTCGCGCTGCTTACGTAGGCGTAGTCGCGGGCGTGTCGCGGCTCTTTTTTGATTGTTCGGACAAATTTCCCGCGCTAGAGCGCCAGAAGAACCGCCTCGCCGATCTCCCCATCCGCTACGGCAAGCCGCTTCGTATCAAGTTCCGCAAAGGCGACGAAGCCCACGACATTCACGAGGTGGACAAGAGCCGCCTCATCTCTGCGCTCTCGAAATGCCACGACACGATTTGGAATGGCGGCGAGTTCAAGCCCGACGCGGCTTTCAGCGAAATGTGCAAGCTCATCTTCGTGAAGATTGCCGACGAAAAGGACACCGCGCTCGGCGAGCCATACACATTCCAGATCACCACCGGCGAGGACGACGCTACGCTCGGCAAACGCATCCGCCGCCTTTATGAAAGCCACCGTGAGCGCGACGCCGAAGTCTTCAACGAGGAAATCAAAGTAACCGACTCGAAGATCGCTACCGTCGTTGCCCACCTCGAAAGCCTCTCCCTTTCCGAGACCGACCTCGACACGAAGGGCGTCGCCTTCGAGACCTTCCAGCGCAACTACTTCACCGGCGACGCGGGCCAATACTTCACACCGCGCGAACTCGTCGAGTTCTGCGTGCAAATGACCGCGCCCAGCGCGAAGGATCACGTTCTCGATCCATGCTGTGGCACTGGGGGCTTCCTGCTCCACGCGCTCGATGCCGTCCGCGCCGAGGCGAACCGCAAGCACAAGCCCGGCACCAGCGCGCACCGCGACCACTGGCACGACTTCGCCCAGCGCAATCTCTTCGGCATCGAAATCAACCGCGACATCGCCCGAGTCGCGAAGATGAACATGATCGTCCACGACGACGGCCACACCAACGTCGCTGCGGGCAACGCCCTCGAATCCATCGCCGGCTTCACGGTCCGCAACCCTGGCTTCAAACCCGTGGGCTTCGACCTCATCCTCACCAATCCGCCCTTCGGCGTCACCGCGAAGGACGTGGACATCCCCACGCTCAAGCACGACTTCAAGCTCTTCCTCAACACCGACGCCAAAGGCCGCACCACGCCGCTCGCGCAGCAGAAAAGCGAAATCCTTTTCCTCGAACGCATCTGGCATTTTCTGAAACCGAAGACCGGACGTGCCGCCGTCGTCGTGCCAGATGGCATCCTCACGAACTCCTCGCTGC
>JAYTMG010000418.1:0-6648 GCA_043728745.1 Verrucomicrobiaceae bacterium
AGTGCCTACAAAGCGGGCGACTTGGATAAAGCCGCAGAAGCGCTGAGCAGCGCACTCGGCGGCGGCGAAACTGCGCTGCAATCGAAGGCGGCATTTGGATTGGCAAACGTGTTGGCGCGGCGCGGGGTGAAACAGGAGGCCAAGGAGGACAAGCTGAGCGACTGGAAGAACGCCATCCAGCACTACGACCGCACGCTGGCCCTGAATGCCACGCACCCGGATGCCGCGCACAACCGTGATTTGCTGAAGAAGCTCATGGCAGAGGAGGAGAAGAAACAGGACGAGCAGAAGAAGAAAGAAGACAAGAAAGAGGACAAAAAGGATCAGGAAAAGAAGGATGAAGAGTCCAAGGATGGCGAAAAGAAGGATGGGGAGCAGAAAGACGGAGAATCTAAAGATGGGGAGAAAAAGGACGGAGGGCATAAAGATGGGGAGAAGAAGGAAGGCGAGAAGAAAGATGGGGAGTCCAAGGACGGGGAGAAGAAGGATGGCGAGTCTAAGGACGGCGAGAAGAAGGACGGTGAAAAGAAGGAGAAATCCGACAAGCCCGGAGAGAAGCCAGAAAAGGCCGAGCAGCAAAAAGAAGAAGGAAAAAAGCAGGGCGAGCTGAAGGCTGCGAATCCCGGCGAGAAAGGTGGAGACAAAGAGCAGCAGGCCGAAGCCGCTGAGGAAATGGCCGCCGCGAAAGAGGGGCGGATGACTCAGAAAAATGCGAAAGAGTTGCTCGATTCGATGCTCCGCACAGAGCGCCGAGTGCGATTGCTAGACCCGCGGCAGGAACCCGGCATGCAAAACAAGCCCCGTCCGGAAAAGAATTGGTAGCTATGGAAGAGATGCAAGTAGTCAGCGACTTTAGTCGGCAAAGTCTTCCGCACTCGGATGCGCGCACGCTCCGCAGAAAGGCATCCTCACGGAGTCTGCGCCTCGCCAAACAAGGTGACGCGGTGCCGACTAAAGTCGCTGACTACTTTGCCTTGCGGCATTCATACGCCGTTCGTGTGGTTGGGATCTTCTTTTTGCTCGTGCTCATGGCCGTGCCGGCGTGGGCTGCGCCGCGAGTGAGCGCGACGCTTTCGTCTTCGTCGATTGGGGTTGGTGAGTCGGTGGACCTGGAGGTTAATATCGAAGGCGATGTCCGAGCGGATGCTCCGGCACCGCCTCTCGTCGATGGACTCGATTATCAAGGCGCGAGTCAAAGCAGCCAGATGAGCATCATCGGAGCGCAGGTGACTCAACGATCGACGCACACATTTAGATTCGTAGCGCGGCGGGAGGGGAAGTTTGTGATTCCTTCCGTTACCGTGACGGCGGGCGGTCAGCAGGTGAACACCGAGCCGCTTACGCTTACGGTAAAAGCGGGCGCACCGGCGCGAGGTGCGGGCGACATTGCATTTGCGGTGATCGAGCCGTTGAAAGCGAAGGCGTTTGTAGGCGAGGACATCCGCGTGGTGATTCGCGGATACCTCGACAGCAGCGTTCGCTGGAGCGCTTTGGACAAGCCGCAATTGACCGCTGATGGATTCAATATGCGCGACATCCTCGCGGGGAAACAAGGGGAACAGGAGATCTCGGGGAAACGGTATGTAACGGTCCTTTACCAGACCGTGGTGACGCCAACAAAGGCAGGAAAACTGAAGCTCGGCGGGTTGAAGCTTCGGGCGCAATACTCCGGTCCGCGAGGGAACAATCGCTACGATCCGTTTCCAGGTTTTGGCCGGACGCAGGAGATGGAAATTATGGCTCCGGCGATCGAGTTTGAAGTCCTGCCGCTCCCCTCGGCGGGCAAGCCGAAGGATTTTGCGGGGGCGATTGGGAGCTTCACGTTTGAGGGAACGGGCACCCCGGCGAAGGTGAAGGTCGGCGAGCCCATCACGATGAATCTCGTGGTAAAGGGGACTGGTAATTTTGATCGGATCACCGTCCCGCCGCTCGCAGAACCTGACGGATGGAACGCCTACGACAGCGAGAACAGTTTCACGCCAACGGATCAACTCTCCACCATCGGAACGAAGACCTTCAAACTGCCCGTCTCGCCGCTCGCTGCAAAAACGACTATCCCTGTTTTTGCGTTCACTTTTTTTGATCCAGACACGGCAAAGTATGTGACCTTGAAAAATGAGGCTACGCCGCTGGTGGTGGAGGGAGTGCCTGTGGCGTCCGCGCAATTGCCGGGTGGTGCGGCGGCCCCCGAACCGACGCCGGAGGTCAAGCCGGAGTTGCTTCCGAATCAATCGACACCGGGCGCGGTGGGAAAGCTCGGACAGACGGTTGCGCCGTCCTTTTTATTCGGTGCGGTCCTAGCACCTCTGCCGATCTTGCTGGGACTTCTGGCGTGGCGCTCGCGCAAGGCGGACCCGTTGGCGGAGCCTCTCGCGGTGCTCGGCAGGGAGCGGGCGGAGCTTGTTGCCCGCATGAATAAAACGGAGGATCGTGCGGAATTGTTCGAGGTCGTTGGGCGCATTTTGCAAATCGATACGGCTATTGCGCGAAGGGAGCCGGGGGCGAGCTTTGACGATGCAACCATTTTAGCGACCCGTGCGCTCGACGCGAAATCCGACGCGGCAATCCGGGAACTAATGACGGCGCGGACGGAGTTGCTTTTCGCCGGAGGCGGGAGTGGCGAAAAGGTGGCTGCGGTCGAGCGCGATCGCGTATTGGACGCGGTGCATTGCTGGGAAAGATGCAAGCTGGCGAAGATTGCCCTCGTGATGATTGTGGCGCTGTGCGGCGCGGCCCATGCGGGCGATTTCGAGAGTGCCAATGCGGCGTTTGCCAACGGGAAGTTTGAGGATGCGCGTCGCGGATATGAGCGGGCGCTTTCGGACGGCTGGCGCGCTGGTGTGCTTTACAACCTTGGCAACGCTCACTACCGCCTCGACCAGCCGGGGCGCGCGGTTTTGAACTACGAGCGTGTGCTTGCGCTGGCCTCCGTGCATCCCGATGCGCAGGCAAATTTGAAGTTTGTCCGCGACCAAGCAGGCGGTCGTGTTGCGGAGCCGCTTTGGTATGAAGTCGTCCTCGATGCACCCTCATCGCGGGTCGGGCTAGGGCTTGCGGTGGGCGTGGCGTGGCTCGGATGGTTGTGGGCGGGCGCGGCGCTGTGGCGACGTTCCGGGGCGGCTGGTGTCGTGGGTGGGATGTTGCTTGTTGTTCTAGGGGCGGCGTATGGGGCGGGGCAGCTTTGGCGGAATGAACAGCGGGGGAACGACGCGATCGTCATCGAGAAATCGGACGCACGCCGAGAACCGGCGGATCGCGCGAATATGGCGGAGTCATTGGGCGCAGGGTCTCGCGTCCGCATTTTATCGGAGCAGGGGGAATGGACTTTTGCGATGTTGCCGGGTGGGCAGAAAGGTTGGTTGAAGGCGAACGCGATTGAACGCGTCACACCTCTCAAACGACGATGAAATTGTTCATTCTGATTTGTGCCTTTGGAATATCCGCGTTTGCGGAAGACTGGCAAAAAACGCTCACTCCCGAGCCGGGGAAATTTCCTGCGCTGCGACCGCTGGCAGTTCACTATCAGTTCGGCTGGAGCGGAGTTAAGGCTGCGGAGGCGGAGGCTAAGTTTTCGAGCGGCAAAGGGCGGAATCAGCTCGATCTGACTGCGAGCACGAAGGGACTTGCGCGCACGCTTTGGAGGATGGACTCGGCGGCAGTTTCGACATGCGATTCTGCGACATTGCGACCGATCGCGCTGAAGCAGGTCGAGGTGTATTCAAAGAAGACGATGACCACCACCGTGGTATTTAAGCCCGAAGGGCCGGAGCGAATGCGCGTGCCGAATCCGCCGGATAAGACGCTGCCAAAGCCCAAGCGATTTAAGCTGCTGAATGTTTATGACCAGCAGGGCGCGCTTCTTTTTCTCCGCAGTCAGCCGCTCAAAAATGGCGATGTGGTGCGCATGTGCGTGTTCCCCGGCAACACTCCGTATTTTGCAGAAATCGGCGTCGAAGGGCGTGAAAAACTGAAAGCGGGAGGGAAGGAGTGGGACGCGATTCGATGCTCGCTGAAGCTTCGCGAGGTGAAGAAAGACTTTTCGCTCGGCGCTCACAAGAAGTTCAAAAAAGCGACGGCTTGGCTGTCGGATGATCGGGATCGGCTCCTGCTGAAAATCGAGGCCGAAGTATTTATCGGATCGGTTTGGGTGGAATTGGATCGCGTGGACTTCCCTCCCGGTAAATAACGGCGGGAATGCGACGAAGTTTTACGCGGTATTTCAGGTTGGTTCTTTTCCCCGTGTTGCTTGTGCTGGCGTCATGCAGCGATCCTGAAGCGGTGGTTCGCGGTCGGGTGAAGGCTTCGGACGTGGACGCATTGCGAAGGGACTCCGGACGACTGAACCGTGATTTTTTTGCGGTGCCGGGACTGGATTTTTTTGCGGTGAAACAGGCGATTTGGCCGAAGACATTTCGCGAGCTCAAACCCCTCCGCGTGACAGTCTATAAAGATGGGGCTGCGCTAGCGATGGGAGGGGATGCAGGCACGAATGAATGGGGCGTTTTCGTTGTGCCCCCCGGCCTGACCTACGCTCCGCCCACGACGCGGACGATTCGCTACCGCACGATCGGAGAAGGCGTGTTTTTCTACAGCAACATCCCGTGACTATTTTTTCCGCCAGAGCCGGATGATCAGAATCCAATCGGCGATACGGTTGCGAATCGGTCGGTAGTTCACGTTGCTGTGGCCGAGTCTGCGGCGCGATGCATCGACGACAATCATCACGAAAAGAAGGCAAATGATGACGAGCAGGGGCAGCCCGACTATGGCGATGAGAAGTCTTGCGAGTGGATGGTCCGGCATTTGGGGTTCTAGTGGGAGGCGGAGATTTCGGACGATTGTGAGATTTTCATTGGTTTGAGCGCCTTCTCTTTCAACTAGAATCGTACCACGCGAGTTGAGAGTTGATGGATGAGTGCGGTCGCGGCCAATGTCCTGTTCAAAAGCATGCTTCACGTTGTCCTTATCGAGCCTGAGATTCCGCCGAACACCGGTAACATTGGTCGTCTTTGTCTCGCGACGGGATCGCACCTGCATTTGATTAAGCCGCTCGGTTTTTCGCTGGATGATCGCGAGTTGAAGCGCGCGGGGCTGGATTACTGGAAGGATGTGAAGGTGACGGTGTGGGAAAACTTTGAGTCGATGCAGGCGGCGCAGGTGCCGGGAATGCGGTTCTTTTTTCTGACTACGAAAAGCCGTCGTCCGTATTGGGATGTGCGGTTTCAGGATGGCGATGCGGTGGTCTTCGGTCGTGAAAGCAAGGGGCTTCCGGAGGCACTTCTCGCGGCGAATGCGGAACGTTGTCTGACGATTCCGATGGTGCCGTCCTCAGTCCGTTCACTCAATCTCTCCACGTCGGCGGGGATTGTCGTTTACGAGGTGATGCGTCAGTTGGGCGGACCAACATGAAGATTTATTTAGTTTTGACACGCAGGCGGCTGGATTGGTGCTATCCTTGGACCACGATGCAGAATGAAACCGATGTCGCTCCCACGCAGAAACCAAGTGCACAGCACTCGGTGACGACGTCTGCTTTGCTGGCGACTTGGCGCACGATGCGTCGGCTTTTCATTCTGGTCATCGGGCTGACTGTTTTGCTCATCGGCGTGGCGATGGTGTTGACGCCGGGGCCGGCGATTTTGGTAATCCCGCTGGGCCTTGCGATTCTCGGGATCGAGTTTGCGTGGGCGCGGCGGTGGCTTGCGAAATTCAAGAGTTACCTGCCGAAGAAGAAGGTGGCAAAGACAGAGCCTTTGCTAGTGCCTGCATCACAACATCAGTCGGAATCTTCTCCATCGGAGCCCCTGTCATCTTCGGAAGAAAGCGGGTTAGCGGGTCCGGCAGTTGCGCAGCGCTGATGACGATTGCGCGGTTGTGGCGCGGTCGCCAGTGAAACGGATTTGTCGGGCCGTAGAGGGCGACTTGCGGGCGGGAAAATGCGGCGGCGAGGTGGACGACGGCGGTATCGCAACTCACGACAACGCGCGCTTTTTCCACGAGTGCTGCGAGGGTGAGTAAATCGGGCGGACGAACGACGGGCGCGCCTTTGATTTTGGCGACATGCTGAAGTTCATAGGAGTCGGGGCCCGTGGTGATGATCGGGGGATTTTTCGGGCCAAGTCTCGCGATGAGTTCCGTCCAGCGCTCGGGAAGCCAGTATTTCTCAGGTCGCGCGGTGCCGGGATGGAGCAGAGTGTAGTCGCCGGAAATGCCTGCGCCTGACAGAATCTCCCGCGCTTTTTCCTGCGCGGAAATTGGGACGACGAGCGACGGAGCACGGTTTGCCGAGGTGATTCCGAGCGGGCGCAATAGGTCGAGGTAGTGGTCGCATGTGTGTGCGAGGCGGACGGGCGAATCGACGAATTCGTGGTAGGCGAGGCGGCGGAGCAAGCGCGTGCAGACCCACTGGAAGGTGATGCGTCGCGGTGTGCGGGAGAGCCATCCCATGAATGCGGAGCGGTCGCTGCCGGTGAAGTCGAGGCAGACGTCCCAGTCGCGTTCGCGGATGCGCTTCCAGAGCGCGCCGTTATCGCCTTTGCGGTGGTAGGCGAGGCTTTCGTCCACGCCGGGCAGGGCGGGCAGAAGCGAACTGCACGGACCGTCGGCGATGAGTGTGACGCGTGCGCCGTGGGCTTTGAGCGCGGTGAG
>JAYTMG010000419.1:0-1426 GCA_043728745.1 Verrucomicrobiaceae bacterium
TAAAGCGAGCGAATCCCACCCACGCGGTCCGCAACAGCACCGCCGACGGGCCGCGCAACCGCACCGAGAAAAGTGCAGAGCGCAGCGAAGTCGCCCGCCTGCACTTTCGAAAGCCCATACTCACCGGTAAAATAAAGCACATAGCTGCTCGCCAGCCCCACGAACCCGCCGAAGCTCACCGTATAGTAAAAGCAAAACCAGTGCGCATCCTTGTCCTTCAGCAGCGTCACGTAATCACTGAGCTTCTTCTTTTTCACCACCACCGGCGCCTCTTTCGACCACACGATATAGATCAAAAAGACAATCACCGCCGGGATGAGCGCTAGGCCGAATACCGCCTGCCAGCCGTATGCCGCCGCGACGCGTGGAGCGATGAGATAGTCGAGCACGACGCCCACATTTCCCGCCCCTGCCAGCCCCATCACCACACCCTGCATGTGCGGCGGATACCAGCGCCCCGCTTGCGGCAGCGCCACCGCGAAGCTCGCTCCCGCAAAGCCCAGCAGCCCGCCGAGAAAGAGCGCAGCGCCAAACGTCGGCAACCCTGCCAGCCAAGCGTATGTCAGCGCGCCCATGACAATGATTTGCGAGGCGATGCCCGTATTCTTCGCGCCGATCCGGTCCACGAGCATCCCCAACACGATGCGGAGAAATGCGCCGCTGAGGATCGGCGTCGCGACCATCAGCCCCTTCTGCGCGGCATCGAGATGCAACTCTTCGCCGATGGCTGCGCCGAGTGGCCCGAGAACGGTCCACACCATGAAGGCGAAATCGAAGTAGAGAAATGAAGTGAGCAGCGTGGGCCAATGCCCGGATGATTTTAAGTCGGAGAGTTTCACGCTGCGCACCCTTAGCCGCGCCCGTGCCAAACCATGAAATCGGCGCGTGAGAGATTTCACGCATCACGATGAATTCGGCTCATCCGGCCTGCTGTCCATCACCGGCACAACATCACCAGCCTCGCCCCGCTAAAGAAGGTGCGAGTCCTCAGCGGAAAAATAGATGTGCGCCCCCAGGGGTCGGTATGGTGCCGCTTGTCCGGTAACGGTCCACTCTGGGCAATAAGCAACAGTACCAAAATACGCCGGCTGCACCAGTGAACTCGACTACACCGAGCAGACTTCCTGGCTCCTCTTCCTGAAATACCTCGACGCCCTGGAGCACGACAAAACCACCGAAGCCGCCCTCGACGGCAAGAAATGCACCACATCCTCTATGCGCCTTATCGCCGGGAGTCGTGGGCTGCGCCGAAAAAGGACGGCAAGCTTCCCCTTCGTCCCATGGGAGCCAGCTCACCACGACAGACTGGCACACCCTCCAAACGAAAACCTTCTACGGCAAAGAAAAGAAGTCCCTCGCCTACGTCATCGCGATCATGAACATGATCCTGCACGGCATCGAAGCGCCCAACATCATCCACACCAAC
>JAYTMG010000420.1:0-1823 GCA_043728745.1 Verrucomicrobiaceae bacterium
AACGCGTCGCGCGGATGAAGAAGTTTCTCCGCGAGCACGAGCCGGTGAACGATTACGAACTCGCGCTCAAGCTCCAGCTCGCCGCGCTGATGCCGGAACTGGTGCCGCCAGCGCAACGCGGTGCTGCGACCGCGATGCTTTGGCGCTTACAGCAACCCGACGGCGGCTGGTCCACGCGCCGCATGTCGCCGGTCATGAAATGGCATGAAGCCGTGGACGCGGAAACCATCGCAATGTTGGCGGCCGAACCGGATGCCGCCAGCCCGGCGAGCGATGCTTACATGACCGCTTTCGCCATCGTGCTTCTGCGCGAGAGCGGCGTGCCGACGAGCGACCCGCGCATCCAAAAAGGTGTCGCGTGGCTGAAGTCGAACCAACGCGTGAGCGGCCGTTGGTGGATGAAGTCGCTTTACAAGGACACGCATCACTACATCACCTACATCAGCACCGTGCAGGTTCTGCGCGCGCTCGCGCTCTGCGGCGAGGTGCCCAAGATCACCGGAGAAACACCATGACGCACACCGCCTCCGCGCTCACCCGTCGCCGCTTTCTCGGAACGACGTTGGGCGGCCTCTTGCTGGCGGACGCCATCAACCTGAAAGCCGCGCCCGCCCTCGCAGGCGAAACGAAACACTTCTTTTACCGCCTCGCACCGGAGGGGCCTTACATCGACTCGCAGCGGGGCAACAAGGCGTTTGGCTTCGGGCGCGGGAAGGTTTTTCTTTCCGAAGACAACGCGAAATCGTGGACGCACAGCGCGGAGTTTCCCGATGCGGACAAGATCACTTGGAGTGTCCTCTTGAAAAACGGGAACATCCTTTTTGCCACGAGTGCGCGGCTTTTCCTGAGCACGGACAATCTCAAGACGCATCGCGCCATCATCGTGAAGAAAGCTGACGGCAGCGACTACCTTCCGCACATGCCGGTCGATCCGGCGCAGCCCGGCTGGTATTTCCATACGCTCGATGGCGAGCACTGCTTCGAGGTGGATGGAAAAGAAATGCTCGTGTGGGGAAACTACTGCAACGTCATCGGCGGCGCGGTGCCGGTGAACATCTACTACTCCACCGACAGCGGACGGACCGTGAAGCTCGCGTATTCCTTCGGTCAGAATCCGCACTTTCAGCAAAAGGGGGCTGGGCCGAATGCGCCGTTGCTCGGTGAGGCGACGAACAAGATCATCGCCCGCCACGTTCACAACGTGACCTACAACCCAACCGAGAAAGCCTTTTACGCCTGCACCGGAGACTTGGATCGCGGAAACGGAAACGAATGCCACTGGCTCGCGGCACCTACGACGCCCGGGCGGACGCGTGGAGTTGGAAAGTCATCGTCAGCGTGAACTCGAACTCACGCTTCAAATGCGGCGGCATCAACTTCGTGGACGGCAGGCTCTACTGGATCTCCGATGCCAACGGTCCGAAGCTCGGCCCCAAACACGATCGCGGCATCTTCAGTTGCGCGCCCGCCGACATCGCGAACACGGAGAAGCACACGTTGCTGTTCAATCCCGAGTTCGAATCCGCGGCCATGCTCATCCAGGACGGCGTCATGATCGCCACCCACTGCGCGCCCGCTTCGACCTATGCCTGCGGCATCATCTACTCGCCCGACCTGGGCAAGACCTGGGCGCAGTACGACCTCAAGGAGTTCGGCCCACGCTCCGGCTGCCGCATCCACAAAAAGAACAGCGACGGCTGGTTCCGCCTCGACCTCCGCAAAGGCTGGATCGACCGCGCCGAGGTCATCTTCATCAAACCGAAGGCCCGATGATCCTGGCAAGCCCTGTGGACTTCCACGATTTCATCAAGGGCAGATGTAAA
>JAYTMG010000421.1:0-2791 GCA_043728745.1 Verrucomicrobiaceae bacterium
GTGAGAAGTGATTAGTCGCAAGCGGGGAAACCACGCCAACACGCTTGCGACCAGTCACCACTCACGAGTCACAAGTCACCGCCGGATTGCTCAAGCGGCTACCACCATCTCATGACTGACAGAGCACTAGTTAGCTACTGCGAAGCGTCCGGTAGGCTTTTACGATCCTCTGGACGAGTTCGTGACGAATGACGTCGCGCTCGCCGAAGTTTGTAAAATTGATCCCCTCGACGTCCTTCAACGCAGTGAGCGCCTCGACTAGGCCACTCCGTTTATTGACCGGCAGATCGATCTGCGTGGGGTCGCCGGTGATGACCGCTTTGCTGTCCGCACCAAGTCGCGTGAGAAACATGAACATTTGCTCCATGGTCGTATTCTGCGCCTCGTCGAGGACGACAAATGCGTGGTTCAGCGTGCGCCCGCGCATGTAGGCGAGCGGGGCAACTTCGATGACTCCGCGCTCAAAAAGCCGCTGCATATCCTCCGGGTCTATCATGTCGTGAAGCGCGTCGTAAAGCGGGCGCAGGTACGGCATGATCTTCTCCTTCAAATCGCCCGGCAAAAACCCAAGCGCCTCGCCTGCCTCGACGGCGGGACGGGTCAGGATGATGCGGTTCACCTGCTCTTTTTTCAAAGCAGACACCGCCATCGCCATCGCAAGGTAAGTCTTTCCAGTGCCCGCCGGACCAATGCCGAACGTCATGTCATGCTGCTGAATCGCCTGAATATACGCCCGCTGCACAGCCGTCTTGGGCACGATCGGCGGACGTTTCGCGGAGCAGTGGATCTTAGTAATGATGAGCGCATCGAGCGAAGGTGCATCAGCATCCTGCACCGATCGAACGGCGTAGTTAAACTCAAATTTCCGGATCGTGAGCCCGCTCTTCCGGGCGTCTTCGAGCTGCCGAAAAATCTCACCGACAAGCGCGATAGCCGGAGCCTCGCCCTCGACGCGCAGCCAGCCTTCCCGCGTTGTGAGTTTGACGCCGAGCGTCCGTTCAATCAGTTGCAAATTTCCAAGGTCATTGAGAAACAGCGACCCGAGCGTGCGGGCGCTTTCAAATTCAAAAGTGTGCTCCATAAAGATAGTCTATTGTGCGCTGCGGGGATGGACTGACGCGGCGGCACGGTAAAGCCACGGCGCATTCCCGTGTGGTTGATTGCGGAAGCGAATGCGCATCCGTTTATTGGTTCGGCGAGGAACTGCCGGAGATCAGCGGAAGCCGTATGCCATCGCCCAATGGGTGCGCTCGCGGTCAGATTTCTCTACCTCGACGATGATGTAATAGGTGCCGGTCTTTTTCGGGATGACGCGGGCACCTGCGAAGCGGCCTTTCGACCAGGCTTCGACTTCGCACAGGTTTCCGTCGGCATCATAGACGTGAACGGTGATCTTTGCCGTGGCGACCTCGGTGCCCATCCAGAACCAATACTGGTTGCCCTTGAAGAGTTGATGAACGATGGCCTTGGCCTTGCCGACCGGCAGGTCGCCGCCCCACCAGTCCTCGCGAACGGTGAACCCTTCTTTGACATACGGCGTCGCTCCCTCAAGGGCGTAGGATAACGCGTCGTCCACCGTTGCCTGCACAGGAGTGAGGGCTAGGGCGAGTATGGCTAGTAGTTGAAAAATTGAGCGCTTCACGGTCTGCAGAAAAGAGTTTACTTGGTTTGAATGGCTTTGACCAGCCCCGCAGTGATGTCGCCAATCTCTTTTACCGACTTTGCGGAAATATCAGCGTCTTGTGCGAGGCCGATGAGTGGAAGGATGCCCGTGAGGCCGGCCTGGAGTTTCGGAATCAGCGGGTGTTTCAGCGATTTCTGTTTGCTGACGTTTTTCAGCTTGTTGCTAAAAAACGAAAGGAGCATGTGCTGCCGGAGCAGGTCTGCGCCATCTTTGCTGTAGCTTTTCGAAACGACCTCGCAGAGCGCCTCCGTACCCCGGACCCAGCCACCGAGACTGACGAGGTGCGCGAGGTTTTCGGACCCGAGCGCTTTCATCGCTCCGCGCACTTCGCTCAGCGCTCCATCGAGTTCCCTGCGGACTAGTTGCCAGTCGCTGCTTTCGGCTGCCGCAATGATTGCGTTTGCGCGGCTGGTGACTTCTTTGCGGACGCTGAGAGCCTCGGCCAGCTTGAGGACGCTCTTGCCAATATCTTTCACGGCCTCGGAGTTTTGCGCCTCCACTGCGATAAATCCCTCTGCGATGATGACCCCGAGATACAGGGCGTCTTGCGGCTGGTTCCCGCATGTTTTGACGACACCTTTCGGCGCACGGAGAACGGCGGTCCAGTTCGGTTTCCCGAGTTTATCGAGGACGGCGAAAATTTCACTCGGTACCGGCACCACGACATCGTCCACAATCTGAGTTTGCTGCGGGAGCTTCGAGATATCAATAGTCGGGGCGGGGTCGCCAGCAAATGAGATCGAAGAGAGAAGTGCGAGTGCGAGAAAAGATTTCGTCATGAACCAAAACAGATTGAACTACAAATGAACGCTTCCGGTGAGCGCTTCGCAAGCGTTCTTTTGTATGGGAGCGCTGCGAAAAAAGAAACAGAGCCGCTGGACATTGCCATCCAGCGGCTCCGGAAAACACAACAATGAAAATTTTGCGGACTACGCGTCCGGCTTTGTCTTGCGAAGACCGATCACGCGGTCCCCTTCCTGCCATTGGTTACGACGCTTGAGAACTTCGACGCGCTCGAAACGCTTTAGAACGTTGCGTTTTGCTGCGATGGTGCTGGATCCTTTGAGACTGCGGTGCTGCGACATATGATATTTTTGGAAAAGAGGG
>JAYTMG010000422.1:0-1488 GCA_043728745.1 Verrucomicrobiaceae bacterium
GTGGCACGAACGCCCTCGTTCGTGACTGTGTCCCGGACGCCCCGTCCGGAGTTGTCCAAACGGCGAAGCCGCACACTGATGAGGCGCGTGAAGTTGAAACGGATCATCTTGCCCTTTCGGGAAAGTCCGGACGAGGCGTCCGGGACACGGTCACGAACGAGGGCGTTCGTGCCACGGTGTTCCACTTTTAATCACACCCGGCGGTGACATTTGCGCGACTTTGCGATTGCGTTTTCGAGACCGATAACCAAATTCGTCGCGTGCCGCAGAAACCACAGAAATATCCCGGAAAACTCATCGCTGTAGAAGGTCTCGATGGGTCCGGGAAAAGCACCCAGATCTATCTCGTGAAGCGCTGGCTGGAGCTTTCCGGTGCCCGCGTTTTCTTCACTGAGTGGAACTCTTCGCGGCTCGTGAAGCCGAGCACCAGTCGGGGGAAAACGGAGAAGCTGCTCACGCCGACGACCTTTTCGCTCATTCACGCGACGGACTTTGCGGACCGATATGAGCGGCAGATTTTGCCCCTTTTGAAGGCTGGCTATATCGTGCTGGCGGACCGGTATGTGTTCACCGCGTTTGCACGGGATGTCGTGCGCGGAGTCGATCCTGAGTGGGTGGAGAGCCTTTATAGTTTCGCCTCGCTGCCGGACATCACGATGTATTTCCGCGCGCCGCTCGAAGTGGCGCTGCACCGGATTTTGGATGGGCGACCGCAGCTCAAATTTCACGAGGCCGGACTCGATATGGGCTGGAGCAGTGACCCTTACGAGAGCTTCCGCATTTTCCAGGGCCGGGTGTTCGAGCAGTATGAAAAGATGAGCTCGCGATTTGGATTCACCGTCATCGAGGCGACGCGTGAAATCCATGAGCAGCAGGCGGAGGTTCGCGCCATCATCGAAAGCAAAATCCGCCTCGAAGATTTCAAACGCTGACATGGCCACTACAAAACCAGTCCGGAAAGCAGGAGCGAAGCCCGTCGCATACGGACGGCCACTGCCGGAATTGCACAATGCCAAATTTACCGGGAAGCTCTTCGTCGTGGAAGGTGCCGATGGTTCTGGCCGGTCCACGCACATTCGGTTGCTCAGTGAATGGCTGGAGTCGAATGGTCGCGCGGTGGAGCACATGGGCCTTCGTCGGTCGCCGCTTCTGGCGAACGACATTGAGCAGGCCAAGCAATCGAACATCCTCACTCACACGACGATGACGTTGTTTTACGCGACGGATTTCTTCGATCAATTGGTGCATGAAATCATCCCGGCTCTTCGCGCCGGTTATGTGGTCCTTGCCGACCGCTACATTTACACACTCATGGCCCGCGACATGGCGCGAGGGGCTGATCCAGTTTGGACACGCAACTTGTACAGTCCTGCCCTGGTGCCCGATGCGGTGTGCTATTTGAGCGTGGACCCGAAGCAGCTTGTGCTGCGAAATTTTGAGAAGAGTGCGAGTCTGGATTATTGGGAAAGCGGCATGGACCTCGGTTTG
>JAYTMG010000423.1:0-1193 GCA_043728745.1 Verrucomicrobiaceae bacterium
GTGATGGCACTCACGCTTTCGCCGCTGAGGTTCATGTAAGTTTGCGGTTTGCACAGCCATACTTCGCTCCCACCCACTCGGGCGGTGGCGAAGTGTGCCTGCCACTTTTTTTCAGTCCGGAAGATGGCTCCTGCGGCATTGGCGATACGGTCCAAGACCATAAAGCCGACGTTGTGCCGTGTTTCTGCATAGTCGCGGCCGGGATTGCCGAGTCCGACGATTAAGCGAGCCATCCATCCAAACCGGGTTGATTACTTCTTCTTCGCAGGAGCGGCGGCGGCGGCAGGGGCGGCACCGGCGGCGGGTTTCTTCTCCTTGAGGACTTCCGGTGCGGCTGCACCTTCCGCTGGCGTCTCGACGACTTCGACGGTCGGCGCTGCGCAGTGGAAAACGACGGACTCGGCGTGCGAGAGCGAGGTGACTCCGGCTGGGAGTTTGATTTCGTTTACGTGGATGTAGTCGCCTTGGTTCAGGCCGGACACATCGACGATGAGGCTCTCTGGAAGATCTTTCGGGAAGCAGGAGACTTCGAGGTTGCGGATGACCTGCTCGAGACGACCGCCACCGGTCTTGACGCCGAGCGGCTCGCCGAGGCTGACGATTGGCACGGTGGTGTGCATGAGTTCGTCTTCCTTAAGCGCATGAAAATCGAGATGCACGATATGGCGCTTCACCGGATGGTGCTGAACGGCCTGAATCAATGCGAGCGTGTTTGCGCCGCCGACGATTTCGAGGTCCACGAGCGCGTGGGTGATACCGCCACGCAGAGTCAGCGCGAGCGTGTGAGCGTCAAGCTGGAGCGTCTGTGGTGCGAAGTGACGTCCGTAAATAATCGCCGGGACTTTCCCTGCTTTGCGGATTGCTTTGGAACCCGTCGTGCCTGGATTGGCGCGGAGTTCGGCTTTGAGTGAGATGTGTTTGGCCATTGCGTTTGTAGCTACTGCTTTATTTTAGTTTGTTTGTTTAGTTTGTGTTCCAGGGAAATTGGTTCAGAGCTTTGGAATCTGAAAAAGTGAGGACACGGACTCTTCATCCGAGACCCGCCGGATGGCCTCCGCCAACAGCGGGGCCACGCACAGCGTGGTGATTTTAAAGCCAGCGCCGTCGTTCTCCGGCACGGAATTCGTGCAGACGAGCTCCGTAATCTCCGAGCCCTTCAAGCGGCTCAGCCCGATCTCGCCGAGCACCGCATG
>JAYTMG010000424.1:0-1978 GCA_043728745.1 Verrucomicrobiaceae bacterium
GGGTCCACGCTGGAGGGATGGCAGAGTGGTCTATTGCACTGGTCTTGAAAACCGGCGGGCCGAAAGGCCCCGTGGGTTCGAATCCTACTCCCTCCGCCAATTCTCGCAGATGCCCGAACAACCGAACAACGCTCCCGAAAAGCTCTCCATCTCGCGGAAAGTCATCCTCGGGGCGGGGTTCACGCTTTTTATGCTCGGGCTGATCGCGCTGACGAGTTTTATGACCACGCGTCGATTGCTCGAGACCTCTGCCAAGGTCAGCGAAAAACGGGAGATACTACTGACTGCGGAGCGACTCCAGCGGCGTATCGTGGACATGGAGAACGGTGTCCGCGGATTTATCCTCACCGGCAAAGAGTCCATGTTGCTCCCTTACTCGGTGGGGCATTCATTCATCGTTCAAGATATTACCAACCTGAAGAAATTCTCGCAGGACAGTCCCGACCAGTTCCTCCAGCTTGGTCGTCTGCAAGAACGTGTCAGCACTGCGGTGGCGATGTTCGGGGAGTTGATCACGCTGCGAACGGACAAGGGGCTGGAAGGCGCGGCAAAAGCTTACAACGAGACGGAATCGCTCGCGAGGTCTGGAGAGGTTTTTTTGCAGATCGCCGAGGAAATCGAGGAGTTCGACCAGGTGGAAAGGCGGCGCTTGCGTGACCTCGTGGAGAGTCTCGACGAGATTGGGCGCGTGAATACTTCCTTCGTCGTGGGCGGCACTTCGCTGACTTACATCGCGCTGCTGCTGGCTTGCTTGCTGATTCTCCGGGACATCCGGGAACGAAGGCGGACGGATGAGCAACTGGAGCTGGAGCGCAATCTCCTTCGCCGCGTCATGGATACGATCCCGGACCAGATTTTTGTGAAAGATATGGAGGGGAAATACGTCCGCTCGAACACCGCCCACGCGCAGTATGTCGGCCTGGAAGCGGCGGACCAGGTGGAGGGATTGACGGACTACGACTTTTATCCGCCGGAGTTGGTTGAGCAGTACCGGGCGGACGACTTGGTGGTGCTTTCTTCGCGGAAAGCGCAATTGGACAAAGAGGAGCCGAGCCGCGATTTTGGCGGGCAGGAAGTGTGGCTGGAGACTTCCAAGGTGCCGCTCTTTTCCGCGACGGACAGGCTCATCGGCCTCGTCGGAATCAGCTCCGACATTACGAAGCGGCGGGAGGACGAGGAGAAGCTCTTGCATTATGCCGACGCGCTGACGAAGTCGAACGAGGAACTGCAACATTTCGCGAGCGTCGCCTCGCACGATTTGCAGGAACCGCTCCGAAAGATCCAAGCGTTCGGAGATCGGCTGCGGTCCCGAAGTGCGGACAAGCTGGACGAAAGCGGGCGCGATTATCTCAACCGAATGCTCAATGCAGCGGAGCGGATGCAGCGGCTCATTCAGGACCTTCTCCAGCTTTCCCGCATCGTCACTCGTGCGCAGCCATTCGCGCGGTGCGCTCTCAGCGAAGTCGTGCATGGAGTCCTCGGCGACCTCGAGGAGCGCGTGTCTTCGCTGCATGCGAAAGTCGTTGTGGACAACCTGCCATCCATCGACGCGGACCCGACGCAGATGCGGCAGCTCTTTCAAAACCTCATTTCGAACGCTCTGAAATTTCAACGCCCCGGAGTGAAGCCCGAGGTTTGGGTGAAGGGCTCCGCGATCCTGAATATGAACGCTCAGTTGCCCACATCTCCACACGCAGCGCCGCTGGTGGAGATTCGGATTGAGGACAACGGGTTCGGGTTCGAAAACAGGTTTGCAGAACAGATTTTCGGGGCCTTCAAAAGGCTTCACACGCGGGACGAATTTGAGGGCTCCGGGATAGGGCTCAGCGTTTGCCGCAAAATTACGGATCGCCACCACGGAAAAATTGTGGCAAGTAGTGAGGAAGGAAAGGGAACGACGTTCATTGTCACCTTGCCGATTCATCAACCGCCGACGACATCATGAAAGCAGTCACACAGCCTATCACCATCCTTATGG
>JAYTMG010000425.1:0-3073 GCA_043728745.1 Verrucomicrobiaceae bacterium
CGCACTTCATCATCATGGGATGCCACTTCGGCCCCATGAAGCCCCCGTTCTGGCCGGGCCACACGATATTTCCGTCGTTCGCGATATGCTCTGGCAGCACCACGGCGGAAAGCGGCGAGCGCTCACTGGGCTTTAGCGTGCCGACGACCGATGCAATGCTCGGCCAATCCTCCGGGCTCGGCGGGACGTTCTCCGCCTTCGTCTGCGGCACATAGCCGGTCAGCATGAAAGACCCGCTCGTGGAGTGCGAATTGATGTCCGTCGTCATCGAGCGAATCACCGCCAGCCGGTCCGCCACGAGCGCTGTGTGCGGCAGCGTCTCGGAGAAATGCACGCCCGGAACCCGCGTCGCGATCGAGCGAAAAGTCCCGCGAATTTCCAAAGGTGCGTCCGGCTTCGGGTCGAACGTTTCATGCTGCGGCGGCCCTCCGCCGAGAAAGACGATCACACACGATTTCGCCCTACCAAAGCTCGCGCCCTTCCCCACAGTCGCGGCATTTGCGCGCGCGCCGAGCAAATGCGGAAGTGAGATTCCCAACGCGCCCAACCCGCCGACGCGCAACCATTCGCGACGCGAAAAACCGCGGGCGGTCATCGGGCTGGAAGATGAGTTCGGATTCATGGCGAGACAACCGCCGCCGGAGCAAAGCGTTAGTGGAGGCTTCTGCGGCAGCCCAAGACCCGCAAACACGGCACATATTATGGGATGGACTGATTGCCGGTTCCCCTTCAAAGCAGGGCCGAAATGAAACAGAGTGTCCGCCAAAGATTAGCGCTATTTCTCGTGGGAGCCGTTGTGAACTACCTCCTCATCGCGCTCCCGTTTAAGTACCTCAGCGCACACACCTCGCTCCCCGTGTGGGCGAAGGCGGCTTGCAGCGTGGGAGCGGGCACAGCGTTCTTTTTCCTGTGGAACTACTTCGTCAATTTCCGCACAAGCTCCCGCAAAAGGGATGCTTTCGTGCGGTATATCTCCGTGGTCGTTGTGATGTGGGGAATCTCTTCGCTGCTTCTCACAATCTTTAAGCACTTCGACATCGGAATCGCCCGGCGCCTTGGCGGCAGCCGACTGGATTTCGATGTCATCACCACTCAGCTCTGCATGGGCTGGGTGAAGTTCCTAGTCTATCACAAGTGGGCATTTCCAGTATCGGCGGATAAAACGGAAAGCGCCGCAAAAGAGAGCTAAACAGAAGCCGGGGCACCCGCGTTGTTGGCGAGCTCGCGGAGTGGCGCTTCGATTGCGCGACGCACGATCTCTGCGCCCGACTTCTTCGTCGCCAGTGAGGTTGAGCGTATCGAGTGCTTTCTGCGCGCGGATGAGTGCGACGCCGCCTGCGAGCTTGGCGAGGCGCTCTTGGAGCTTCTCGCGGTCGTAATCGCTGGTGGTTTCTTCGACCTGGCGGCGGATTTGGTTCCCGCTGAGAATTGAAGAATTGCCTCGCCCAAATTCTCCGCTACTTCAGCGCAAATGAGAACCGTCATCTTGCCGGATCCACACAACACGGACTACATTCATCCGTTGAGCATCGAAGCGTATCAAGCACTCGGTGAATTGGGGCATCTTGGAAAAAATACCGAGGTGCTCTACGGAGTTGTCTTCACAAAAATTCCCAAGTCACCCCTTCACGCATCTGTCCTTCGCCGTCTCCTCGAACATGTTCGTGCGGCATTGCGCCCGAACTGTTTCTTGATGAGCGAACAGCCCATCACCTGCACTAAATCGGGCTCCGAGCCGGAGCCGGATGTTTCAGTAATTCACGGAGAGCCGGAGGATTTTTGGTCCTCGCACCCCACGACTGCCGAGCTCGTCATCGAAATCGCCGTGACCAGCGAAGACTACGACCGCAACAAAGCCCTCGCCTACGCCCGCGCCGGGGTGAAAGAATTCTGGATCGTCCTCGTGAACGAAAAGCGACTCGAAGTCCGCACCGACCCCAGCGAGCAAGGCTACGCAAAACTGGAAACCGTGGCCATCGCCCAATCCTCCACCA
This sequence comes from Verrucomicrobiaceae bacterium, assembly GCA_043728745.1. Classification (GTDB taxonomy): domain Bacteria; phylum Verrucomicrobiota; class Verrucomicrobiia; order Chthoniobacterales; family Chthoniobacteraceae; genus SXWH01. The sequence continues at coordinate 1,995 of JAYTMG010000425.1, forward strand.
TCCCCGAGCTACGCATAGACGCAGCGGCATTGGTCGCTCGGTAATACGGAAACAAAACCGCCGCGCCCCTTTCGGAACGCGGCGGTTTGTGAATGTGTTTAGCTCTTTAACGAGCGGGGCTTTTTAGAAGCCGCCGTGGTCGTGACCGTGGTGGTCGCCGCCGCCTGCGGGTGCTTTCTCCTCCGGGAGCTCGGTGATGAGGCACTCGGTGATGAGGCACTCGGTGGTGAGGAGCAATCCGCTGGTGGATGCCGCGTTTTGCAGCGCGTTGCGGGTGACCTTTGTCGCGTCACCGACGCCGGCTTTCACGAGGTCAACCCATTCGCCGGTGGCGATGTTCAGACCTTCGTTGCCTTTGCGGCGCTTGGCTTCTCAGACGCCAGTGAGATTGAAAACGAGTGCCAGAGTTTTACCGATGGCACGTTGGCGCGCGATACTCACCGTTCCTCGCTTTCTGCCAAATTTTGACTTCTCGAATGTGTGAATGAAATGGCACCGAACCAATGTTGGTCCATCAAGACCATCGCTGCCGTTCAATCTTACATCGCGGGGCTTGGGTTGGGTGCCACCGCGGAGGGAGACGCACATCAAAGCATTCACTTCCTTGTAATCCTTGTGTTCAGCGAGGACTGTCGGCGACAGGATCACGAACGGATGCGGTTGGTCTTCCGACGGATACGGAAAGTCGTAAATCTCCCACTGCTTCATTTCGCCAAATCGCGAGCGGAGGCTTTCACTACGGCGCGGACGAGCGCAGCGTCTTCCGAATCACAAATGTCTTCTTCGCGGAGCGGTCTCCGCCTCCGTGCGGTAATCGTTTTCGATGCTTTCTGCATCGCTGCGAGCTTCAGCGGGTAAGTTTTTTGCTCAAGGTGTTTGCGGATGACTGCCATGCGAATTCCTTACTCCCATTGTGTTCCAGCATCAAGTAAGAGTTTGATTCCCGAAACAAACAAAACCGCCGCGCCCCTTTCGGAACGCGGCGGTTTGTGAATGTGTTTAGCTCTTTAACGAGCGGGAGTTTTTAGAACTCGCCGCCGCCGTGGCCGTGGTCGTGACCACCGCCGCCTGCGGGTGCT
>JAYTMG010000426.1:0-1484 GCA_043728745.1 Verrucomicrobiaceae bacterium
CCCGAGCCGTGCGGTGATGCCACTTTTTGCGATGCTCGGTGCGATTGCGTTGCTGGTGCGCGAGCGCACCACGATTGCGAGGTATCGTCACCGGGTGAGGTCGGGCGTCTTGCGCGAGAGCATGATTTTAGTCGGCACGAAGGCGGACAATTTTGCGTTTCGCAATGGGTTCAACGCGGAGCAGGTGATGGAGATCGAGGTGGTGCAGGAGATCGACATCCAGACGGAATCAGTCGAGGTGCTCGTCACCGCGCTGCACGCGCACTCCGTGGGGCGTGTGCTCTTTGTCGGTGGGCACAGCGAGATGGGGCGGCTGAACGAATACATCGGCGCGTGCGAGACGGAGGGCGTGGAAGCCTGGCTGAGCGCCGACTTCATCCGCACGAGCATCGCGCGACCGGAGTTTGATGCGTTCGGATCGCGGCCCATGCTTGTTTTCCGCGCCGCCCCGAGCGTTTCCTGGGCGCTGATGGTGAAACATCTCGCCGACCGCGCGATCGCGCTTTTGCTCCTCATTTGCTTCTCGTGGCTCTTCGCCTTGATCGCCCTCGCCATAAAACTCACATCGCCGGGACCGGTCATCTTCCGCCAGGCGCGCGGCGGGAAAAACGGGCGCGCGTTTACCATTTTCAAGTTCCGCACAATGGCTACCGATGCGGAGATGCAGCGCGACGAATTGCAGCGCATGAACCAAATGCAGGGGCCGGTTTTCAAAGTGAACAAGGACCCTCGCGTGACAAAAATCGGACGCATCCTCCGCAAGACTTCGCTCGATGAAATTCCTCAGCTTTGGAATGTGTTCAAGGGCGACATGAGCCTCGTCGGCCCGCGTCCGCTGCCGATGTATGAAGTGGAAAAGTTCGAGACGACCGCACAGCGTCGGCGGTTGGCGATGAAGCCGGGCATCACATGCCTGTGGCAAATCAGCGGTCGCAGCAACATCACCAGCTTCGACCGCTGGGTCGCGCTCGACCTCGAATACATCGACAATTGGTCACTCTGGCTCGATGCCAAAATCCTCCTCCGAACTTTCCCGGTGGTCGTGCTCGGTCTTGGCGCAAAATAAGGTGCCCGATACGGCCTAAACCCGCGCGGCTTCGGTGCTCAAAAGAAGGCACCGGGGATTAAAACGCATCCAGCGAAATCGTGAAGTGCCAGCCGGAGTCTTGCAGGCTTCGCTTTCCGCCGCCTTCGCCGAGGCTCACGAACGCGTGGCCCCAATAGATGCTGGCGTGAATGTTTTTTGCGGGCTCCAGCCGCAGGCCCACGCCGGCGCTCCAGATGCTCTCGTTGTGGTCCTCCACTTTGTTCACATCCCAGCCCGTGCCCCAGTCGATAAAAGGCGCAAGGGTGACGACGGGCGTGCGGTCTTTGCGCAGCAGGAGCGGGACTCGCAGCTCGACGGATGCGAAGATGCCGTTGTCGCGCAGGAGTTGATTCTCGCGGTAGCCGCGCACGCTGTTGAGCCCGCCGAGGCTGAACTG